>DASQPE010000274.1:0-4835 GCA_035644115.1 Gemmatimonadales bacterium
GGGCTTGTGGGTAACGATGCCGGAGGGCGCGATGCGCTCCTCGAGCTCGGACACGCTCAGCTCGAGCGCTTCGGCGTTCTTCCCAGTGGCGTTCTTGATCTGGGTCTTCTGCTCCGGGGTAAGCTGAATCCGGACCTGCTCCTTGGGATTCGACATAGTGCCTCCGTAACGGGTGATAACAGGGTTTCCGGGCTACTACATGCGCATAGGGGCAATTCGCTCTTCCAGCTCGGTCACGCTGAGCTCGACTACTTCGGGCTCCTTGCCGGTCACGTTCTTAACCAGCGCCTTCTGCTCCGGGGTGAGCTGGATGCGGACCTGCTCCTTCGGGTTCGACACGGTAGCTCCTTGGCGGGCCGCTGCTTTCGCAGGGACGGGTTCCAGCGCGGTCTAGCGCTGCTCGGCAGGGTAGAGCGAATTGGATCGAGTGACGGAGGCAATTTCACCGAGCACCGTGAAACCAGCGTGAATCGGCTCTTGCCCTGGCGTGAATCCGCGATAGCTTCGGGCTTCCCCCGTGGAGCACCGCTTGGCCCGCACCTCTCTGACGTTGCTCGGTTCCCCCGCTGCCGCGGTGGACGGGGCCCCAACCGGTGTGTCGCTCGGCGCCAAGCCCCTCGCCCTGCTGGCCTATCTCGCGCTGGAGCCCGGTCCGCAGCCACGCGAGCTGCTGGCGTCGCTGCTGTGGGGTGAGCACCCGGACGCCGCCGCCCGGGCCTCGCTACGACAGGCGGTCAAACAGCTGCGCCAGGTCGTGGGACCGCCGCTCAAGGTCACCCGGGACTCCGTTCAGCTGGACGGCCTGGTCGACTGCGACGTGCGGCGATTCCTCGTGGCCGCCGAGCGCGATCCTCCCGCCGCCGCGGCCTTCGAGGTCACCCACTTCCTGAGTGGCCTCGTCATCCGGAATTCCCCCGCCTTCGACGAATGGGTGGCGCGAAAGCGCGACGAGCTGCTCCGGCGCTTTCGCGAAGTGCTCGGGCAGCTGGCCCGGGCGGCGATGGCGAAGTGGCAGTGGCGCGACGCCATTGCCCACGCGGACCGGTGGCTTGCGGTAGAGCCGCTGTCGGACGAGCCGGCTCGGCTGCTGGTCGAAGCGCTGTACCTCTCGGGAGACCGGGCCGCCGCGTTGGCCCGCTTCGGCGACTTTCGCGCTCGACTGCAGGGCGAGCTCGGCGCGGCGCCGAGCCGGGCCCTGGTCCAGCTGGTCCGCCGGATCGAAGCCGATGCCGCCGCGCGGCCGGTCCGGCCGATCACCGACGAGTGGTACGTCCGGGTTCCGGCGTTCGAATGCCGGCTGATCGGCCGGGGCGGGGAGCTCGAGACGCTGCGAAAGGCGTGGCGCGGTGCACGGCGGGGGGGCGGGCGGGTGGTGCTCATCGAAGGCGAGGCGGGCGTCGGCAAATCACGGCTCGCGGATGAGTTCTTCCGCTGGGTCGGGGCCGAGACGGGGACCGTGCTTCGTGCGCGGGGCTACGACGCCCGGGCGGGCGTCCCGTACGGACCGGTGGTCGAAGCGCTGCGTCAGGCGCTCGACGCGCCGGGGCTCTCCGGAACCGATCCCGAATGGCTGGCCGAGGCCGCCCGGCTGCTGCCGGAGCTGCGGCAACGCTTCCGGGGGTTGGCGGATGTCACCCCACCGCCCTCGCCCGCTGACGCCTGGCGCCTGTTCGAGGCCGTCGCCCAACTGCTCCTCGCCATGGCCGCCGAGCAACCGGTGGCCCTGGCGATCGACGATCTTCAATGGTGCGACGGCGACAGCTGCAACCTGCTCCATTTTCTCACCCGCCGGCTGGAAGACGCGCCCGTCCTGTGGTGCGGCATGCTCACGCTCGGCGAGCTGCGCCGGGACGCGCCAGCGGCCCGGCTCTGCCGGGCGTTACGGGTCAAGCCCCGCACGACCGTCGTCACGCTCGCCGCGCTCAGCGAAGACGAGCTGTGGGACATGGTCCGGGAGATGGGTCACGTGACTGCTCCTACCGCCGGCCGCCGGCTGGCGAGCCGGCTGCATGAGGTGACCCGGGGCAACCCCTTCTACGTGGTCGAGCTGCTCAAGACTCTCTTTGCGCAGGGGTGGCTCACCACCGATCCCGCGTCGGGTGAGTGGCTGGCCGCTCCCGCAGCGGCCGACACCGGCGTGATGTCGATGTCGCCGACCGTACACGATGCCATCGCCGAGCGGATCGAAACCCTGCCGCCCGACCTGCACGACGTCCTGATCACGATCGCGGTCGCCGGCGGCGGGAGCAGCACCGACCTGCTGTCGCACATCCACGGCATCTCGCGGCTCCGGGCGGCGACCATCGCGGACGAGTTGACCGAGCGCCGCCTGGTCGAGGAGGAGAGCGCGACGTATCGCTGCACCCATCCGGTCATCGCACGGGTGGTGCAGGATGCGCTCACTACGTCCCGGCGGCGCGAGCTTCATCGCGCGATCGGGCGCACGCTCGAGCTCCTGGTCGAGGCCGAAGGGGCGACGAGTCTGCCCGGCGAGATTGCCCGCCACGCTGAGATCGGTGGCGATCGCGCCCTGGCGTACCGCGCGTCGATTCGGGCCAGCGGGGCCGCACGCCAGCGCTACGCGTACGAAGAGGCGTTGGCCTGGCTTGACTTGGCAGCGGGCACCGCCGCTGCAGGAGCGGAAACCGACGCCGTGAACCAATTGACTGCGGAGGTGCTGAGCGTGGCTGGTTGGCGCGAGGCGCCCGCGTCCACTCGGCGGCCCGAGCCGGGTCAGCACGAGATCGAGCGCCAGGACCTGGACCTGGCACTCCGGCCGAACTGATATCGGGACCGGGGGCAGGAAGCGAGCCACAGTCGGTGAGGCGGCCGCGCCTCTCTGGCGGATGGGGTTCCCCCACTGTACGATAAAGCTACCCCCAACAAATAGTGTGACCTCGGCGGGCGGGTGGGATGGCGATCAAGGAATCGATCCTTCCGGAGTTCGAGCACGAGATGGGAACCACTCGGCTCCTGCTGGAGCGACTACCGGCGGCCCAGGCTGACTGGAAGCCGCACGCCAAGTCGCGTTCCCTCGGGGAGCTTGCGTGCCATCTCGTTGATCTGCCGCGGTTTGTACCGCGGATTCTGAGCTCGGAGTCGTTTGATCCCGCCCCGCCGGGCGGGGAAAAGTATGCGCCCTCCCGGTTCGAGAGCTGCGAGCGAATGCTGGCCCGGCTGGATGAGAACGTCCGCCAGGCGCACGACGCGATCACGGCGACTTCCGGGGATGCGGAGTTCATGGTTCCGTGGAGCCTCAAGCGGGGGGGAAAGACCATTTTCACGGTTCCCCGTGTTGCGGCGCTCCGGACGTTCCTGCTGAACCACATGATCCATCATCGCGGGCAGCTCACGGTCTATTTGAGGCTGCAGGACGTGCCGCTGCCCAGCGTTTACGGCCCCACCGCCGATAGTCCGCTCTAGTCGAGGGCTTCTCCCCGATTGCTGGGAGCATGAGGAGGCAGGATGTTGGCAGCATGGAGAGCGCGGCTTGCGGCGTCCGGCATCTGTGTCGCGCTGGTATGCGGGTGCCGCGGTGGCAAGGGTTCCGGACTCGATGCCGGCTGGGTGGGTACGCCCTGGACCGGCGCCTTGCCGGCGGCGGGCCGGCCGGACAGCGCGCTCGCGCGGGCCGATGCCGGCGCCAGTACCGGAGTGTCGCCAGTCGAGGCATCGACCGAGCGATTGGCCGCGCGGACCCGGGTCGGTCCCGAGTCGCATTCCCGAGAGAAAGCGAAACGGCCGCTGCTGGCCCACATGCGGGAGAGCGAGGTTCGCCAGGCGCTCGAGCGGTTCAAGTATGCCCAGGCGCGCATGTTCCGGCTCAAACGGACCTACTCGGGCGAGCCCGCCGCCGTCGACTACCACCGACCGGCAGGCACCACGGTGCGGGTGGTGTGGGCGAACAAGTGGGGGTGGGCAGCCCTCGCTGCGGACTCGCTCGCGCCGGACGAGTATTGTGCGGTCTACGTCGGCTCGGTGCCCGACGCCATCACCCCGACGGCCCGCCACTGGGGCAAGCCCGGAACGGTCTATTGCGACGGCCAGACCGATGGCGAAGCGCTTGGGCGTTCCGTGCTCTACGGGAGCGAGACGCCGGAGCAGACGCTGGCCCGCTTCGCGATGACCATGATGCCGACCAACCTCATGCAGCTCGCGATCTCCCAGGACGCGTACCGCAAGGTCCAGTACACCTACGCCCGTCGGATCGAGCCGATGGCGCTGCAGTATGGCTGGCAGCCGGGCGTGCGGGTGCGGATGCTGTTCGCGAGCAGCGAAGGCTGGGCGGCGGAGGCGAGCTACGATCTGCTGGCGGGGCGGAGCTGCGTCATCTGGGGCGGCACCGTGCCGCAGCGCCCGGCGACCAGAGCCCACCGCCGGATTGCGGACCAGGAAGGGGTGCCCGTCTGCGATGAGTAGGTGAGAGGTGAGAGGTGAGAGGTGAGAGGTGAGAGGTAAGAGGGGAGCTCCTCAGATCATCGGAGCTCCCCTTTCACGTTCACCTCTCACCTTTCACCTCTTACCTCTTACCTGTCACCGCTCCCCATCGGTTTCCCCGTGCCTCCGTAACGCACTGCCGTCATCTCCGCCAGGATCGCGAGGGCTGTCTCGGCCGGTTGCCGGCCGCCGAGATCCAGGCCGATCGGACCCCGGACACGGGCCAGCTCCTCGTCGCCGAAGCCCGCCGCTTTGAGCCGCTCGCGCCGGCCCGCCTGGGTCTTCCGGGAGCCGATCGCGCCGATGTAGGCGGCCGGCGATCGGAGCGCAATCTCGAGCGCGGGCTCGTCGAACTTGGGGTCGTGGGAGAGCAGGCAGACGTACGTGGCGGCGTCGAG
>DASQPE010000275.1:0-7724 GCA_035644115.1 Gemmatimonadales bacterium
ACGCCCGGTCTCGAGAAGCACCCCGACTACATCCCCGCCAACATCGTGCTCGGCCGCTGCCACTGGGATCTGAACGACCTCGGGGCCGCCGAGCGCGCGTTCACCCATGTGCTGGGGCTCGATGGCGAGAACGTGATCGCGCTCAAGGCGCTGGCCGACATTACCGAGCGGCTGATCCGCTACGACGAAGCCGAGCGCTGGCTCGAGACCCTGCTGGTCGTGGATCGAAGCAACGACGAGGCGAGGGACCAGCTCGAACGTATTCGCGAGCTGCAACGGGAGCAGGCGGAAGGCAGCTCGGCCGTGCCGGGAGCAGCGGCGGTAGCGGTCGAAGAAGGGGCGGCGGTGGCGCACGTGGACACCGTGGAGACCGAGGCTCTCACAATCGAGGAGCCGCCGGCGCCGCCGGAGGCATTTGAGGCCACTCCGGAGCCGCCCAAGCCGGAAGAGGTAGCCGCGGTGGAGTACATCGGCTGGGTCGCCAAGCCGGATGAGGTGGCTCCCTCCGCCGATCCGCTGCCGCTCGAGGAGCTGGAGGCAGACAGTCCGCTGCCGCTGGATGAGCTCGAGCCGCCTGACGAGCCTGCGATCCCCTCTGTGCCGTCTCCTGAGTTCGATGAGTTCGGGATCGAGCACCGCGAGGAGATCGTGCTGAACCCGTCCGGTCACACCGAGTATCAGTCGCCCAGCGCCCTGGACGACCTGATGGCCCACGTGACCGGCACGCCACGGGGAAGCATCGACGATCTGCGCCGGGATCTGGCGCCGCCCGAGCCGATAACCTCGGCCTTGAGCGACATCGACGGCTACGAGCTGGAGCCGGCCACGCTCCCCCCGCCGGAGCCGGTCGAGGCGAAGTCGCCCCCGGCCGGCCGCGGAGGACGCACCGCTGAGTTCTACGCTCTCGATGAGCCCCCAGCGGAGGCTGACCGAACGGCGGTCGCGCCGGACCCCCAACCGGTGCTCGGGGCGATCGACGAGTTGGGAGATGCTCCTGCCGTCGCCGAGCCGGAGCTGGTGGTGACCGAGACCATGGCCGAAGTGTTCCTGCGGCAGGGACATCTGGCGGAAGCACTCACGGTCTACCGCGAGCTGGTGCGACGCAGCCCCGACGCACCCCATCTGATGACCCGCGTCGCGGAGCTGGAGGCGCGCCAGGCGGCGGCGGTGGCTCCGCCGCCCCGCCCGGCCTACGCGGCCCGCGACACCGGCGGCCAGTCGGTGGCGGCGCTGTTTCAGGCGCTGCTGGCCGCGCGCCCTGAGGATACACCGGCGCGCTGGCCGGCCCGTGTCGAGCCGCCCGCGGTCGAGCCGGCTCCCGAGGAGGCCTCGGCCACTCGCCCCGCGGGCGAGCCCCTGTCTCTCGGGTCGGTATTCGGCGACGAGCCGCCGCCGGTCTCGCCCGCTATGCGCGGTTCCGGCGACGCCCAGCCGGCTTCGGCGGGCGGCGGCCCGGCGTCCTTCGACGATTTCTTCGGCACCGCCCCCCGCGCCACCGGAGGGCCCCCGCCGCCGCCCGGACGAACCACCGCCGGCCGCCGGGGCGACGATCTCGACCAGTTTCACGCCTGGCTCCAGAGCCTGAAGCGCTGAATGCGCGTCGCCGTCCTCAACGGCCCCAACCTCAATCTGCTGGGGACGCGGGAGCCCGAGGTCTACGGACGGACCACGCTGGCCGAAATCGAACAGCTGGTGCGAGCGGAGGCTGCCCGGCTGGGCACCGACATCGAGTGGACCCAGTCGAATCACGAGGGCGTTCTGGTGGATGCGGTGCAGGGCCTGCGCGGCCGGGTAGACGGCGCGCTGGTCAACGCCGCCGCGCTGTCTCACTCGAGCCTGCCCCTCCGCGACGCTTTTCTCGCCGTACGAGTCCCGTTCGTCGAGCTGCACCTATCGAACATCTTTGCGCGGGAGCCGGAACGGCGTCACTCGGTGCTGGCCGACCTGGCGCTCGGCCTGGTGACGGGGTTCGGCGCCCAGAGCTACGTACTCGCGCTGCACGCGCTCGTCGGCCGGCTCCGTGCCGCCTGATTCGCGCGCCGCGCGCCAGCGCGGCGTTCGCGCGGCACTCGCGACCGAGGGGGTGGATGGGCTGCTCGTCACCCATCTGCCCAACATCCGCTACCTGACCGGCTTCACCGGCTCGGCCGGTCTGCTGCTGGTGCGGCCGAGCGATGCCGTGCTGGTTACCGACTTTCGCTACGCGACCCAGGCCCCCCGCGAGGTGGGTGAGGCTGCCCGGGTCGATGTCGACCCGGTGAGCGTGTGGCAGCGGCTCGGCAAGGAGCTCGCCGAAGTGCCGCTCGAGGCGCTCGGGGTGGAAGCGCAATCGCTCACCATCCGGGACGCGGAACGGGTGAGCGGGGCGACCCGCGGGCGGGTGGTGCCGACGGTCGACCTGGTCGAGCGACTGCGGGCCGCCAAGGACCCCGACGAGGTCAGGGCGATTCGCTGCGCGGCGTCGCTGGCGCAGGATGCGCTCGCGGAGGTGTTGCCGGAGATCGGTCCGGGTCGCACCGAGCGGGAGATCGCCGCCGCGCTCGAGGGTGCCCTGCGCCGCGGTGGCAGCGAGTGGCACCCATTCCCGACCATCGTCGCCTCCGGGCCCCGCTCCGCGCTGCCTCACGCCCGCACCAGCGGCCGGGTCCTGGAGGCGGGCGACTGGCTGCTGCTCGACTTCGGCGCTCAGGTGGACGGCTACTGCGCCGACCTCACCCGAACCGTGGTCGTGGGCCGCCGGGCCGACGAACGACAGCGGGCCGTGTACCAGCTGGTGGAGACCGCGCAGCGCCGGGCGCTCGACCACTTGCGAGCCGGCATGACAGGACGGGAGGGCGACGCCCTCGCCCGTGCGGTGATCGCCGAGCGCGGCTTCGGCGATGCGTTCGGGCACTCGCTCGGTCACGGGCTCGGGCTCGAGGTGCACGAGGCGCCCAGGGTCGCCCCGACGGCCGAGGCGCCCCTCCCGCTCCACGCTGTAGTCACGGTAGAGCCGGGGATCTATCTTCCGGGCTGGGGCGGAGTGCGGTTGGAAGACGACGTCTACCTCGGCCCCGACGGACCCGAGTGTCTGTCGGACAACCGAACGGAACTAGTCGAACTCGTGTGAGGCCCCCCGAGCACTTATGACCCCTCAGGAAATGCAGGAGCTCGCAGAGCTGCTCCAGAACGTGCCCGGAATCAAGTCCATCGATCTCAAGGACGTCCGGAAACTGGCCCAGCTGCTCCGCGAGTCGCCCGAGATCGGGTCCATCGAGGTCAAGGGCTGGTTCGGGACCGGCATCGTCATCACGCGCACCTCGAACAGCGCCCATGCCGCGCCGCTGGTGCATCCGACCGGGGCGGCGCCGCGAGGACCGGGCCTCGACGCTCACGCGGCCGGTGGACCCCCCGCGGGCGCCGCCCCGGCCGCGCTCAAGGAGATCCGCTCACCGATGGTGGGCACCTTCTACCGGTCGCCCGAGCCGGGTGCCGAGCCCTACGTGCAGGTAGGGAGCCGGATCTCCTCGGGGCAGACCGTCTGCATCATCGAAGCGATGAAGATCATGAACGAGATCGAGGCGGAGATCGCCGGGGTGGTCCGCGAGGTGAGCGTCGAGGATTCCCAGCCGGTGGAGTTTGGACAAGTGCTCTTCAGGGTGGATCCGAATGGCTGATTCGACCGGCACGACCGCCCCTGCGGCGTTCAACTTCAAGCAGGCCATCGCGCAGATGATCCAGCGCAACGGGTCCGACCTCCTCCTCAAGGTGGGTCGGGCGCCGACAGTGCGGGTCAATGGCGATCTCGCCACGCTGGAGATGAGCCCGCTCAAACCGGAGGACCTCAAGCTGCTGGCGGAGCAGGTCATGACGCCGCGGCAGGTGAAGGAGTTTGCCGAAAAGAAGGAGGCCGACTTCGCCATCGGTGTCCCTGGGGTCGGGCGGTTCCGGACCAACATCTATCAGCAGCGTGGCACGCTCGCCTTTGCGTTCCGGGCCATCCCCTACGAAGTGAAGACGATCCGGGAGCTGAATCTCCCTCCCATTCTGGAGGAGGTCTCGCTCAAGCCCCGCGGCATCGTGCTCGTGACCGGCATTACCGGATCCGGCAAGTCGACCGCGCTGGCCTCGATGATCCACCACGTGAACCAGCACCGCCGCTGCAACGTCATCACCATCGAGGATCCGATCGAGTTCCTCCATCGCGACGTGCAATCGAACATCTCGCAGCGGGAAGTGGGCAGCGACACCCTTTCGTTCGGCGCCGCGCTGCGGCACGTGCTGCGCCAGGACCCCGACGTGATCCTGATCGGGGAGGTGCGCGACATGGAGACGCTGGACACCGCGCTCAAGGCTGCCGATACCGGCCACCTCGTGTTCTCCACGCTCCACACCACCGACGCGACCCAGACCATCAATCGCATCATCTCGTTCTATCCGCCGCATCAGCACCAGGAGATCCGGTCGCTGCTCTCGACCGCGCTCGCGGCCGTGGTCTGCCTCCGGCTGGTGCCGCGCAAGGATGGGCGGGGCCGGGTGCCTGCCGCCGAAGTGCTCATCAATACGGCGGCGGTGGCGGACAACATCCGCGACATCGAGAAGGCGCTGAACATCCCCGACCTGATCTCCCAGGGCACGGTGTCCTACGGCATGCAGTCGTTCGATCAGTCGCTCATGAAGTGGTACAAGGACGGGATGGTCACCTACGAGAGCGCGCTGTTCTATTCCTCGAACCCGAGCGAGTTCGCGCTCCGGGTCTCGGGGGTGGATTCGGCCTCGGACCGGACGTTCTCCGACGTGACCGGGGACGCCAGCGCCGGCCGGTCGCTCGACCTGACCCCCTGATGCTCAAGAAGGTCCTCATCGCGAACCGCGGGGAGATCGCCCTGCGGGTCATCCGCGCGTGCCGGGAACTCGGACTCCAGACCGTGGCCGTCTACAGCGAGGCCGACCGGGAATCGCTGCACGTCCGTTTTGCCGACGACGATGTGTGCATCGGGCCGCCGCCCGGCCGCCTCTCCTACCTCAAGATCCCGAACCTCATCGCCGCTGCCGAGATCACCGGAGCCGACGCGATCCATCCGGGGTACGGCTTCCTGGCCGAGAACGCGGAGTTCGCCGACACCTGCCGGGCCTCGAACATCACTTTCATCGGTCCGACCGGCGAGCAGATCCGGCTGATGGGCGACAAGGCCACCGCCCGCCGGCTGGCGCAGGAGGCGGGCGTTCCCACCGTTCCTGGCTCCCCCGGCACCATCGACGATCCGGACGAGGCGCTGCGGTTTGCCGAGGAGATCGGATTTCCCGTCATCATCAAGGCGACGGCCGGCGGCGGCGGGAAGGGGATGCGCATCGCCCAGGGTCTGGAGCAATTCTCCGAGCTGTTCGGGCTGGCGCAGAACGAGGCGCTGGCGGCATTCGGCAACGGCTCCGTCTACGTCGAGAAGTACCTCGAGCATCCCCGGCACATCGAGATCCAGGTGTTGGGCGATTGCCAGGGGAAAGTGGTGCACCTGGGCGAGCGGGACTGCTCGGTCCAGCGCCGCCATCAGAAATTGGTCGAGGAGAGCCCGAGCCCCGCGCTCGACGTCGGGCTGCGCCGCCGAATGGGAGAGGCGGCCGTTGCGCTCGCGTCGAACATCGAGTATCAGGGCGCCGGGACGGTGGAGTTTCTGCTCGATCCGGAGGGTAACTTCTACTTCATGGAAATGAACACCCGGATCCAGGTCGAGCACCCGGTGACCGAGATGGTGACGAGCTTCGATCTGGTGAAGGAACAGATCCAGATCGCGGCGGGGGAGCCCGTGAGCTATCGAGGCGACGGCACCCGGCTTCGGGGCCATGCCATCGAGTGCCGCATCAACGCCGAAGATCCCTACCGGAACTTTCAGCCCTCGCCGGGCTTGATCACGGCGTATCATCCGCCGGGCGGTCCAGGGGTACGGGTCGATACCCATGTGTATGCCGGCTATACCGTGCCGCCCTACTACGATTCTCTGCTGGCCAAGGTGATCGTGCACGGAAACACGCGCCAGGAAGCGCTGTCGCGCATGGGGCAGGCGCTGGACAGCTTTATCCTCGAGGGCGTAACCACCACCATCCCGTTCCTCGGCCGGGTGATTCGCCATCCCGCCTTCGTGGCCGGCACAGTGGACACCCGGTTTCTCGAGCGCGAGTCCCACCTCCTGCAGCCGGACTGATGAAGCTCGACGTCTGGTTTTCGCCGATAGGGGTCGGACCCGCGGACGTCCAGGGACGCACGATCTTCGTGATCGACGTGCTCCGGGCCACCACCGCCATGTGCGCGGCGCTCTATCATGGGGCACGTGCCCTCATCCCGGTTGCCTCTACGGAAGAAGCGCTCCGTCTGGCGCAGACCATCGGCAGCGCCGACGTCCTGCTCGCCGGCGAGAAGAAGTGCGTCCGGATCCCCGGGTTCGCGCTGGGCAACAGCCCACTCGAGATGACCGAGCACGCGGTCAAGGGAAAGACGATCGTCGTCACCACCACCAATGGCACCAGGGCGCTCCTGGCGGCGCAGGGCGCGGCCGCCGTATACGTGGCCGGTGCCGTCAACCTGACGGCGGCCGGCGAACGGGCCCGCGAAGCGCTGGAACAGCGCCGCGACGTGGTGATTCTCTGCTCCGGGCGGGACAGCGCCTTCGGTCTGGACGATGCCTACTGTGCCGGTCGCCTCGCTGTCGAGGCGCTGGGCGGTCGGAAACCCCGCAAGGGCCTGAACGATGCGGCGCTGGCGAGCCTGGACCTGGTCCGGCGCTACGGTGACAACTGGGAGCGCCCGTTGTCCTACAGCCGCGCCGGCCGCGAGCTCGTGCGGCTCGGGTTCGGCGCCGACGTGCTCGATGCGGCCCGGCTCGATGCCTATCCGGTGCTCCCCCACTTCCATGAGCGGCGGGTCACTCTCGCGCCGCAGCTGCAGTCCCAGCCCGCGCCGCCGCAGCCCCAACCCCAGCCGTTATGACCGCCGACTCCCGCCGCCGGCTCGGCGCCGTCACGGCGCTGGTACTTGGCGTGTTCGTCGGGCTCACCCTCCTGCCGTTCGGGCTCACTGGACCGGTCGGCAGTTGGATCGGCCACACGCTCTGGCACGCCCTCGGCGCCGGCGCAGTCGGGCTCGCTTTGCTCGGGCTCGGGCTCGCGCTGGCCGGCTTCGAGCGGCTCGGGCGACTCGACATGAAGCGGGCGGCCGTCCTCCTCGTCGGGCTGAGCCTGCTGCTGCCCTACCTCGTCGGCGTGCTGAGTCGGGTCGGCTATCTGGATCTGGTCCCCGATGTCGAGCAGCGAAGTCTGCCCGCGCGACTGGCGGGGCTGCTGCCCGGAATGCTCGCCGAGGTCGTCGCGGACCGGATCGGGGTCGCGGGCGCGGTGCTGCTCGGCTTCCTTGCGCTGTCCGCGCTGACCCTGGTGACCTTCGCGTGGCATCCATTGCAACGGCTCGAGGCAGGCAGGGCTGGCGCGCCGTCGTTGAAGCCGGGCAAGGGGCCAGGCGGGCGGGCAGGCGGGCAGGCAGAGGAGGCGGACAGGCGGACAAACGCAGCGGGGTCACCGGCTGCAGCGGAGCCGCTGTCCGCCCGCCCGCCTGTCCGCCTGTCCGCCCGCGCCAAGGCAGGGAAGAAGGCTGAGTCCAAGGGCCCCGTTGGCGCGGCGCCCGCTCCGGTGTGGGAGGTCGACCTGCTGGACCCGCCGTTCGCCAAGGCGGTCGATGCCGGCGAGAGCGAGCTCGA
>DASQPE010000276.1:0-20724 GCA_035644115.1 Gemmatimonadales bacterium
CTGGCGGTGGACTCGACCAGCTACGAGGCGAACTGGCGCGCCGCGCTCGCGCTCATCACGCTGGGAGTGGAGACGCCGGACTCGGTGAAAAGCCCCGAGCGCGACTCACTCTTTGCCCGGGCCGAGCAGGACGCCCGGCGCGCGGTGGCGACCGACAGTCTCGGCGCCGACGGGCACTTCCTGCTCGCGCGCGCCATCGGCCAGACCGCGCTGACCAAGGGCAAGAAAGAACGCATCCGGCTTGCCGGCGAGGTCCGGAAGGAGGCGCTCCGCGCCATTGAGCTCGACCCCCGTCACGACGGGGCCTACCACCTGCTCGGCCGCTGGAACGCGGAGGTCATGCGCCTGTCGGGCTTCAGCCGCTTCTTCGCGCGCTCGTTTCTGGGCGGGGAGATCTTCGGCCAGGCGTCATGGGACGCCGCGATCACCAACCTCGAGCGGGCTGTGCAACTGGACTCGACCCGAATCACCCACCGGCTGGACCTGGCACGGGTCTATGTAGACCGCAAGCGCTATGCAGACGCCCGGACCCAGCTCGAAACCATCGACACCCTGCCGATCCGCGACTTCGAAGACCCGCGGTTCAAGCAGGAGGCCGCGGCGCTGCTCCAGAAAATCGCCAGCAAGAAGGATCGCGCCCCGAACGGTTAAAGCGGGTCCTCGGTCAGCCGGTCCAGCTTGGACTGCAATCGCTTCCGCCGGCGCAACAGATCGCGGCGCGCGCGGTGGGTGGCTTCTTCGAGGCCTTCGCGGGCCCGATCGCCCAATTCGCGGGCGCGCACCCCCAGCCGTCGGCGGGTGACCGCTCCGCTGACCGGCGCGACCAGCAACGCGATGCCGGCCCCGATGAGTGCCCCGAGCACCACCCCCGCTACGAATGTCGTCCCGCCCCAGCTGGAGTCGGCCGGTTCCCGGTCCGGCGTCTCGTCTGGTCCCTCGGCGTCCGCCATGGCCCACCTCCTCACGCCCTACGTTACTCCGCGGCGGAGAGCCCCGTCAACCTTCGCGACATGTCGCGAAGTTGAGAGGGGACGGCAAGAATCGAACACGGCTCCCAGCGCGATGGGTGGTCCCTTATAATCGTACGGTACCTTCACCCCTTCCGGGATGTGGTCATGGCGTCAGCACCGGTAACCGACGAGGTCGAACGCCTGCAGGCACGAGTCGAGACGCTGGAGCAGGAGAAGCGGCACCTCCTGGCGGTGGTGGAGATACTCCAGGAGATCGCCGGCTCGCTGCATTTCGTGGACGTGGTCCAGGCGGTCACTCGCCGCTTGGGTGAGGCGTTCGGCCTGGACCGCTGCTCGATCTTCCTGGCCGAGCGGGGTGGCGAGACCGTGCGCCTGGTGGCGAGCTACGAGGACCCCAGCATCCGGAACTATGTGGTGGACCTGGCCCGCTACCCGGAGCTGAGGCGCGCCCTCGAGACCGGACAGACGGTCTTCATTCCCGACGTGGCCAGCGACCCGGCCCTGCGCCACGCGCACGATTCGCTGGCCTCGCGCCGGGTCAAGAACATCACCGTCATCCCGATCACGTGGCGAGGGGCTCCCATCGGCGCGATCTTCCTCCGCACGTTTCGGGATGGTCCGGCCTTCACCGAAGCGGACGTGCACTTCTGCCAGGTGGTCGCCAGCCTCACGGCAAAGGCGCTCCGCAACGCGCACCGCTTCGAGCGGCTGCAGCTGCGGCGAGGCGAGGACCCGGTGGGCCGCGCCGCCGACCGCGAGCGCGCCGCGCTGATCGGGTTTCTCCGTCGCCTGCTGGAAGGGTTCGCCGCCAAGGAGGAACCCTGGGGTGAGGGCGCCCTCGCGCGAGCCAGCACCGCCGAAGTCGATCGCCTGGTGGGCGTGGCCATGACCGTGCTCTCCCAGGAGGCCGCGGCCCGGTGACCGTCGGCGCGGCGGCCGAGCTCGCCGCCCGGGCGGACGAGCTGCGCAGCCAGATCGAACGCGCCAATCACGCCTACTACGTGCTCGACGCGCCGGAGATCTCCGACGCGGAGTACGATCGTGTCTTCCGCGAGCTCCAGGCGCTGGAGGCCGCCCACCCGGAGCTCCTCACCCCGGACAGTCCCACCCAGCGGGTCGGCGCCCCGCCCGCGAGCGCGCTCACCAAGTACCGGCACCGTCGCCCCATGTTGTCGCTGGCAAACGCATTTTCGGACGCGGAGCTGGAGGCCTGGGAGCAGCGGAACGCACGGCTGGTGTCGGAGACCCTGACGGCGGGCTACACCACCGAGGTCAAGATCGACGGGGCCGCGGTGAGCCTCACGTATGAGCGGGGCCGTCTCACCGTGGGCGCCACTCGCGGCAACGGCATCATCGGCGAAGACATCACCGCCAACCTGAAGACGATTCCCGACGTCCCCCTGGTGCTCAAGGGCACCGGCCATCCTCCCCTGATGGAGATCCGGGGTGAGGTCTACATGTCGTACGACGCGTTCGCCCGGGTGAACCGGCAGCGCGAAAAGGAAGGCGAGCCGCTGTTCGCCAACCCGCGGAACGCGGCGGCCGGCGGCCTCCGCCAGCTCGATCCCAACATCACCCGGCAGCGGCGCCTCCGCATGTTCGCCTTCCAGATCGAGACCATTCAGGGCAAGCTGGAAGTGAAAACCCACCGGCAGGGGCTGGGGCTGCTCGAGAGCTGGGGCTTCCAGGTCGAGCCGCACCGGGAGTACCACGCCGACCTCACCGCGGTCAAGCAACGCGTGCTCGAGCTGGAGGCCGTGCTGCCCACCCTGCCCTTCCAGGCTGACGGGGTGGTGGTGAAGGTCGATCGGCTCGCCCTCCACGCGGAGCTGGGCGTGGTGGGTGATCGCGAGCCCCGGTGGGCCATCGCGCGGAAGTTCGCGCCGGAGGTGGCGGTCACCCGGCTCAAGGCCATCCGGATCAATGTCGGGCGCACCGGCGCCCTCAACCCCTGGGCCGAGCTCGAGCCGGTCGAGGTGAGCGGCGTGACCGTGTCGGCGGCCACGCTGCACAACGAAGACCTGATCGCCCAGAAGGACATCCGGATCGGCGACTGGGTGGAGGTGATCCGCGCGGGTGAGGTGATCCCCCAGCTGGTGGGACCGCTGCGCGAGCGCCGGACCGGGTCGGAGCAGCCCTTTGCGATGCCCGACGCGTGCCCGGTCTGCGGCACGCCGGTCGAGCGGCCCACCGACGAGGCGATGCGCTACTGTCCCAACGCGTCCTGCCCCGGCCGGGTGCTCGAAGGCATCGTCCATTTCGCCTCCCGGGAGGCGATGGACATCAGGGGCCTGGGGTACGAGCGGGTGCGACAGCTGCTCGCGGCGGGACTGATCCACGACGTCGCCGACCTCTACCGGCTCGAGGTCGAGCGGCTGGTCCAGCTCGACCGGTTCGCCGAGCAGTCGGCCACGCTGCTGGTGGACGCGATCGCCGCGTCCAGGCAGCGCCCGCTGTCGGTCCTGCTGTTCGGGCTAGGTATCCGGCATGTAGGGAAGACCGTCGCGCAGCTCCTGGCGAGGCGGTTCGGCTCGATGGACGCGCTCATGGCGGCGAGCGAAACCGAGATCAACGACGTGCCGGGCATCGGGAGCGCGATCGCCGAGGCCGTGGTCCATTTCTTCGGGGAAAACCGGAACCGGGCGCTGATCGAGCGGCTCCGCGAGGCCGGGGTCCAATTTCGCGAGCCCACCGCGGTCGAGCAGGGCGGCCCGCTCGCAGGCAAGAGCTACGTCCTCACCGGGACGCTGCCCACGCTGTCGCGGACCGAGGCAACCGAGCTCATCGAGCGCGCGGGCGGCCGGGTCGTGGGCACCGTGAGCAAGAAGATCGACGCCGTGATCGCCGGCGAGGAGCCCGGGAGCAAGCTGGAGAAGGCGAAGACGCTGGGGGTGGAAGTGATCGACGAGGAAGAGCTGCTACGGCGGGTCGGTCGATGACCGGCGGGACTTCCGGGTCCCTGCTCATTTTGAACCACAGAGACGCAGAGGGCACAGAGAACGTTTTTGGGGGTCTATGAGCTGGGATCCCAATCTTCAACCACTTCAATCCTACTCTGCGCCCTCTGCGCCTCTGCGGTGCGCAGTCGCAGTTCGCAGTTTGCTTTTCGCGCGTAGGCCTTAACTTGAAGTGACCTCAGCCCCGACACTCATGACTCAGTTCAAACCGGGCCGCTTCGGCGTCACCCTCGCTCCGCGAGTCCTGCAGCAGCTGCGCGCGTCGCTCGAGCGCGACACCGGACTGCAGGCCGCCACGTACCTCCAAGAAGCCGGCTTTGCCGGGGGCGAGGCGCTGCACACCGCGTTTGCCGCCTGGCTCGCCGATGCATACGGCATCGAGCGCCCCGGCGAGCTGGACGCCCAATACCTGGGCGAGGCCCTGTGGCGGTTCTTTGCGGAGCTCGGCTGGGGCACTCTGTCGGTCACGCCACTAGGGGACTCGACGCTCGCCATCGACTCCCCCGACTGGGCCGAGGCGGTGGGCGACGCCAAAGGCGAGTATCCGTCCTGCCATTTGACTTGCGGACTCCTGGCCGACTTCCTCGGGCGAATCTCCGAGGGACCGGTCGCCGTAATGGAGGTCGAATGCCGGTCGCGGGGTGACGCGCGCTGTCGCTTCCTGGCGGGATCGCCGGAAACGCTCGGCACGCTCTACGAACGGATGGCGCAGGGTTCGAGTTATGACGAGGCGCTCGGCATCGCGGCGGCGGGGCACCCGGCCTGAGCGCGCGCGCGACTGTTTCCAGGGCCCGGGCATCGCCCGGGCCCTTTGGTTTTCGGGTGGGCGCGCTAGCCCCAATTCATTGAGACGTCTATACTTTCCGCATTCCCCTTGGGCCAGGTGATGGCGGAACTCCTCGGGCAACTGGAGCAGGCGCTCGGTACCGCGTACCGCTTGGAGCGGGAGCTCGGCGGTGGTGGAATGAGCCGGGTGTACCTCGCCGAAGAGGTCGCACTCGGCCGGCAGGTAGTGATCAAGGTCCTGCCGCCCGACCTCGCCGCAGCCATCAACGTCGAGCGCTTCCGGCGCGAGATCCATCTGGCCGCAAAGCTCCAGCACCCCCACGTCGTGCCGCTCCTCGCGGCCGGGCGCGCGGGCGACCTGCTCTACTACACCATGCCCTTCATCGAGGGCGAGTCGCTCCGGGCAAAGCTCTCCCGCCAAGGCGAGCTGCCGGTGCCCGAGGCCGTCCGCTATCTCCGCGACGTAGCCGATGCGCTGGCCTACGCGCACGACGAAGGCGTGCTCCACCGCGACATCAAGCCCGACAACGTGATGGTCAGCCGCCACCACGCCATGGTCACCGATTTCGGCGTCGCCAAGGCACTGAGCGAGGCGGCCGGCCAAGCGGCGGCGACCGGGTTCACGTCGGCCGGGGTAGCGATGGGAACGCCGGCATACATGGCGCCGGAGCAGGCGGCCGCCGATCCGACCATCGACCACCGGGCGGACATCTACGCGTTCGGCGCGATGGCCTACGAGATGCTGGCCGGCCATCCGCCCTTCTCGGCCCGCACACCCCAGCAGCTGCTTGCCGCACACGTGAGCCGGATGCCCGAGCCGCTCGGCGAGGTTCGGACGACGGTCCCGCCGGATCTGACCGCGATCGTGATGCGCTGCCTGGAGAAGCGTCCCGCGGATCGCTGGCAGAGCGCCGACGAGCTCCTGCGCGCCCTCGAAGCCGTCTCGACCCCGGGCACGGGCACGTCGGCC
Organism: Gemmatimonadales bacterium; assembly: GCA_035644115.1. GTDB lineage: Bacteria > Gemmatimonadota > Gemmatimonadetes > Gemmatimonadales > GWC2-71-9 > DASQPE01. The sequence continues at coordinate 5,685 of DASQPE010000276.1, forward strand.
ACCGCGGCGATCACGCCGACCGTGGTCGTCCGGCCGACGCCCCCGGCCAACCGACCCGGCCGGGTCCGCCTCGCCGGCGCCGCGCTCGGCGTGGTTATGCTCGCCCTGCTGGGGCTATGGGCGACCGGGCTGCTGAGCGGTCGGTCCCTGGTCGCCCGCGGCGTGTTGCGGGATCGTGAGCCGATCCTGGTTTCCGAGTTCCAGAGTCCGGCGGCGGACTCGGCACTTGGCGGCGCCGTTACCGAGGCGTTCCGCATCGACCTGGCGCAGTCGCCGAAGGTGACCGTGCTGCAGCCGGAGTACGTGCAGCAGGTGCTCCAGCGCATGCAGCGGGACCCCCGCGGCCCGCTCGACCCGACGCTCGCCCGCGAGGTGGCAATCCGCGACGGCATCAAGGCCTACGTCACGGGCGACGTCGCTCACGCCGGGAGCGGTTTCGTCATCTCGGCCCGATTGCTGGCGGCCACGTCCGGCGATGCGCTGGTCGCGCTGCGCGAGACGGCCGACGACTCCACCCGGATTCTGAACGCGATCGATCGCTTGAGCCGCGCCATGCGGCAGCGCATCGGCGGCTCGTTGGGCAGTGTGCGGGCCGGCGAGCGGTTGGAGGATGTCACCACACCCTCACTCGAAGCGCTCCGCAAGTATTCGCTCGCCCTCGGAGCCAACGGCAAGGGTGACGTCGAGCGCGCGATCGCCCTGCTGCAGGAAGCGGTGGCGCTCGACACCGGCTTCGCGATGGCCTACCGAAAGCTGGGCGTGGTCCTCAGCAATACCGGCGGGCGCCGCCGCGAACAGATCGACGCCTTCACCCGGGCCTACAATCACCGGGATCGGCTCACCGATCGCGAGCGCTACCTGACCCAGGCGGCCTACGAGAACTATGTGAATGGCGACCGGGACCGGGCAATCACCGCCTACCGTTCGCTGCTCGATGTCTACCCCAACGATCAGTACGCGCTGACCAACCTGGGCCTCGCGGTCGCCGAACTGCGGAACTACCCAGAGGCCGCCCAACTATCGCGGCGCGCGATTCGAGCGGCGCCCAAGGACGAGACGTCGTACCTGGGCCTCATAATGGCCCAGGTGGCCCAGGGCCACCTCGACAGCGCGGAGACGACCCTCCGGTCGATGCGGAAGCAGACCCCCGCCGATCCCTACGGCGGAATGGTCGAGGCCAGCTTTCTGGCCGCCCGCGGCGCGTACGACAGCGCCAGTGGGGTGATCCAGCGGATGCAAGATGCGAGGCGGGAAAGCGCGAATTGGCAGACGCTGACCAACGGCGAGCTCGCGGTTCTCGCCCTGACGCAGGGCCATCTCGCCCGGGCCGACGCTCATCTGCAGGCCGCGACCCTAAGCAGCGAGGCAGAGGGGCTGCCTGAGCGAGCGTTGACCTTCGAGCTGGCGCAGGCGGGTGTCGACTTCTGGTATCGCGGACAGCCGGACCGAGCTCGACAGAAGCTCGACGCAGCGCTCCAAAGCAGGCCGCTTTCCCGGTTCGACCCGGCCGACCGCCCTTACCTGGAGGTGGCCCTGGTGTATGCGGAGGCGGGCCGGCCCGAGCGGGCCCGCGCCCTGCTGTCGGAATACGACCGGGTCGTGCCGGAAGGGCTCCGCCGACTCGGCGCGCCCCAGCGACATGGGGTGCTGGGTTCCATTGCCCTTGCCGAGCGACGGCCGCGGGATGCCATCACGGAGTTCCGGCAGCAGGATCAGGGCGACTGCACCATCTGCGCGCTGGCAAGCCTGGGGCGGGCCTACGACGATGCCGGACAAGCCGATTCGGCGGTGGCGGCCTACGAGCGCTACATCGGCACGCCGTACGTGTTCCGGATGTTCTCCGACGCCATCTGGCTCGCCCGGACCTACTACCGGCTGGGCGAGCTCTACGAGGCGCGCGGCGAGCCGGGCAAGGCCGCCGAGAACTACGCCAAGTTCGTGCGGCTGTGGAAGGACGCCGATCCCGAGCTCCGGCCCAAGGTGCTCGACGCGAAAAGCCGGCTGAAGGCACTGACCGGGGAGCACTCGACGACGTAGGCAGAATCTCTCCAGGACTATTGCGTGTCAGCTCTGCGCTCCCGACTCGCCGCGGCGCTCGCGGCCCGGTATGTCATCGAGCGCGAGATCGGGCGGGGCGGCACGGCGCTGGTCTACCTCGCCCGCGACCTGAAGCACGACCGTCAGGTCGCAATCAAGGTGCTTCGTCCCGACCTGGCGGCCTCGCTCGGGGCCGAGCGGTTCCTGCGGGAGATCCGCATTGCCGCCGGTCTCACCCACCCGCATATCCTCGCGGTTCACGATTCGGGCAACGCCGACGGGCTGCTGTACTACGTGATGCCGTTCGTCGAAGGCGAGTCGCTGCGCGATCGGCTCAAGCGCGAGGGTCCGCTGCCGCTGGACGACGCGCTTCGGGTCGCGCGCGAGGTCGCCGACGCGCTGACCTACGCCCATTCCCAGGGCGTGGTACACCGCGATATCAAGCCGGGCAACATCCTGCTCGTGGGCGGTCACGCGGTGGTGGCGGATTTCGGAATCGCGGTGGCGGCTGGCGGCGAGGCCGATACCTTCACCGAGCGCGGGCTCGCGATCGGCACGCCCGCGTACATGAGCCCCGAGCAGGGGGGAGCAGGCGGTCCACTCGACGGCCGGACCGATCTCTACAGCCTGGGGTGCGTGCTGTACGAGATGCTGGCCGGCGAGCCCCCGTTCATCGGAGGATCGCCCCACGCCGTGATGGCGCGCCACGCCTCGGAGCCGGCGCCGGCGGTCCGTGCGACGCGGCCGTCGGTGCCGCTGGCCGTGGATGCGGCGGTGCATCGGGCGCTGGCGAAGCTGCCGGCGGACCGCTTCCCCACGGCGCACCACTTCGCCGAGGCGCTGGTCTCGGCCGAGCAGGACGGCCGGCCGCCGCGCCGCCGGAGCATTACCCGACCGCTCGTCGCGGCCGCGGGCCTGGTGGCGCTCGTGATCGCTGCCGTGGTGGTTCGCCGCCCGCGCGACGCCGACACGACGTCCATCGGCGTGCTCGTGATCCCCACTGCCCCGCAAGACGGCTCCGCCGACCCGCGACTGCCGAGCCGGTCGGCCCTCGGCCTTCTCGCGGGCGCGATCGACTGGCTGCCGGGGGTCCATATCATCGACGGACTCGCCCTGGCGGATTCGGCCGGCGGAGCACCGACGCCACAGCAGCTCGCCGGGGCTCGGCAACGCGGCGCGCGTTACCTGCTCACGGGCACGGTCACCGCGGATGGCGGCGGCCGGGTGGCCCGGGTGGACCTGTACGCGACCGGATCCGGCGAGCGGATCGTGCGCGGTCAGGCGCCGGTTGCCGGCACCGGAACCGCGGCCGCGCTCGGGCGGGCCGCCATGGCCGCGTCCCGGGGGCTCGCGGAACAAGAGCGGATGCCGCTGGGCTCCCGCGCCATCCTGTTCGACGCCACCGGATCCGCGATCGCGGTGGGATACCTGCTGGAGGGCCAGAACCGGTTCTGGCGGGAGCAGTTCGACGCGGCGGCCGATGCGTTCCGGGCCGCCATCGATGCCGACTCCGCCTGCGCTCTCGCCTATTACCGGCTCAGCGTCGCGCACGTCTGGCGCCATGACTATGCCGCGGCTCTGGCGGCGCTCGAGCGCTCGGGGCTCGCAACCACACCCAAAGCTGCATCGCGGTGGCGGGCCCTGCTCGATGCACAACGCTTGTACGTGCTCTCGGAGGGCGACAGTGCAGTTGCGGCGTTCCAGACCATCGTAGCGGACGATCCCAACAATGCGGACGCGTGGCTGGGGCTGGCCGAGTCGCTCTTCCATTTTGCGACCGCCACGGGGCACCCGCCGACCGAGGCCCGGCCCGCGTTCGAGCGGCTGATCACACTGGACAGCGCCTTCGCACCGATCTACGACCACCTGACCGACCTCGCGCTGCGCCGAGGCGAGCTGGACCAGGCCGCCCGATTTCTCCGCATGATCCCGGCCGACGACGCCAGGCGGCCGGCGCGCGTCGCCGCCATCACCCTCAAGCGGACCCGCGGGATAGAGCGGACCCGAGCGCTCGACAGCCTCGCGCTGGCCGACCGCTACACTCTGTCCGACCTCATCGCCCTGCTGGTTCACGATCCCGATCAGCTGGGCCTCGCGGACACGGTCGCGCGGATTCTCGGGGGACCCAACCGAACGCCGGACGATCGGCGCCGCGCCGCCGATTATCGGCTGGCGATCCTGGCCGGCCTCGGCCGCTGGCCCGAGGCGGTGGCCGCCTGGCAGGCCGAACCCGCCGACCGGGCCTTCGACAGCTGGGTGGTCCTGACGGCGCTGGCGGGGTTTCGGGCCGACAGCATCGCGGCGCCGATGTTCGCCTGGGCCCGGGCGGCCACGGTGCGCGGCCGGGCGCCCGACTTCTCCCTCCCGGCGACGCACGAGTACCAACAGGCGTTTCAGGCCCTGGTGTACGGCGCGACCGTGCGGGGGGACTCGAGTGAGGTCAACTGGCTGCTGAAGCGTCTCAAGGCGGCGCCAACATCGTCCAATCCTTCCGACGGGCTGCGCGAGACCTTGGACGCCTCGCTCCGCGCGCGCCTCGCGTTGCTGGCCGGGGATACCACGCAGGCGAGCGCGTTGCTCCAACGTTCACTGGTGCGGATGCCTGAATGGTACGTCACCTTCCTGCCGCTCGCCGGCATGGCGCCGCAGCGGTTCCTGCTCGCCGATCTGGCGTTTCGCCGCCGGGATGGCACCGAGGCCAAGCGCTGGCTATCCTCGTTGACCGATAGCTGGGCCGTGTCCGACGTCGTGTATGGTCCCGCCGCCCGCAAGCTGGGGGCGCAGCTACATCGCTAGAGCACGCAGCAAACGCCTCAGACCCACGCCAGGAGCCGAACATGCCCAAGGGCACCCCAGTCGAGCAGGCGCTCGGCAATCTGTATATGGCGATGAACCGGCCGCTCACGCATCTCTCGCCCAAGCTCCAGCCGGCCGATACGCCGGAGGAACAGCTGGCCCTCGCCATCGCGTATTGCTTCGACCTCCAGCGCAAGCTGGAATACGCCTGCCATGCGCTGGAGGCCTTTGCCGAGTACGGCGATCCCGAGCTGGCACAGCAGCTTCGCAAGGACGACCAGGAGCTCTGTGATCGCAACCTCACCTGGGAGCAGCGCAAGCACATCGCCCACCGGATCATGCTGGAGATCTTCGGGGCGATCCACGAGAAGCACGAGTACAAGGTGAAGGAGAACGCCAGCCGCGCGACGCTCAAGGCGCCGTTTCCCCCGGGACGCAGGCCGGTCACGCCCAGTCCGGGGAAGTAGAGGCGCTCAGGTCAGGAGCGGGCCCGCAGCAGGCGCACGGTGCCCGACCCGGTCTCCACCGAGATCATTCCCTTTCCGTCGCCCACGGTGCCGCGGAGGTGGTCGCGCCCGCCCCGGGTGACGGCAAGGGGAAAATCGGAGTCGATCTCGCCACTGGCGGTTTGAATCTCGAGCCGGGCGCTCAGGCTCGCCGGCGCCGTGATCGCGATGTCGCCCGAGCCGGTATTGACGTCGAGCCGGTCCACGTCGCCGTGCAGCTCGGCCGTCACGGCCCCACTCCCGGTCTCGAGCCCGACCTGGGGAGCCTTCACGTCGGTCACCCGCACATCGCCGGAGCCGGTCCGGACCGCGAGGTGCTCCGCCTCGAGGGCCGAGGCAGCGACGTCGCCGGAGCCGGTTTCGATCGACAACCCTCGCCCTTTCGCCCGAGTGACCTGGACCTCGCCCGAGCCGGTGGACACACGGAGCTCGCCCTCGGTGCCGGTCAGCTGCACGTCGCCTGCGCCCACGTTGACGTCGAGCAAGCCCCGGGCGCCGTTGACGGTCACCGGGGCGTTCGCCGTGTGCAGCCGGAGCCGGCCGTCGATGTTGGTCGCTGTGAGCTTGCCGACCGCGAGGTGCACGGCAACGCTCCGGCCCGCCGGGACCTCGATGCGGAGGTCGGCCCAGGCCTCGATGCCGCCCCCGTCATTGGAGATGCGCACCCGACGGCCCCGATCGTGGTCGTCGCTGTCGTCGAAAGTGCCGTCCTCCCGAACCCGGAGGTCGGTGGATCCGTTGCCCATCCGGGGATAGCGCACTTCGTCTCCCGGATAGATCACGCGCAACGTGGCCCGACCGCCGAGGTCGCCCTCCCCGATCCGGAGCTGGCCCAGATCAGCGCCGCCGCGGGTCACCTCGACAGCCACCGCGTCCGCCTTGCCGGCCTCGATCTGAATCGTGCCGGCAAGATCGTAAATGGCCACGTCGGGCCCCTTGAGCACGTGACGGGAGACGTTCTGGGCGGCGAGGGGGGCGACGCCCAGCACCGCGAGCGGGAGCAGTCGAAAGGCGACCATGGCAGTTCTGTCGGGTCTGAGGGGAACCGGGCTTCACCGGCCCGGCAGCGCCTCCTTAGACAGCGCCGCCCAACCGATGGTTGCAGCGAGCGGGCCGAGACTCTATAGGTTTGTCACTTCGCCCACTGGGGCCCCACCATCCGCCGCGACCTGCTACCGCTGATCCGGAACGCGCTCCGGGATCGGTACACCGTGCACCGGGAGATCGGCCGGGGCGGCGCGGCGCGCGTGTTTCTGGCCGAAGACAGCGCCGGCCGCGCAGTCGCGCTCAAGGTGCTCCATCCCGAGCTTCAGATCAGCGTGACCGCGGACCGGTTCCTCCGGGAGATCCGACTGGCCTCGCGGATCGACCACCCGCTGGTGGCACGGGTCCTGGATTCGGGGGAAGCGGAATGGCTGGTGTACTACGTGATGCCCTTCATCGAAGGGCCGACCCTTCGGGTTCGGCTGGAGCGGGCCCACCGCCTGCCGGCAGAGGAGGTCGTCCGGATGGGCCGGGACCTGCTGGGTGCGCTCGCCGCGGCGCACGCCATCGGCATCATCCACCGCGACGTGAAGCCGGAGAACATCGTGCTGTCGGCCGCGGGCGCCGTGCTGCTCGACTTCGGAATCGCGCGGGCCATCGAAGCGGCCGGGACCACCCAGCTCACCCGGTCGGGGGTCGCCGTGGGCACCTCGAGCTACATGAGCCCGGAGCAGGTGCAGGCGGCCACCGACATCGATCACCGGAGCGATCTGTACTCGGTCGGGTGTGTCCTGTTCGAGAGTCTGGCCGGGCGGCCCCCGTTCCAGCACCCCAACGAGGTCGTGGTGCTGCAGATGCACCTCAACGACCCGCCCCCGGACGTGCGGGAGTTTCGGGCGGACACACCCCCGGCGCTTGCCGACGTGGTGGCCAAGGCGCTCAAGAAGGATCGAGTGGAGCGGTGGGCGTCGGCGGCGCTGATGGCCGCGGCGCTGGGTTAGCTACCCAGCCACGCGGCGTAGTCGGGCCGCATCACCAGCTCGCCGCCCTGGATGATCTCGCGGTCCCACGGCAGGATGATCTGCTTCTCGGTGGCGAAGGCGAAGAAATCGGGCGCGTACTCACCGGTCTTGAACGAGACCGCCGTGCGCACCTCGCGGGGGCGGAGCGCCCGCACTTCGCTCAGCGCGAGCTTGAAGGTGCTCCCGGTATCGCAGGTCTCGTCCACCACCAGGATGCGGCGGCCGTGAATGCTGGCGGGCGGCCCGGAAACCAGGATGGGATCGGCATCGCTCTCCTTGCGGGTGACCACCATCGAGGCGAAATCACACTGGAGAATGGACGCGACCACGACACCGGGGATCACTCCGGCCTTGGCGACCCCCAGCACGACTTCAGGCTGATAGTCGCGCGCGACCCGCAGGGCCAGCGCGCGGCACAGTTCCCCGAAAAGCGCCCAATCGACCTCGAATACACCGCGAGGCGAGGGGGTTGTGGTCCGACGCATGCAACCCTCCGCTGTCCGCTATCTGCAACGACCTACCCGCGTGCTGCACGGGAGCGACCGAGGAACCTACGCGCGGTGACAGACCGCAGCAACTCTCGTTGCGGCCCTTCCGACCTGGGACTATTATTGGCCGATCCGCGTAATTCCCAACGCGCAAATGACTTCCATCCGCGAGCGCCGGCGGTTCGATGAGTATTTGGCGACGATTGTTTGGCCAGGAGACCAAGGAGCAGGTCAAGCCGCAGCGGCTGGATTACTTGAACGAGGGTCTCGCGTTGGAGCGACAGGGCGACTTCGAAGCCGCCCTCACGTCGTACCGGCTGGCGTATCGCGATCACCCCAACGACAGCCGGATCCTGCTCAACATGGCGATCGCGCTCACCAAGACCGGTCAGCCGGACGAGGCGATCCGCTACTACCGCCGCGCTCTGGACCTCGATCCCACGCTCGGCGGGGCCCACTACGGGGTCGCCTTCCTGCTGCTCAAGCGGGGGGACACCGAGCAGGCGGCAGACCACCTGCGGGCGTTTCTCGCCCGGCCGCCCAAGGGCCCTGACGCGGACCAATGGGTGCGGCATGCGGAAACCAAGCTCCGCGAGATTGACCGCTCACCGACGCCGGAGACTTTGTGAGATGGTGGCTCGTCGCGGCCCCTGGGCTGGCGGCGGGGACACTCACAATCGCAGCGGGCTGCAGCAACTTGACTGGCGAAGGAGGGGCCGTCGGACTCGAGATCCGGATCCCACGGCCGCCGGTGGTGGAGGTAGGCCAGACCATCGTCCTCCATGCCCGCGCACTCAACGGCCAAGGCGACAGCGTCGCCGCTCCCGTCATCTGGGTGACACCCGATACGACCGTCACGCTCACGCCGGACGGCCGGCTCACCGGACGGACCGGTGGCCAGACTGCCCGGGTGCAGGCCCAGGTCGACACTCTGGTCTCCGACTTCGTCACGTTCACGGTGGACCCGCGGCCCGACACCGTGGTGATCACCGGAGACTCTATCCTGACGGTAGCCTCCAGCGCGACGGAGTCCGGCCCGCTGCGTGCATCCCTCCGGAGCCTCAATCCGGCCGAACCGCTCACCGGACGGGTGATCACCTACACGATTACCGCGCCAGTGTTCGCGGACCCGAGCCAGCGCACGGTGGAGCTGACCGGCGGTGTCCTGACGCTCGCCGCGACCACCGGCGCAGACGGCACGCCCGCAACGGCCGTCGTCGTCAGCCGCGTTAGCGGTCACACCGCCCCGGACAGCTCCATCGTCACTGTCGCCGCGACAACCGCGACCGGCGCGGTGGTGCCCGGCTCGGGACAACGGTTCATCATCCGCTTCCAATAGGTCGCATGACCCAGCCCGGCACCCTCAACCAGCTCTTCTTCGGCGCGATGGACCGGGCCGCGGCCCGCCCGGTCGTGCTGCGCTACAAGCACGGCGACCATTGGGAGGCCGTCAGCGGGGCGGCCTTCCTCGAGCGGGTGCACGACGTGAGCCTGGGCTTGCACGAGCTCGGCATCGGCGCCGGCGATCGGGTCGCGATCCTGTCGGAGAATCGCCCCGAGTGGGCCTTTGCTGACTATGCCTGTCTCGCCCTCCGTGCCGCCGACGTTCCGATCTACCCCACGCTCCCGCCCAGGCAAATCGAGTACATCCTGCGCGACTCCGGGGCGGGCGCGGTCTTCATCTCGACCAAGGCGCAGCTCGCCAAGATCCTGGAGATCCGACCCCGGCTGCCCGACCTCCGGCACGTGATCGTGTTCGATGATCTGGCGGCGGTCGAGGGTACGCTGCCATTCGTGGACCTGGCCATCCGCGGTCGCCAGGCACGGTCGCGGCGGCCGGAGTGGCGGACCGAGGCCCTCGCGGTCGAGCCCCAGGATCTCGCCACGATCATCTATACCTCCGGCACCACGGGCGACCCCAAGGGGGTCATGCTCACCCACGGCAACATCACCTCCAACGTGGTCGCGTGCGTCGCGCTGCTCGCCATCTCGGAGATCGACGAGTGTCTCTCGTTCCTGCCGCTCTCCCACATCTTCGAGCGCATGGTGGGTCACTATACCATGCTGCACCGCGGCGTCACCATCAGCTACGCCACCAGCCCCGACACCGTGGCCGCCGACATGATCGAAGTCCGCCCGACCATCATGGCGGCCGTGCCGAGGCTCTACGAGAAGATCTACGCCCGGGTCCTGGAGGCGGCCGCGTCGGGGTCGCCGGTGAAGAAGCGGATCTTCTTCTGGGCCCGGCGCAATGCCGAATGCTGGGTGGAGTACACCCTGGCCCGGCGCCAGGTCCCCGCGTCGCTGGCCTTCAAGAAACGGCTGGCGGACGGGCTGGTATTCGCCAAGCTGCGCGCCCGGACCGGAGGCCGCGTCCGCTTCTTCGTATCCGGGGGCGCGCCGCTCAGCCCGGAGATCGCGAAGTTCTTCTTTGCGGCCGACTTGCCGATCCTGGAGGGGTACGGACTCACCGAGACCTCACCGGTGATCGGCTTCAACACCTTCGATCATCTCAAGCTCGGCACCGTCGGGCGGCCGATTCCAGGGGTCCAGGTGCGCATCGCCGATGATGGCGAGATCCTGACCCGCGGCCCCAACCTGATGACAGGGTACTACAACAAGCCGGATGCGACCCGTGAGGCGGTGGACCCGGAGGGCTGGTTTCATACCGGCGACGTGGGCATCCTCGACGGCGACGGGTTTCTCCGGATCACCGACCGGAAGAAGGACATCATCGTCACCGCCGGAGGCAAGAATATCGCGCCCCAGCCGATCGAGAACATGGTGAAGACGAGCCAGTTCGTCTCCAACTGCGTCATGCTGGGCGACAAGCGGAAGTTCCCGATCATGATCGTGGTGCCCAACGTGGCCAACCTCAAGGTGTGGGCGGCGCGCGAGGGACTGATCGCGCCGGACGACGGGAGCCTGCTGGCCCTGCCCGAGGTCGCCGCCAAGATGGACCGGGAGGTACGCAAGACGCTCCGCGATCTGGCGCAGTTCGAGGTGCCCAAGCGGTTGCTGCTGGCACCGCTCGACTTCAGCGTGGATGGTGGGGAGCTGACGCCGACGCTGAAGGTGAAGCGGCGGGTGGTAGAGCGGAACTACGCGGCGCAGATCGAGCAGCTGTATCGGGAGTAGGGCCGCTCGCGCCTAGCAGGTGGCCGTCGAGCAACGCCACCACCCGAGCCGCCGCTCGCTCCAGGGCCGGGGCAACGGCCGGCTGCCGAATCTCCTCCTCGAACGCGAGATAGCCATCGGGTCGCAGCAGCTCGACCCGCACGACCCCGTCCAGCGACTCGACCCTCCGCACATCGATCGCCTCGCCGTAACGCGCAGCCAGGTCCGCCGTGATGCGGCGGGTCTCGTCCTCGGGTCCTCCGACCAGCAGCAGCAGATAGCGACCGTCGAGCAGCTGGTACAGCCGAACGGGGTGACCGCCATCGCTCAGCGTGAGCCGCACATTGACTGCCCGACGCCCCTCACCCACGACGACGGGACTCCCGGCGTAGTGGACGGCGAGCTGCGACAGCGTCTGCACGAAGCGATCCTGGAAGGCGGGAAGCCGGGTAACCAGGGGGAGCAGATGATCACGAAGGAATTGCGCGGCGGCACTGGCGGTGCCCATGGCCCGGGTGATGAAGTCGGTCTGCGCAATCACGTCCCGGGCGACGGCGTGACGCTCGTGCGAGTAGCTGTCGAGCAACTTGTCGCCCGCCAGGCCCTGGAGCACGAGGCGTAGCTTCCAGGCCAGATTCCAGGCGTCCTGAAGACCGGTGTTCATTCCCTGCCCGCCGAACGGGCTATGAATGTGGGCCGCGTCACCGGCGAGAAACACCGGACCGGCCCGCATCTGGGATGTTTGCCGGCGGTGCACCCGAAAACCGCTGCTCCAGATCAGTCGCGAGGCCTCCACGCCCGCGGGGCCTCGGTCCGCCAGCAGCGCGCGCAGCAGCTCGAGGTCGGGCGACGTCGTGCCGAGCTCATCCGGAACCGTCGCCACGATCCGCCACACGTTTGCGCTCACCGGGAAGAGAGCAAGCGGGCCGCGCTCGCTGGGGCAGAGGTGGAACTCGTCGCCCGCCAAGGGGCCGGCCAGCTCCACATCTGCGAGCACGAACGACTGGTCGTACTCGCTACCGGCGAACGGCAGCTCCAGCCCGTGGCGCACCGTGCTGTGGGCGCCGTCGGCGCCGATCAGAAAGCGGGCCGTGACCGAGCGTTGCTCCCCGCCGTGCTCGAGGGTGGCGACGACATGATCCGGCGCGGCTTCAAATCCCACCAGCCGGGTTTCGTATTCCACGGCGCCACCCGCGGCGGCAAGACGCTCTGCCAGCAGGCGCTCGGTGACGTTCTGGGGAATCATCGCGACGTACGGGTAGTCGCAATTCTGCGGGTCGAACGCGATCCGGGCGAGCTCCCGCTGGTGGGCCACGATCCGGGCGAACCGGGCCGGCGTCGCCGTGCGCCGGAAGGGCTCGACGATTCCGGCCATTTCGAACACTTCCATCGTCCGCGGCATGACCGCGAGGGCCTTCGAGTGCTCCGACTGTCCCGGCTCTTGCTCGACGATGGCAGACCGAACCTGCCGGCGGACCATCTCGTGAGCGAGGAAGAGACCCACCGGGCCCGCACCCACGATGAGGACGTCGAATTGATTCATGTGCAGCCTCAGCGCTTGGCGGCCACCCACCACCCCTCGGCCGTCGCCAGCAGCTCCAGCTCGCCCGCCGGCGGCGAGGGACCCTGCCCTACCACCCGCAGACCCGGCAACGTCACCCGCGCGGCATCGCTCACCCAGGCCGGATCGGCGGCGAACTCCGGTCCCAGTACCACGCCGCGCATGCTCCGCGTCTTGAGCGGAATCAGCGGCGCCCGCACCACGCTCAGTACGGGGGCGGCGTCGGGAAGTTCCGGCGGCGGATTCACAGCCACCAGCGCGACCCCCGGATTCTGCTCCGCCAGCCCGCGCCAGGCCGCGCTCGCGCTGCCGACCAGCACCGCGTAGCCGCCCGGGCCAGTAAGCCCCAGGAGCACGTGCATCGCCGTCGGATCGAGCGGCGCGTCCGGAGCAGGCGCGACCAGCGCATCGCCCAGCTCCGCGATGCCTTCGGTCACCACATAGGTCCGGCCGCACACCGGACAACCGAGTCGGCCCGCGATCACCGATCGCTCGATGACCCGGTCCGGCAGCAGAACGAGATACTGCTCGGGGTGATCCGCGGGGCAGCGGAGGTGGTCGGTGAGCTCGATGAACACAGGTAAAGCGTAAACAGTAAAAAGTGAAAAGTGAAAAGTGAAAAGGGGGCTCCATGGCCTGCAGGAGCTCCCTTTTCACTCTTTACTTTTCACTTTTCACGCGGTTTACGGCTTGAACACCACCCACGTCAGCTTCCCGGCCTCGACCGTCACCCGGCGAAGCACCTTGGCGCCACCGATTTCCGTCCCGAGGACGTAACTGCCGGGCGGGACGTCGCTCACGGCAAACTGCTCATCGTAGAGGGGATGGGGGTGGGCCCGGTCGCCGTAGGTCTCGGCATAGGAGAACGGCGTCTCGCGCGGCTCCGGCTTGATCAGGCCATAAATGCGTGCCCCTGGCACCGGTCGTCCGGCGGCATCGAGCACCTGACCGGCCACGATCCCGGTGCCCGGGAGCGGCGCGATCCAGAGCTCCGGATTGGTGGTGTACGGGGGGAATCGTTCGAGGGAATCCACGATTGCGGCCGCCGAATCGGGTGGCGCGACGTGGACCTCGAGATGAAGATGCTCGTTGGTGGCCCGGCCGGTGTTCCCCACCCGCGCGATCCGCTGCCCGGCCGCGACCCTCTGCCCCTTCTTCACGTCTATCCGACCGTTGTGGTAGTACACCGACCAGATCGCCAGCTTGCGCCGCTGCAGGGTGAGGGTCGAATCGTGCCGGATGGCCACGGTCAGGGAGCCCTGCTCCGCCCGGCCGGCATACACCACGGTCCCGGAGCCGATGGCGAACACCGGGGTCCCATCGGGATTGTTGAATTCGACGCCCTGATGCTGCTGGAAGTTCCCGCCCATCGTCGCACCGTAGCGGTAGGTCTGATCGATGTAGGCGTTGTCCGCCTGATCGATGGGCCGGCGGAACCAAGTAGTGAGCGGTGGCTTGGGGGAATCGCCCGCCTTCGAGGCATGGCGGAGACACGGAAGGGTATCGACGGCCGGCCGGAGCCCGCAGGGCGTGCCCCGGAACTGCTGGCGTCCGATGAGGATCGCGTTGGTGGAAGTGTATGGCGCGGCGGCGACCGGCTGCACTTCCCACCGCACGCCGGTGTGGCGGAGTCGCTGGTTGCCGCGCAGCGTCGAGACCAGCCAGCCGCGACTGTCCGGCGCGACTCGCCGCACGTACTCGCTCGCGAGCAGCCCGATCGCCGTATCGGCGGGACCGAGGGACTCGGGCCCCGCCGAGTCCACGACGGCCAGCCAGTGGGCGCCGTCGTCGGTGGTGAGCGCGAGCCCATCGGCGGTGGCGATCACAGTGGTATCGCCGCGGGTGGCGATCCCGTCGGGCGCGACGTACTCCCACTCCCGGCCCAGCTCGTCCGCGCCCCAGTGGCGCCAGGTCCGGCCGCCGTCGGTCGAGAGACCCCATCCGTTGCCCACTGTCCCGTACCAGATCTCGCCCCGCGGCCCGAACGCCACGGCGTGCACGTAGTCCCAGGAAAGCGACGTCGCCGCCGTGTCGTGGCGAATGACCTGCCAGGCCTCAGAGCCGGGCGCGAGCCGGAGCAGCCCATGGCCGTAGGTGCCGAGCCAGAGCGCGCCGCCCGCGTCGCGCGCCGCGGTGAGGACGTGGATGCCCCAACCGGCGGAGTCGGGGAGCGGCGGAAGCGCGGGGGCGGCCGGCTTGCCGTCCTGCTGCGCGGCCAGCGGGGCCGGCATTGCGAGCGGCAGCCAAACTGCAACTGCAACTGCAAACCACAGAGGCGCAGAGGCGCAGAGGGTCCCCTGGATAATCGGAGCTCCACGTCCTCGACCACAACAAATGCTTTTGTGGGCGCTGGGGGCGGAGCTCAGCGAGCCGGAGGAGTCCTCTGCGCCTCTGCGCCTCTGTGGTTCGCAGTTGCAGTTGCAGTTGCAGTCGCAGTTGCAGTCGCAGTTGTGGGTCATGCCACCGGAAGCATCCGCAGCCACTCGACGTGCACCCGCGCGGGACGGGTCGCGACGAAGAGCACCGCCT
>DASQPE010000277.1:0-3146 GCA_035644115.1 Gemmatimonadales bacterium
GACGAGCCGATGGAGCGGGCCCTGGTGCCGAGATGGAACACCACGCCGTGCTCCTCGTGCACCGAACGCACGAACTCCCCCACCGCCTGGCCCATGACCCGCTCGAGGGGACGGAGCTGGGGCGCCGCCACGTGGACCTCGAGTCCGCGCGAGCGGAGCGAGGCGGCCACCTCGAGCCCGATGAAGCTCGCGCCCAGCACTACTGCCCGACCGGCTCGATCAGCGGCCGCAATGATCGCGCGGCTGTCTCGCAGCGAGCGCAGGTAGTGCACCTGAGGCAGGTCCGCGCCTGGAATCGTGAGCCGGGTCGGTTCCGCGCCGGGCGCGAGCAGGAGCCGGTCCCAGGGGATCGACCGTCCATCCGCCAGCACTACGGCCCGCTCTCCGGGTGGGATGTCGGTCACCGGTGCGCCGGTCAACAGCTCGATCTCATGCTCGCGATAGAAGTCCTCGCCCCGAAGCGGGATCCACTCTTCGGGCGCGTTGCCGGCCAGATAGTCCTTGGACAAGTTCGGCCGATCCACCGGCCCCTGCCGCTCGGCCGTGACCAGGCTGAGCCGGCCGCGATAGCCCTCTCGTCGCAGCGTCTCCGCGGCGACCTCGCCCGCCGCGCCACCTCCGACGATGACAATCGCGCCGATGTCGGATGCGACCTCCGGCGCCCGCGGCACCGGCTTCCTGCCGGTGATGACGGCTTGATCACCCCGGCGCTCGACGGCCCAGCAGGCCACCGCATTAAGCGCGGGCGGGCGGAGCGGCTCGCCGGTGCGGAGGCTGAAGCAGGCGTGGTGCCAGGGACAGCGGACCGTGTCGCCCACGATCAGCCCTTCGTGGAGCGGACCGCTGTAGTGGCTGCACACGGCCCCGATGGCAAAGAGCTCGTCGCCCCGGCGCACCAGAAGAACCGGCTCGCCCTCGGCGTGGCCGAGCAATGGCGTGCCCTCGGGAAGGGCCGCGAGGGGAACGCCCTGGATGAGATCGGGACCGGTGAGTGGGGGTGGGGATTCGGTCATCGATGATTGGCTATCGGCTAGAGGCGGGGTTCCTCGACCTGATAAACCTCCTGGCGCACTGCTCGAAACCCCCGCCGCAGGTAGTTGGGAAGGGCATTGGGATGATCCAGCGTACAAGTGTGGAGCCAGACCCGGCTGGGCTGCTCCGCCCAGGCCGTCGCCGCCGCCCTGGTGAGCAGCCAGCCGCCCAGCCCCCGACCGATGTAGTCCCCCATCAGGCCGAAGTAGGCGACCTCGATCGACTGGTCCGCATGGCGGCGCAGCTCGAAGTAGCCCGCCGGTGCACTCTCGACGTAGAGGACGTAAAGGGCCACGTCACCCGCGTCGAGGTACGCGCGAATCGCCCCGTCGCTCCAGGCGAGCCGGTCGGTCCAGCGATAGGCCCGACCGACCTCGGCATACAGATACCGGAAGAAGCCGGTCGGGCAAAAGCCGACCCGCTCGACCCGAGCTGCGCCATTGGGTGAGTCCGCGGCCACCAGCTCGGATGGCTGCCGCATTTCCAGATAGGTACGGGTGACCTCGACGGCGGACATAGCGGCAAAATACACGAACGCCCCGCTGCGAGCGGAGCGTGGGTGTCCCTGGTGAGCGGACGACGATCACATCGAGTCGTGCCGCATCATCGTGGTGTCGGGCGAGACTGGAGCAGGAGCAGGAGCCGGCGGTGGCGTCGTCTTCGTAGTGTCGAAGCCGGTCGACGGGGGTGGCGCCGCCTTCGTCGTGTCGACGCCGGTGGTCGGAGGGGGCGCCGCCTTCATCGAGGTGTCAGCGGGTGCGACCCGCCCCGTCTCCGGGGGAGCCTGGCCAACGCCGTTGTCGTTGTTGTGACTACAAGCCGCCAGCGCTGCGGCAGCGGCCAGCGTGAGAAGTAACCTCATGGCGAAAACCCTCTGTTGGGGGTTTCGAATCGTGGTCGTTCGGGATCGATCCGTCCGGCCCCGAGCCGGTGAGCATAGAAGCTAGGCCGCGCCTGCCGGACCCGACCGCAACACAGGTCACACATCCTGGGCGACCGGGGTCACATGCTCGCGGACTAGGTCAGCAGCTCTTCCAGGTCGCGATAGAGCTCGAGGGCCTCCGGATTCGCCAGAGCGTCCCGGTTGGGCACCTCGCGGCCGTGGATCACGTCGCGAACCGCAAGCTCGGTAATCTTTCCGCTGATGGTGCGCGGGATGTCCGCCACCTGGATGATCCGCTTGGGTACGTGGTGCGGGCTTGCGTGCTCCCGAATCCGCCGGCGGATTCGATCCCGCAGCGCATCGTCCAGTGCAAGCCCGTCTCTCAGACGCACGAATAGGACGACCCGCACGTCGTCGTCCCACGCCTGTCCCACCACCAGGCTTTCGACGATTTCCGACAGCTGCTCTACCTGGCGGTAGATCTCCGCCGTTCCGATCCGAACCCCGCCCGGGTTGAGGGTTGCGTCGCTGCGACCGTGGATCACGATCCCGTCGTGCGCCGTGAGCTCGGCCCAGTCGCCGTGGCGCCACACGCCGGGGAAGACCGCAAAGTACGCGGCGCGGTAGCTGGATCCGTCGGGATCGTTCCAGAATCTCACCGGCATGCTGGGAAACGGCTTGGTGCAGACCAGCTCGCCCGCCTGGCTTCTCACCGCCCGGCCGGCTGGATCGTAGATGTCCACCGCCATCCCCAAACCGCGAGTCTGCAGCTCGCCGCGCCACACCGGTGCGATTGGATTGCCCAGTGCGAAGCAGGAGATGATGTCCGTTCCTCCGCTGATGCTGGCGAGGTGAACGTCCTGCCCCACGTCGCGGTATACGTAGTCGAAGCTCTGACTGGCCAGAGGGCTCCCGGTCGAGAGCACCGCGCGGAGCGACGTGAGGTCGTGAGTCCGCCCGGGCCTGAGCCCCTCCTTCTCGGACAAGGCAAGGTACTTCGCGCTGGTGCCGAACACGGTCACCCTTTCCTCCGAGGCCAGGTCCCAAAGGATGCGCGGGTCCGGCGCGAGCGGAGCGCCATCGTACAGCGCCACGGTCGCCCCGACCGCCAAGCTCGACACCAGCCAGTTCCACATCATCCAGCCACACGTGGTGAAGTAGAAGATCCGGTCCTCCCGGGTCAGGTCGGTGTGCAGGACCAGCTCCTTGAGGTGCTGCAGGAGGGTGCCGC
>DASQPE010000278.1:0-2008 GCA_035644115.1 Gemmatimonadales bacterium
GCATCCCAGGAGATCTCGTTGCGCTGGCCGTGCCGGCTGCGCAGCTTCTGGTACGCCGCGTTGGCGGTGATGCGGTAGACCCAGCTGCCGAAGGCGGATTCCCCCTTGAAGGTGTCGATCTTGCGGGCGGCCGTCCAGAGCGCGTCCTGCACCACTTCCTCCGCATCCTGCTCGTTGCTCGTGATGCGGATGGCGAGCCGGTAGACCCGGTCGCCATAGGTGGCGATCAGCTCCTCCGGCGCGCCGGGCTCCTGCCGCCGCAGGCGCTCCACCAGTTGGGCGTCCCGATCCACCTTCTTCGGGCCCCCCGCAGTGTCATGATGTCCGTTCGGTGCGTGCAGCGTCGTCATGCTCAATTCCTGTAGAGCGCGAGGTGCACCTTCAGCTCCTCGACGCATCGTTCGATGACCGTGATGTCCCGGGTGACCTTGCCCAAGAGAATGGCGCCTTCGAGTGCTCCCACGAGGAACTGCGCGACGCGCACGGCGTCCGCATCCGGGCGGAGCCGGCCGCTCTGCTGGCCACGCCGGATCGCCTCCGCGAGATGGTCGCGGTAGACGTCGAAGATGCCGGCCAGCTGCTGGCGGAACCCCTCGTGCACGTCGGAGAGCTCGCAGGCGAGGTTGCCCATCGCGCAGCCGCCCACGCAGTTGCGCTGCCGCTGCGAGTCGAGCACGCGGTCGAAGAAGGCATGGAGCTGGCCGACCGGATCGGCGTCCGTGTCCCCGAAGGCCGGCCCGAGGCCGCGCTCGACGAAGGCGCGCCGGATTCGATCGATGATCGCGTAGCCAAGGTCTTCCTTGCTCTTGAAGTAGTAGTAGAAGTTGCCCTTGCCGACCCCGCTCTCGCGCAGCACGTCGTCGAGCGACGTGGACTGGTAGCCCTGCACGTGGATGAGGCGGGAGGCGGCGTTGAGGATCTGATCCCGGGTCGCGGCGCCCTTTTGGCTCTTCGTTTCGGGCTGGGTCTTGGTCTCGGTGACTAGCACGCTCGCCATCGTCTCGCTCCTATTTGGCTATACCAACCAGTCGGTACAGAATAGTAGCGGCGGATGGTCAGGTTGTCAATTGTTCCTGATCTGGCAATTGTAGCGGTAGTTTACAGTCCGGTAACGACAGCAGCTTGAGCAGGTCGGCAGTCAGATCGTAGAGCTGAGCGCAGCCCGAGGTCCCCCCGAGCGAGGCCTGGATCCGTTTGCGGAGCTGCGCGTCGGCCGGCTGGTCGAGGAGCGACCGGATCTTGCTCTGGGGCTCGCTGCAGATTCCCGCGTATGGCAGCCGGGAGGTGACCGAGTCGGCGGCCACCACGGTGCCGCGGTCCAGGTCCAGCTCGTAGTGCAGGTCGAAGCCGTGCACGTTGTCGTGCATCGAATGGAAGAGGTGCAGCCGCCGGCCGGTGAGCACGAGCCGTGCGACCTTCTTCCTCGTGAAGATCTTCCGGGCGCCGGGAGGAGGGCAGTAGAGCGCGGGCACCATCGGGGTGGTGACCGGTCGGGTCCCGAACAGGGCGTGGCCGGCCTCACTGTACGTGAAGCAGGAGTCGGGGAGATCCACCCAGCCCGTCGTGTCGAGCCGCCAGCTTGCCAGCGCATCCCCCGGATCGAGCCCCGCGATGGCGCCCGCGGGCAGCTTGGTGACCTGGCGGGCCAGCCGGGCCACCTCGATGCCCGCGTCGACGAAGAGTCCCGCACCCGGTCGCGTCCCGCACAGCTCGGCCAGACGCCTGGTGAAGCCACCGACCATCCGCGTACCGGCCAGCCCCGGAAAATCCGCGGCGATGCCCGGGTCGGCCCCCGCCAGCGCGCGGGCGCTCGCGGCCTGGACCTCGTAGCCGGGCGACGGGGTCGCGACCAGGCTGACCTCGACGTCCAGGTCCGGATCGGTGATCCGCACGGTGTGGGTGAAGGCGGTGTCGTGGGTATTGTCCACCCACCCCTCCATCACCCGCTCGTACCGGTCGCGACCGGCCAGGAATGGCGACCCGATCACTTGCGGAGATATTTCCCGGG
>DASQPE010000279.1:0-2410 GCA_035644115.1 Gemmatimonadales bacterium
ACATCCCACGGCCTCTGCCCCGACTGCGAGCGCCGGCTGGAGACCGCCGATCCGGGGAGGATGCCCGATGAATTTCAGTCGCCGGGATTGGCTACTCGGCGTGGGCTCGCTGGCGGCCACCACCGCGTTCACCTCGCTGGACGCTGGCCTGCCACCGGGCCCCGATCGGGGCAGCTGCCCCGCGCTCGGGGCGGCGCGGGTGGCCCTCTCGTGAGCCGGGATCCTGGCCTGGGCAGCCCCGCCCCATCCGTGGATCTGTATAACCACGCATACGGCGACTTTACCAGTACCACGGAGGCTGCCGTCCGGACGGCCACCTATGGCGAAGACATCGGTCAGACCGGCTGGCTGACGGCTGAGGAGTGGCTGGGATTCGCCGACCAGGTCGGCGTCACGGCCGGTACGGAGGTTCTGGAGATAGGGAGCGGGTCCGGCGGCCCGGCCGTCTATCTCGCCCTCAGCCGGGGTTGCCGCCTGATGGGTGTCGATATCAACGAGCACGGGGTACGCAATGCCACGTTATTGGCCGAGGCTCGTGGCGTTGCTGACCGAACGCAGTTTCGCCGGGTGGACGCGAGCCAGCCCCTGCCCTTTGCCGCCGGCAGCTTCGACGCCATCATGTCCAACGACGCCATGTGCCATATCGCGCAACGCCTCGAGGTGCTCCGCGACTGGCAGCGGGTGCTTCGCCCAGGCGGAAGGATGTTGTTCACCGACGCGATGGTCCTGACCGGCATCGTGTCGCACGAGGAGCTTGCGACCCGTAGCTCCATCGGCTTTTACCTGTTTGTCCCCCCCGGCGAGAACGAGCGCCTCATCCGGCAGGCCGGGCTCGAGCTGCTCGGCGTTCACGATGTCACGGACAACGCCGCCCTCCTCTCACGACGCCGGCACGACGCGCGCGCCGCGCATCGGGAAGCGCTGCTCGCTCGCGAAGGCGAGGCGAACTTCGAGGGGCTCCAGCGCTTCCTGGCCTGCGTGCACACGCTGTCCAGTGAGCGCAGGCTGTCGCGATACGCCTACCTGGCGCAGAAGCCAGGCGCAGGGAGCTTGCGACCCTGACGCCTGCCGAGCTCACTCGCGCGCGCGACCTCCTCGGTCTGTCTCCAGCGCAACTCGGGGTCGATCTACACCTCTCCGAGGAGACCATCCATGAGTGGGAGGCGGGAAATGCCACCGTTCCTGCGGTCTACGCTCGCGAGATTGCGTGGCGCGCCGCGGTCACCGAACGCCAACGGGCGCTGGAGCTCAGCGGCCTGCCGGCATGCGACTGGGTCAGCCGCTGGCAGAACGAGCCGGAAGCCAGAAAGCTGAAGGCCAGGCTCAAGCGCCTCGAGAAGCTGCAGCAGCATGGGCGCGGCTGTGCGACGTGTCAGGCGCGCCAGCAGTATGTCGATGATCGGTTTCCGTCGTTACCCGAGCCACCGTTCTCGCCCGGACTGCGGGCGTTACGCAGCCTCGCCCGAATGCTCGAGCGGCTGCCGGAGCGGGCTCGCCCGGTGGCCATCGGCGCCCTGGCCGGCGCGGCCCTCGTTCTGTTCCGTGGGGTGTTCCTGCTCTTACGTCGCGGCCCGTCGATGCAGCTCTTCACCCTCGGCGCCCAGGCCCTGGCCGCTGCCGCGGTGGCCGGCGGCGTCGGTGGCGTCGCGTACGGCGCGGTGCGCCGGCCGTTCGGTCGGCTGGGGCGCGCGGGGTTCTACTTGACGGGGGTAACCTCCGTCGTGACGGCGTTCGCCACCCTGGGCATCATCGCCGCGCTGTGGAGCGACGTGCCCGTGTTTCACGACGTGACTGGTTGGCTCCTTTTTCTCGGGGTTGGTGTGGCCATTGGTCTCTTTGTCGGCCACTCCTGGTCCAAGAACGCGTCTTCAGAGGGGATATAGCGTGGCGAAACTGCGTTTCGGGATCACGATGTCGCTCGACGGCTACACTGCGGGGCCGCAGCAGAGCGTGGAGAATCCGCTCGGGATCGGCGGCATGCGGTTGCATGACTGGGCGTTTCCTCTCGCCGTGTGGCGAGCGCCGCACGGCCTCGAGGGTGGAGAGGTCAACGAGAGCACCCGGGTGGTCGAGGAATCGCTGGCCAACATCGGAGCGACCATCATGGGCCGGAACATGTTCGGCGGCCATCCCGGCCCGTGGAATGCCGCGGAGCCGTGGAACGGCTGGTGGGGAGTCAACCCGCCGTTCCACCACCCGGTCTTCGTGCTTACCCACCATCCGCGTCCGCCGCTGGTCCTCGAGGGCGGCACGACTTTCAGCTTCTTTACTGATGGTCCCGCGGCAGCGCTCGAGCTGGCGCGGCGTGCCGCGGGGGGGCGGGATGTGTCGCTCGCCGGCGGAGCCAGCGCCGGCCAGCAGTATCTGGTCGCGGGCCTGGTCGACGAAATGGAAATCCACCTGGTGCCGA
>DASQPE010000280.1:0-2807 GCA_035644115.1 Gemmatimonadales bacterium
CTCGCTGCCCGACGCGCCGATCGAGCTGGCGGCGACGGCCGTTCGGCGGGGACTGACCGGCTTGGGGCTACTCGAGGCCACCACGCTGCCGATGACGCCAAGCGGCGGCCCCGAATCGGTTCGCCTGCTCAACCCACTGTCTGCCTCCGATGCATACCTGCGGCGGGCGCTCCTGCCGGGGCTGGTCCGAGCGGTCGAGGCCAACTGGAAGAACCACGTGCGCGACGTACGGCTGTTCGAGATCGGGACGGTGTTCCAGGCGCGGACCGGTCACCGGCCGGTCGAGACCAGGCAGGGGGCCGGGGTGGTGACCGGCAGCCGGGAGCCGGCGCATTGGAGCGGGACCGGCCGGGTGGATTACGATCGCTGGGATCTGGCCGGCCTGTTCGAGGCAGCGGTGGCTCTGGCTAATCCTGATGCGTCCGTGCAAGTTGAAGGCAACGCATGGGTTGCGGTGGCAGCGGACGGACGGACGATCGGCCGCGCCGCCCTGCTCGACGCTGACGCACCTCCCTGGGCGGCACCGGTCCTGGGGTTCGAGGTCGAGCTGGATGCGACGCCGCGACGGCCGACCCGCTATCGCCCTCTGCCGTCCACTCCATCTTCCGAGCGCGATCTGGCGTTGCTGCTTCCTGGCGGAGTCACGGCGGAGCAGGTGGGCCGCGTGGTCGAGCAGGCGGCCGGGCCGTTGCTCGCCGGCCAAGCGATACTGGATGAGTATCGGGGTGGCGGGATGGATCCCGGGGTACGGAGCGTGATGTTCCGACTGACCTTCCGGGCCCCGGACCGAACCCTCCGTGATGCCGAGGTGGACGAGTCGGAGCGACGGGTGCTGGCGGCGCTGGAGCGGGAGCTCGGCGTGCGGCGACGTGAGGTGGGGCCACAGGGGCCCCAAGGGGAGTGACTTGACCTACAGTTACGAGCGCCCCGACCTTCGGGCGGTGGCCGAGCTGGAGGAGCTGTTCCAGCATCTGGGCGCCGAGGTGGCGGCCTGGCGCCGGCGTTCGCTCAAGGCCGAGGCCGAGCTGCAGAACATCCGGGCAAAGGGCGGGGTCTACGAAGGCCCCGAGCTGTCCGGCTCGCGGCAACGGGTGGTCGAGCTGGAGGCGGAGAACCAGGCGCTTCGCGAGCGAATCGATGCCGCGAAAGAGCGGGTGCGATCGCTCGCGGCGCGGTTGGCGTTTCTCGAACAGGGAGGCACCGCGTCGTGACGGCGCCCAAGAACGCGGTCCGGGTCATCATCGGCGGCGAAGAATACACGGTCAGGTCGGAGCTGCCTCCCGAGTACACCCGCGAGGTCGCGGCGTATCTCGACGCGGCGCTCAAGCGGGTGCGCGATTCCATCCTCGGGGTCGAGACCCACAAGGCCGCCATCCTGGCCGCGCTCGCGATCACCGACGAGCTGTTCCAGGCCCGCCGGGGCGACCGCGAGATCGCTGCCCGGATCTCCGCCATGGCCGACGATCTCGCACACCTCCTGCCTCCCGCCAAGCGAGGACACCGGGCTGCCGGCACCGTATCGGTTCCCGAATGAGCGCTACCCTGATCAACGCGTTTTCGCAGTTGAGCCGTCCCGTGCTGGTGCTGCTCGGGCTGATGGTCGGCCTCGTCATCGCGTTTCTGGTCGACCTGGTGCGCACCCGGATTCAGCGCCGCCAGGGGCGGGGCATCCTGGCCGAGGCGCGCGGCGAGGCGGCCCGGCTCAAGGGCGACGCGGCCCGGGAAGCGGAGGCGGCGCTCAATGCCGGGGTGGTCGCCGGGAAGATGGAGTCGCTCAAGCTGCGGGAGGAGCTCGACCGCGAGATCCAGCGCCGCCGCGAGGAGTGGGAGCGGGCCGAGCATCGGGTGGAAGATCGCGGGCGGGCGCTGGAGCGGAAGCTGGAAGACGTGGCGGGTCAGGAACGGCAGTTTCGAGTCCAGGAGCAGGCGCTGGCCCAGCGCGAGCTCGACCTGCGGGCCCGGGAGGCGGAGATCGACAAGCTGGTCCAGGAGCAGCGGAGCCGGCTCGAGCGGGTCGCCGGGCTCACGGCCGAGGACGCGCGCCGAGAAATTCTCCAGCGGGTGGAGGACGAGACCCGGACCCAGGCCGGCGCCCTGATGCGCGACATCAAGGAGCAGGCTCGCCGCGGGGCGGAGCGCGACGCCAAGCGGATCATCGCGATGGCGACCCAACGGCTCGCCGCGGAACACACCGCCGAGACCACAGTGGCGGCGGTCGCGCTCCCCAGCGACGAGATGAAGGGCAGGATCATCGGCCGCGAGGGGCGGAACATCCGGGCGTTCGAGACTGCGACCGGCGTCGACGTGATCATCGATGACACGCCGGACACGGTCATCGTCTCCTGCTTCGATCCGATCCGCCGCGAGGTTGCCCGGCGCTCGCTGGAGGCCCTCATTGCCGACGGGCGCATCCATCCCGGCCGGATCGAGGAGATCGTGGCCAAGTGCCAGCGCGAGCTGGAGGCCCAGCTGGTCGAGCTGGGCGAGCAGGCGGCCTATGACACCGGTATCCATGGCCTCCATCCCGAGCTGATCAAGCTGGTCGGGCGGATGCGGTACCGCACCTCCTACGGCCAGAACATCCTCGATCATTCCAAGGAGGTGGCCTGGCTCGCGGGCATGATGGCCGCGGAGCTGCACCTGGATAACGTGCTGGCCAAGCGGGGCGGGCTGCTGCACGACGTCGGAAAGGTCCTCACCCACGACACCGAAGGCACTCACGTCGAGCTCGGCGTCGAGATTGCCCGGAAGTACGGCGAGAGCGCCGCCGTGATCAACTGCATCCATGCCCATCACGACGACGTCCC
>DASQPE010000281.1:0-22720 GCA_035644115.1 Gemmatimonadales bacterium
TAGCCCTGCTCGTAGAAATCCCGGGAGTACCTGAACTGGTATCGCCTCCGCTCCATCCACACGCGTGTTGCGGACCAGATGTTGCGGGCTATAGACCGGAGCGGAGCGGGAAGTCGCTTGGCAAGCGTGTGGAGGCGCGAAGAGGTCATGATGGGGAACCGAGCAACGCGTTGACCCCTCCGGGGGAACTTGTCCATGCCAGCAAGCGGAAGCTGCATTGTAGCATGATAGTCGGGTCGGAGAAAGCGCTGATTCTGCAAGGCCGGAAACGAGTACCGGGCCTGAATCGGGGGAGCGGCCCCACGCGGTGGATGTTCGGGAGCAAGCCGATGGCCCCCGGCGGCGATGTCGGATCGGAGGGCCATGACCCTGCTACGTGAGGCCCTCGCGAGGGGCGAGTCGTATGAACGCGAGCTCCTCGAGGCGATCAAAGCGCGGCTGGGCTCGCCCGAGGATTATGTCCGGTACCAGATGCTGGTAGCCGAACCGCTGGCCCGACGGATGCGCCCGTTCTTGCCCCCGGGCCAGCCGCGGATCCTCGAGGTAGGGTGCGGCACGGGCGGGATCAGCCTCTATCTCGCGAGCCAGGGGTTCAAGGTCACGGCGGTTGATCGTGAGCAGTACGATCATCGGGCGTTGCACGCGGCTCGCGAATATTCGCGAAAGCAGGGAATTGCCTTGGCGATCTACCTCGCGGACGCGGGGGCATTGCCATTCGGCGGCGAAGGGTTCGACTGCGTCGTCTGTTGCAATGTCGTGGAGCATCTCGACGATCCCGAGGCCGCACTGGCCGAGGTCCATCGTGTCCTCAGGCCCGGCGGGATCGCGTTCGTGGAGTTCCCCCTTTTCCGGAGCCCCTACGGGGGCCACATAGACGATTGCATCAAGGTTCCCTGGTTCCACCTCCTGCCTAAACAGCGAGTGCAAGCGGAGCTGCGCCGACGGGGGGGGGAGAAGGATTTCGAGGTGTTTCGGACGCTCAGTGGGATTACGAACCGTCGTTTTCGGGGCATCGCAGCCAACCTGGGCTTCGAGACCATACAGTTTCGGTGGGGGCACTACCTGACCGACCCTGGCCGAAAGCTCCTCGTCTCGCTTCTTCAATCCGTCCGAAGGGTTTCGCCGGTAGGCGGGTGGCGTGCCGTTCGCGCGGCGGCGTCCGAGTTCTCAGCTGTGGAGTTTGCGCAGTTTCTCCTTCTCGCAGTCACAGCGCCTTTGTCCTACCTGCCGGGCGCCGGGGAATTCTTTGCATCGGGGGTCAAGTACGTGCTGCGGAAGCCACTTCCTCACGGCAGCCCAAACTGCGAGTTGCGCTGAGATGATGTCGACGGCTGGTGCTGCCGAAGGACGGAGGGCCAGGCCGGCGAGCTGGCTTCCCCTCCTGGCGGGATTCGGTCTTGCGGCCCTGCTGCTGGGTGACCTCTATACGGCGCTCGTTGCAATTCTCGTCCTGCTCGGAACCACGGCGCTCATCCTCCTTCCGCTCACATGGAGTGTCCCGCTGTTGCTGTTGTGTATTCCGTTGCGCTTCTACGTGACATACCCGGGGACCGAATTAGATGTTGCCCTCACCAATTTTGTGGTCGTCGGGTTCGGCCTGGTCTGTGCCGCTAGCACGATGCTGCGAGGCCGGCCGCGACTCCTCGGCTGGGAGCGGTTCGTTCTAGCCTGGGTTGTGTGGACCTTGCTGTCGCTCGCCTGGACCACTGGGCGGGTCGCATCGCTTCGCGGCGTATTCCAATGGTTGATGGTCTTTAGCGCGATCCTCGCGTCCGCCCTGTGCGTGCTTCGGGCCGCCGATCCCGCGCAGGCGGTGCGACGGCTCTTGGTCGCGCTGCTCGCGCTGGTCGCCGTCTGGAGTATCATCGGCTTCGTGCAGGTTGCTGCCGGCCTGGATAACATGCTCTGGTTTCTCGCCTCACCGGGCGGGGCCGTCTTGTATGCCCCTGGCCTGGTCGCGACGAAGGCTGCCACCATGAGCTTCAATTGGCGCAGCGGCACCGACGTGCAGCCTTTCGGGCCGTTTCTCAACGCGATCGAGTTCGGGATATTCACGGCCGTTGGCATCGGAGCCGCTGTCGCCATGGCGGTGGGTCGGACACGCCTGGCTCCACGATGGTTGGTGATCACGGCGCTCATCTTGGCGGTAGCGGCGAACGTCGCGTGTCTCAAGGCGACCGGCTGGGTCGCTGCGCTGGTGGGGATCGCAGTCGCCTTTGTCACGCTGGGACGTTCTATCCGAAGGGTCGTCAGCGTCAGCCTGGTCGCCATCTCAGTGATGGCCGGACTGCTATGGGCGTCTCGCGAAGCCGTCGCCGCGCGCCTTCAGCAGCTAGCCTTGCGGGAAGGCAGCACCGGCGCAACCGCCGAGGCAGCTAGCCGCCCTTCGATCTGGCTCGCGTATCTCGATGCGGTCCGGCAGCGGCCGCTGGTGGGAGTAGGGGTCGCAACGGCTAACGAGTTCGGGCCCGTGCATTGGACTAGGGCCTCGGCCACCGGTGAGGTCATCGCCGGCCAACTTCCCACGGAAAACAGCTATTTGACGACGTTGATCGAGACCGGAGCCGTTGGCCTTGCTTTGCTGCTGGCGACCTTGGTTGGCGCCGTAGTGCGCGGGGTCCGGCTCAGCCGGCGCAATCCGGGGGACCCAGTGGCACAGGGAGCCGGCGTTGCGGCAATCGGGATAGCCGCTCTGCTCGCGGGGAACATGACGGTGGACGCATTCAACGGGGAAATCCTCGGCGTCATCATGGGCGTCCTGGTGGGAATCGTGGTTGCCGCCGTGCGGCTGACGCCCG
The DNA here is from genome assembly GCA_035644115.1 of Gemmatimonadales bacterium. Classification (GTDB taxonomy): domain Bacteria; phylum Gemmatimonadota; class Gemmatimonadetes; order Gemmatimonadales; family GWC2-71-9; genus DASQPE01. Next base: position 2,799 of record DASQPE010000281.1, read on the forward strand.
TTCAGCGCATGAGGTCGCGCGTGTGACAAGGGCAAGGACGGGATCCTGGCGCGGCAGACGGGTGGCCGTTCTCGGCGGCGCCGGATTTATCGGGAGCAACCTGGCCCTGCGCCTCGCCGGGCTCGGAGCAGCGGTGACAGTGATCGATGGGCTGGTGGCCGGCTGTGGAGGCCATCCGGCAAACCTCCAGGCGTCCAACACGCAGCTGCCTTTTCTTCGCGCCAACCTCGCGGTGGACCCGGTTCCAGCATCCGTCCTCGATGCTGAGGTGGTGTTCGACCTCATGGGCGATCCGGCACACGGCCGGAGCGTTCGTGACCCGCGCCGCGATCTCACGCATAACCTCCTCGCTCAGATCGCCCTGTTCGAAGCGATCCGCCGCGGTCCCCATCGACCGCTCGTGGTGCTTGCTAGCACCCGCTCGGTCTACGGCCGTCCTGTCACGCTTCCGGTTGCCGAGGATCACCCGCTGGCGCCGCCCGATCCAAATGGGATTCACAAGCTCGCCGCGGAACAGTACGCGATTGTGTACGGTCGACTCTACGACTTGGACATCGTCCGGCTCCGTCTCACAAACGTGTATGGCCCACGGCAGGGAAATGCCGATCCGGCCCACGGGGTCAGCGGCTTCCTCCTCGGCCGACTACTTCGAGGCGAACCGGTTCAGCTTTTTGGCGGCGGGATCTTCCGACGTGATTGGCTGATGGTGGACGACGCCGTGGAGGCCCTGCTCGCTGCCGGTGCAGCCCCAACGCTTGCCGGCCAGGTTATCAACGTAGGCCACGATGCTCCAGCGTCTCTCCGCGAATTCGTCACGGTGGCGGTGGAGCTGCTCGGCCGCGGCGCAGTGGTCGACGCACCGTTGCCCCCGGAGCAGCAGGCGATCGACGTCGGCGACTATTGGACCGATCCACGCCTGGCGGAGCGTGCGTTGGGCTGGCGGGCGCTGATCCCGCTTCGCGAGGGCCTGTCCCGCACGCTCGATTTCTATACCCGATCACCCGACGGAGCCCGATGGCCCCCCGAGTCATCCCTTTCCTTGACCTGAAGCGCCGTCACGCGGCACTGGCAGCGGCCGCCGAGGAGGCGCTGGTCAGGGTGGCTCGCAGCGGGCAGTACGTTCTCGGGCCGGCGCTGGCCGAGTTCGAGACCGCGTTCGCCCAGCGGCTGGGGGATGGTCATGGGGTCGGTGTTGCGTCCGGTACCGATGCCCTATCGCTGGCGTTGCTCGCTCTCGGCGTCGGCGCCGGGGACGAGGTGATCACGGTGGCAAACGTGTGCATGCCCGTCGCTGCCGCGATTCGTGCCGTCGGTGCCCGGCTCGTACTGGCGGACTGCGGGCGTGAGAGCCGCCTTCTCGAGACGGACGAGCTCAGCCGTCGCCTTGGTCCGCGCACGCGCGCCGTGATCGCTCCGCACCTGTATGGTCATCTGGTCGATGGGCCCGCTCTCGCTGCGGTCTGCAGCGAGCGGGGCATCCGGCTGGTCGAGGACTGCGCGCAGGCTCATGGCGCGCGCCTGCTGGGCCGCGAGGCGGGTTCTTGGGCCGACCTGGCGACGTTCAGCTTCTATCCGACCAAGAACCTTGGCGCCTACGGTGACGGCGGGCTGGTGTACACGCGGTCGGCCGAGCACGCCGGGCGACTCCGACTGCTCAGGATGTACGGCTACGAGCGCCGCGATTGGAGCGTGCTGGAGGGCCGCAACTCGCGGCTGGACGAGATCCAGGCCGCGCTGCTGCGGGTGCAGCTCGACTGCCTCGATGCCTGGGTAGCTCGCCGGCGGACGATTGCGGCCCGGTACATCACTGAGCTGAACGGGCTGCCAGGGCTGGGGCTCCCGGTCGAACGGGCAGGCGCCGAAGGGGCTTATCACCTGTTCGTCGTCACGGTGGAAGATCGCGATGCGGTGCGCCAGCGGCTCAGCTCTCTCGGAGTGGCGACCGGAGTGCACTATCCGGCGGCTCTCCACGAGCATCCGGTGTACGCCGGCGCTGGGCTCGGTTCTTTCCCCAACGCCGAATGGCTGTCCCCTCGCGTACTCTCATTGCCGTGCTACCCCGAGCTGGAGGACGACGAGGTGACCCAGGTGATCGCCGCGGTCCGGCAGGTGCTGGCATGATCGGGCGCAGGCTTCGGGTCGCCGTGTTCGCCCGCATCATGCCCGAGCATGGCGCCGGCGGGATGCAAATCATCACCGAGCAGATCTTTACCGGCGTCGGCGCAGCCGGTCACGATGTGGAGCTCTTCACGACCGACGGACCGAACCAGTCGACTGTGGAAGACGTCGTGGAACGAAACTCGATCCGGGTGCACTACCTCCGGACGGGATCTCCGGGTCGCTACAGTCGCGCGTGGTTCCGGGCCCTGGATCAGGCCTTCGTGGCCGCTCACCAGCGGCAGCCGTTCGACGTCCTCGTGTCAGTGAGCGCTGCTGCGCGCGGCCTGCTCGCGCGGTGGCGGCGGGCCGGCGTCCGGACGCCCTCCGCGGTGCTCACGTTCGGGACTCACCTGGATGAGCTGCGGGCCAGTCTGCACTCGATTCGCGGAGACGCGTCGCTCTCCGGGATTGCGGAAGGCGTCGCGCGAGCGGCCCACACGATATATCGAGCCGCCCGTGACATACGGTTCATGCGGTCGCCGGACGCGTTCATCGTGCCCTGTCCCGCGGAGCGGGTGAAGATCAGCCGCATGTTTCGTTACTCGGCTGATCGGATCGTGGTGATTCCGTACGGCGTGTCGTCGGGGCTCATCCAGCAACTCACCTCGGCCGTCGATCCCGGCAGCGATCAGGTCACGGTCGTGGCGCGATTGGAGCGCGACAAGGGGGTTCAGATCGCGCTCGGAGCCATGCGCGAGGTGGTGAAACGGGTGCCGCATGCGCGCCTCCGAATCGTGGGGGACGGCAGCTATCGGCGGGAGCTCGAGGCTTTGGCCAATGCCTATGGTCTGGCCGACCGGGTCGAGTTCACAGGGACCCTGCCATTCGAGCAAATCGCCAATGGTTACGCTGGCTCGGCCGTGGTCCTCAACCCGCGCCTCCGGCCGACTGCCTATGATCACGCGATGGTGGTTGGTATGGGCACGGGTGTGCCGCTCATTACCACCGACCTAGGTGACACAGCTTTCGTTGCCGAGCCGGGGCGGGAGGCGGTGTTCGTCAAGGCGGGCGATGAGCGCGCCCTCGCTGCGGCGATCGTGACCTGCCTCACCGATCGCGCTCGGGCGTGCGCGGTGGGGGCTGCGGGCCTCGCCGCAATCCGGCGGCGGTTTACCATGGAGGCTACGGTCGCAAACTACTCGGCATTTCTGACGACGTTGGCGACGCAGCACGCGCGCCCGGCATGAAGACCCTCGCCATCCTATTCGGGAGCGCTCTCGGCAAACTCCTCGGACTCGCGCGCGAAGTCACCCTCGCCTTCTTCTTCGGCGCCACCTCGACTGCAGATGCTTTCCGTGCCGGTCTGGCAGCGGCACTCTTCCCGACGCACTTCTTCATGGGCGATGTTCTGGACGGCGCCTTCGTGCCGCTCTATTCGCGGTACTTACGTACCAATCCCGCGAGCGGGCGACGCCTGCTGCGAGTGACCAGCGCCTATCTTCTGCTCGTCTCCGCCGTACTCGCGTCGCTCACCTGGCTCATTGGGCCGCAGATCGTGCGCCTCTTCGCGCCGGGGCTCGCCTCTGAGACGGTGACTCTCTCTGCCAGGATGCTTCGGTGGATGGGCCTCGGTATCCCATTCTATTGCTTCGCGGCATTGTACTCGCTGTACGGCATCTGCCATGACCGATTCCGTCCGCTGGCCCTGCGGACCACTTTCCAGAACGCGACACTGGTGCTCGTCATCCCGATCGCGGCCTGGCTACACGACCCCGAGTGGCTGGGGCTCGGGTTCGCGGTCGCGTTCGCGGTGTACCTGGGGTACACGTGGTGGTCGCTGCGTGACGTCCGGCATCAAGACGCGGCGGCCGCTGCCCAGCGAGTGCCGGATGGCGCGGAGTTTCGGACGCTCTTCCATACCGCTACCCCTCTCGTCGTCACCCTCGTGCTGGGCCAACTGCTCGGGGTAATCGATCGTGCAGCGGCCTCCTTCGTCGGCGTCGGCGCGGTGGCGTCGCTGGAGTATGCTCGTGCGTTCGTGGAGACTCCGCAGGTGTTGGTGGGGTACGCGGTGGGTACGGTGGCCCTGTCGCGGTTCTCGTCGTTCGAGCGAGGCGAAGCCGAAACCCGGGCCGCTGAGCTCATCTTTCCGCTCGTGACCGGTGTGCTCGGGCTCATGCTGGTGCTGGTCGCGGCGGCTCCCGAACTGGTGACGCTGGCGTATCGCCGCGGACGATTCGATGCGACCGCGGTCGCGCTGGTCTCTCAGGCCCTGCGCGGGCTCGCCGTCGGCGCCGCGTTCATGATGGCCGTGTACATCATGATGCGGATCATCAGCGCACAGATGCGCAATCGGGAGAACATCATCCCCATGGTGATTGCCGTGGTGGTGGAGGTAGTGGCGGCGATCGTGCTCGTGCCTCGGCTCGGGCTCTTCGGCGTCGGCCTGGCGGTGAGCGTCATGCAGATTGTGCTGTGCACGCTGCTCGCGCGGCGCCTGGGGCTTCTGCGCCAGCTCTCAGGACGGATACCTGGCTGGCTTGGTGGCCTTCTCCTTGCCGCGGGCGCGGCCCTCGCCGCGAGCCAATTCCAGGGAGGGCCCTGGGGGCGACTGGCCGCCATCGCTGCTCTGGTACTGGTGGGCTGGGTGGCCGGGAATCTAGCCTTCGCTGCCACACGGGCCGATTGGCTAATACTGCGGGATCGAGCTGGTGAGGCCTTCGGTAGGCTTCGGCTGCGACTGGCTCAGGCTACACGATGACGCTCCTGATTCGCCGAGGCGCTCGGCTGGCTCCGCAATGACGACGCCAAACGAGGGCGACTCGATGCAGCAAGGCTCCAGGCCCGACACCGTCCACGACTACTACGAAGAGCTGTGGGCGCAGAAGGCGAGCTCCAGGGCCGTGCGGCACACCGGCCGCGGCGCTACCCGCACCGACGTGGCGCGTCGCCTCCTGGTTCCAGGAGATCGCTTGCTGGACCTCGGCTGCTGGGGCGGCGAAGGTTTGGTCCGGATGGAAGCGGCTAGTCGGTTCCGGGAGCTCTATGGGGTCGATCTGGTGCCGGCCTCGGTCGAGCGAGCCCGCTCCCGAGGGATCCACGCCGAGGTTGTGGACCTCAACCTGCAGGGGCTGCCGTATCCCGATGGCTACTTCGACGCGGTGACGTGCCTGGCAGTCGTGCCCCAGGTATTCGACCCCGAGCGGGCCGTCGCCGAGTTGTCTCGCGTCGTGCGCCCGGGAGGTCAACTGGTCCTGAGTGTGTCGAACGTGGCCTTTTTCCCCATTCGGCTCACGCTGCTGCGCGGCCGCCTCCCCCGGATGTCACCCGATCCTGGATGGGATGGAGGTCAACTCCACTACTTCACGCTGGGGGCGACACGCGAACTGGTCGCCCGTCACGGCCTTCGTATTACCGGAATCCACGCAACGGGCCGCTGGTTGTCGCTTCGCCAGCTTTGGCCTTCGTTGCTGAGTCGTGACCTCGTCTTCGACCTCCGTCGGTCAACGGCGAGCGCGTGATTAAGGGCATGCTCCGCCGATTGCTGCGGCGCCTTGGCTATGACCTCGTACGCTACCCCTCGCCCGATTTCAGTGACGCCGATCTGGCCCTGATCCGAGAGGTCAAGCCGTACACTCTCACGACGCCCGAGCGACTGTTCGCACTGGTACGAGCCACGGAGCACATCGTCCGCCATCGCGTCCCTGGCGAGATAGTCGAATGCGGTGTCTGGCGGGGCGGAAGCATGATGGCGGTGGCACGGACGCTCATGCGGCTGGGCGATACCGGCCGCGGGCTCTATCTCTTCGACACCTTCGAGGGTATGCCCTCACCCTCAGAGGCAGACCTCCATTTCACCGGACGAGCGGCGGCGGCGCTGCTTCGTGGGCCGCGCAGTGTCGACGATGGCAACTGGGCCTACGCCCCTCTCGAGGCCGTGCGCACGGCCGTGCTGAGCGTGGGGTACGATCCCGGCAGGATTCGCTTCGTGGTGGGGAAGGTGGAGGATACTGTGCCCGCACAGGCGCCGGAACAGATCGCCCTGCTGCGGCTCGATACCGACTGGTATGAATCGACGCGGCACGAGCTCATTCACCTGCTGCCCAGGCTGGCCTCTGGCGGCGTGCTGATCATCGATGACTACGGCCACTGGTTGGGCGCGCGGAAGGCGGTGGACGAGTACTTCAGAGAGCACGGGGTGGACATCCTGCTCAATCGGGTGGACTACAGCGCAAGGATCGGGGTGAAGCGGTAGTCGGATACCAGTCCGCCTATGAGACGCTCGCCGTAAAGATGACGCTCGCGCCCCCCGGAATGGAGGCGGTTAGGGTTTGAGCGCCTGCGGCGGCTCCCACGGTCCATTTCGCGCTCACACGTCCCCCCGCGTCGGTGGTCAGGCTGGTGGGGCTCACGAAGCCAGAGGACGTCGACCAGTTGACCGTCACGCCACCGACCCCGTTTCCGAACGCATCTTCGACTTCCACGATCAAGGGCTGACCCAGTGTCGCACCCGGCGACGCCGCCTGAACATCGCCGCTCACCGCAAGGACCTTGCTGGCGGGGGTCGGCGTAAGACTCGCCAGCCACGAGACCCCGAAGACCTCGCTGCTCTGTCCGCCGATGCCGCTGGGTGACTTCGCGGGCGCGGCGCCGACAAAGCCCTGGCACGCGCCGAATGAAGCCGTCGGCGCGGTGTAGATGACGGTAGCCTTGCCTTGGGCATCTGTGGGTACGGTGAGCTCTTCCACGGGCTTCGCGCCCGGCGTCGTGCCGAGACCCCCTGTCAGCTCGTAGTGGCTGCACGGGTAATCCGGATCCAGCAGCGCGTTGAACGTGATCGACCACACGAAAGGCTGGCCATTCGCGGTTTGGAGCTGCGCTGTGAGCGGGATCTGCTGGCCGAGCCCAAGCGTCAGCGGATTGGCGTTCGATGGGCTGACCGCAACCAACTGAAGGTGAACCACCCTGACGCGCAGCACACCCTGGACGCCGGGATAGGCGGGCAGCGCCACCGTGATCGACTCGACGCCGTCCTGTGTGCCGGTCGTCAACCCGTTGAGTGTGGCGTCGTTCCCGCCGGTCGGGGCGGTCACCGCATGGTCCAGCGAACCCCCGCCTGATATCGACCAGTTGAGCGTCTGGTTCGTAACCGCGTTGCCTGCGACATCGGTAGGGACCGCGCGCACGAGATAGCGGAGGCCAGGGCCGACCGGAACGTTGTCCTCGAAGGGACCGACGTTGAACTCGGGGGGCCCATTGCCCGGATGTTGGAATACGATTCGCAGGCCGCTTCCGCCTGTGGGCGGAGGTTGCTCGGGTGGGTTCGAGCGCGTGCCGGGGTCGGTGAGGTCGCTATTCGGATCGCCGCCGCATGCCCAGAGACCAATCAGGCCCAGGAGGACGATGCGTGACCGGGTCATGCCGGGGCTCGAAGCTGTTGGTAACCAAAGGCTAGCTGGCCGATCCTGCCACCGCCAGAGTTGCGTGCGGGCAACACCCGCTGCGCCACTGTGGCGAAAACGCACATCGGCCCATCGCTATGCGGGTTTCCGCCCCAGCGCCACCCAGCAAATCGTGTCGCCCCGCCTGCCCACCAGCCGATCAGCTCCGGCGAACACGAGTTGAATCCCCGCGCAAAGGACGACGGCTGGCGGTTTCAGCCAGCGAGCCAGGCTACTCAGCTCGTAATAGCAGAACGAGCTCAGCCGCTGCCCTACGGTTCCGAACGTCCCCGTCGTCGGCGCGACGTCCAGAAGCTCGAACCCTGCCTTCGTGAAGAGATATCGAAGCCCGTGCTTGGTGTACCGGTAGAAATCGTACGGTTCCTCGTGTAGCCCCCACGTCTGTGGCGTCGTCAGGAGCAGCACGCCGCCAGGCCTAATCACCCGGAGCACCTCCCTCAGGAAATCGCCGGGCTCGGGGACGTGCTCGAGCACTTCGGTGCACACCACCGCGTCGAACGCGCCCGTCCTGAACGGGAGCGCCTCACCGAATGCGGAAACGTCCCCGCGACTGTCCCGGGTGAACGTGCGATTGGTTTCGGTGCCGACGTAGAACGTGGCGTCGGGGAAGAGACCGCGATACGGTTTGGCACCGCAGCCGATATCCAGCACCCGACCGCGGACCTGAGCGCGATGGCGCGCCAAGCCTCGCTCGAGTGTGGAGTGAACGATGTGAAGGGGATCGAGCCAGGTATGCCGGAGCACCGCCATCAGCTTCGATCCGGCGGTCACTCCCCTTGCCCCAAGCCGTCCCGGCGAGACCGCAGAGGCAACACCCGCCCCAGCCCCCGCCGAGCCTCCCGCCAGGCCTCGGCCATGTCCGCCTGGCCCTCGGTGTCGGTCCGGTTCCATTTCCGGACCGATTCGAGCAGATACGCCATGCCCATCCCAACCAGCCCGCTTGCGACCGCCGCCAGCAACACCAGCAGCTTTCGCTGCGGGAACGACCGCCGCTCGGGCATGGTGGGCCGCTGCATGACGGTCAGCAGCGGGGTGTCGTTCACCTCCTCGGTCCGGGAGTTCTCGAAGTCGCGACGGACCCCCGTGAGCACCTCGTCGACCTGATCGAGCCGGGCCTCCCGGCGCCGCGCCTCGAACCGGAGCGCCGGCGCGTTCTCGAACTCGCGATTCGCCTCGTAGAACGCCTTCACGCTGTCAGTAATCGCCCGCCGCTCGCCTTCCAGCTCAGCGATCCGTCCCTCGAGGAACTTGCGCCGGTTCCGGGCCCCTGTCTGGCGTCGATAATTGTTGAACTGGTCCAGCTCGTTCACGAACCAGCTGGCCACCTCGGCCGCGGCACGCGGACTGTTGAGGGTCACCCGTATGGTCACCGTTCCCGTTTCCCGGTTGGGATCGGTCGTGACCCGCCGAAGCATGTAGCGGCGCGCGTAGTAAAGGCTGTCACCATGGGTCTTGCCGCCCAGCTCGAGCCATTCGAGCAGCGTCGGCGCTCGGGTGCCCCACTGCGGCACCGACGTGAGCCTGCGAGCCAGCACGTCGTCGATGACGCCATCGGTCCGGACCAGGTCCCCGTACAGTTTGGGTGACTGGATCCCCCCAACGCCGGCCGCGCCGACCAGCCCTCCGGCGAGGCCTGCCAGGCCTCCGAGGTTGCCACCCAGCTGCGATTGCGTGCGGCTCTCCGGGAGCACGATCGCTACCGACGTGTAGCGCGACGGCAGGACGAACACCAGCACCGCGGTGATGAGCACCGCGAGCGCGGGGAACAGCATCGTCCATCGCCACCGGCGCAGGAAGACCGCCCCCAGCACCAGCGGGCGCAACTCCGCTCCCAACGGGCGATCGTATGCGGGCCCGGTCATGCCAGATACGCTCCGGCGGCGCGGTACGCCTCGCTCAGCACCCGCCGCCACCAGGTCTCGTTTGCCAGATACCACTGCACCGTATCGTCCAAGCCCCGCACGAAAACGTGCCGCGGCCGCCAACCCAGCTCGGTCCGGATCAGCGTCGTATCCATCGCATATCGCCGGTCATGCCCCGGACGGTCGCGCACAAAGCTGATCAAAGACTCCGGCTTTCCCAGGCACGCGAGCAGTCGGCGCACCAGCTCGAGATTTGGCAGCTCGCTCTCCCCCCCAATGTTATAGACCCCGCCCACCCGGCCCCGGGCCAGCACGGCCCACAGCGCCTCGGCGTGATCCTCAACATAGAGCCAGTCGCGCACGTTGAGCCCGTCGCCGTAGAGCGGAAGGGGCTGGTCCTGCAGCGCGCGAGTGAGCATGAGCGGGACCAGCTTCTCGGGAAACTGATACGGCCCGTAATTGTTCGAGCACCGTGTCACCAGCGCCGGAAACCCGAAGGTCTCGACGTAGGACCGCACCAGGAGATCGGCGCCGGCCTTGCTCGCCGAATAGGGACTGTTGGGCGAGAGCGGCGTGGTCTCTCGGAACGCCGGATCGGCGGGGCCCAGCGAGCCGTAGACTTCGTCAGTGCTCACCTGCACAAAGCGGAACGGCCTGGGCTGCCGCTCCAGCTCGGCCCGGCAGGCTTCCAGCAGCACCAGCGTGCCCCGCACGTTCGAGTCCACGAACACTTCCGGGCCCATGATCGAGCGGTCCACGTGGGACTCGGCCGCCAGATGCAGCACCGCGTCCACTCCGCCTTCCGTGCCCAGCGCGGCGGTCACCCGATCGAAGTCACGGATGTCGCCGTGGACGAAGCGATAGCGGCCGCTACCCGCGGGACCGTGGCGCCGCTGCACGTCCTCCAGGCTCTCCAGGTTCCCGGCGTACGTCAGCAGGTCCAGGTTAACCACCCGGACCTCGGGCTCGTGGTCCAGGATCCATCGCACCAGGTTCGATCCGATGAAGCCCGCTCCCCCGGTCACCAGAACGGTCCGCGGCCGGAACTGGTCACGCGGGCTCATTGGTCCCCGCCAGGCTCCGAAGGTAGTCGCCGTATTGGCCCGCGCCGGCCCAATCCGCCAGCCGCTCGAGCTGGGCCTGATCTACGAACCCCATGCGGTACGCGATCTCCTCGACGCAGCCGATCTTGAGCCCCTGCCGCTGCTCCACGGCGCCGATGAAACTGGAGGCCTGGAGCAGCGCCTCCGGTGTGCCGGTGTCGAGCCAGGCGGTGCCCCGCCCGAACACCTCGACCCGGAGTCGGCCCGCCTTAAGGTATGCCAGGTTCACGTCCGTGATCTCGTACTCCCCGCGTGGGGAGGGCCGCAGCGATCGAGCGATGTCCACCACGTCTTCGTCGTAGAAATAGAGCCCCGGGACCGCGTAGTTGGAGCGGGGGCGGACCGGCTTTTCCTCGATGGACAGCACGTTACCCGCCGGGTCGAACTCGACCACCCCGTAGCGGGTGGGGTCGCGCACATAGTAGGCGAAGATCGAGGCGCCGTCGGGGTGACGGACCGCCGCCCGCAGGGTGTCGATCAGGCCGGCGCCGTAAAACAGATTGTCGCCCAGGATCAGGGCGGCCGGCCCGGAGCCGATGAAGTCGGCCCCGATCACCAGGGCCTGGGCCAGCCCCTCGGGCCGGGGTTGCACCGCGTACTTGAAGTTGAGACCAAGCTGGGAGCCGTCGCCGAACAGCTGCTCGAACCGGGGGATATCCTGCGGCGTGGAGATCACCAGGATGTCGCGGATCCCGGCCAGCATGAGGGTGGACAGGGGGTAGTACACCATCGGCTTGTCGTACACCGGCAGCAGCTGCTTGCTGACCGCCACGGTCGCCGGGTGAAGCCTGGTGCCCGCCCCGCCGGCGAGAATGATGCCCCGCCGCTGGCTCATTGCTTGATCACGACGATCACCGTGGTGAGACTGGCCAGCACCGAGGCGAGGACGCCCAGCACCGCCGCCGAGTTCCCGCCGCCCTCGCCCGCCTTCCGCTGGGGCACGAAGATGGCCGCGCCCGGTCCCGGCTTCGGCACGTCGTCCGCAAAGAAGAAGCGCCGCTTGACCACCTGCTTCTTTCCATCCGGCTGGGTCAGGTACACCCGCTTGCGATCGCCGTTCTGGGCGTAGCCGCCCGCGCCGCCCACGTACCAGTCGAGGTTCTTCCCGGGGGCGAAGGCCACGGGGCCAGGTGAGTTCACCGCGCCGAGCACGGTCACGATGGGATCGTACTCGGGGATGTAGATCGAGTCGCCGGTCGCGAGAATGAGATTGTCCTGGGAGGCCGAGTCTTTCAGCACGCCGGCCAGGTTCAGGCCCACCCGCTCGCCGAACCCCGCCGGAAGCGGCTCGACCGAGCGGTTCGGGTCCGCCTGCTCGGGGCCGGTGCTGAAACGGACCGGGTTGGCCCGCCGGTAGAACTGGATCCCGCCGGGGTACGCTTCGGTGGTCAATCCGCCTGCCCGTCCCAGGAGATCGGACAGCCGCTCGGTCTTGCTGGTGAGCGCATAGCGTCCGGGATGCTGGATCTGTCCGGTGATCGCGACCAGCCGCTGGAGGTCCCAGCCCGGTCGCCGGAAAATCAGCACGTTGTCGTACGGCTTGAGGAGCTGGTCACCGCTCGGCCCCCGCGCGCCCGGCCCCTTCCCGGTCTCGGTGTTGTCCTGGAACAGGTAGCTGGAGTCGAGCGAGATCCGGATGGTCTGCGCCAGCGCGCCGGTGGGCCTCTGCTCCGGCAGGCGGGCGATCTCCGCCTGATCGAGCTCCGCGTCCGGAGTAAGACCTTCCGCCAACAGAGCGGCGTCACGCACCGTCATCCCGTCCCGATAGGGGATTCGCCCGGACCGGCGGACGGCGCCCACGATGGTGACGTACGGTTGGGTATGGAAGGTCCCCCGGGCGAACACCCGGATGTCGTCTTCTTCTTCCAGCGGGAGGTCATCGGTGACCCGGCCGGTGCTGTCGGCAAAGGCCGACCGCAGCTGCACCCGGCTCGAGTCGGCGCGGACCCGGGAGATGAGGATCTGGCCCAGATACACGTCCGGCTTTGGGCCGCCGGCGAGGCGGATGGCTTCGCTCAGCTTCATCCCCGGGGTGAGCCCGACTCGCCCCTCGAAGTTCACGTTGCCCCGTACCGTGACGAAGTCGCGGGTCCGCCGGTCCACCTCGAACACCCGGACGGAATCGCCCGCGACCATGGGGAACGCCGGCACGCCGCCGGCCGTGAGCTCCTCTCCCGACAGGTCGATGACCACCCGCTCGCGCCCGGTGGCCGGGCGCTCGCCGGCCGGAACGATCCGGCTGATCTGGATCCGACCGCGCACCGCGTTCGCCTCGAATCCGCCCGCGGCGGCCACGACGTCCCGCAGGGTCTCAGACGGCTTGAGCTCGTAGATGGCAGGGCGGATCACCCGGCCGGAGACCTTCACCAGCGGGCCGCGGATCGGCACGAAGATGACGTCGCCCGATTGCAGGCGGAGGTCGCTGCGGTTCACGCCCTGGAGCAGGTAGTCGTAGACGTCTACCGAATCCATCAGCTTGTCGCCCCGCCGGACGTCGATTCTCCGGAGACTTCCGTTCTCGGTCGGGCCACCCGCGGAGTAGAGCGCGGTGAGCGCCGTCCCGGCGGCCGAGATCTGGTACGCGCCGGGGCGAACGACGTCACCGGTCACGTAGACCTGAATGGTTCTGAGCCGCGCCACGGTCACCGTGAACCGGGTCCGCGGATTGGGGCCGCGACGCACCCCGGAATACACCCGCCCGAGACGGCTGTAGAGCTGGTCCTCGAGCTGGGCCAGCGTCAGGTTCGCCGCGTAAACCTGGCCGACCTGCGGGATGACGATGAACCCTTCCCGGGTCACCTCGAGGCTCTGCACGTTCTCGACGTCTCCCGTGAGAATCAGCACCAGCAGGTCGCCCGCGCCGAGCCGGTAGTTGGGATCCACCGGGCCGGCCTCCGCCGGCATGAAGCGGGTGGTGGCCCGGCGAAACACGTCGAGGCCGAACCGTTTGAGTCCCCGGGTGACGGTCGAATCCGCGAGCGAATCGGCCCGGGCGGTGTCTGCCTTGGCCTGCTCGGAGGGGGAGAGCGGCCGGAGCGAGTCGATTGCCTGGAGCGAGTCCACCGCCTCCCGCGAGAGCAGTCCAAGCGCGCTCACTGCACCCAGGGTCCCCGGCGCCGGGGTCACGGCCTGGGTCGTGTCGGCCCCGGCCAGGTAGGGGTCCAGCATGTTCTCGGGGTAGCCGGCCGCGCGAAGCCGGGCGCGGACCTGATCCGGCGTCAACCCGGATTGCTGGATCTTCTGGCGGAGCTGCGCCACCAAGTCGGGCCGCGACTGGAGGAGTTGCTGCGCCTGCTCCGCCGTGGGCTTGACGCCAGGGGGAAGTCCTGGGATCTGGGCGGCGACGGGAGAGCTGGCGATGAGCAATGAGGCGGCGAGGGCCCACCGGGAAAGGCGGGGGCCGCGTGGCTTGGGCAGTAGGGGCATTTGGGGGCGAAACATCAGCGGTAAGTGACTCCGCGTCAAGGTGTTGCGCTCCCGGTCACCACCCGCCAGAAGCCCAACGTTCGTTGGGCGATCGATTCGTCGGTGTACTCGGCGAGCACCCGGCGCCGGGCCTCGGCGCCGAGCGCCCGACGAGCGTCGGGGTCCCGGGCAAAGCTGCTGAGAACCTCCGCCAGCTGGTCCACTCCTTCCTCTGGTATTACCCGTCCGGCCGATCCGACGACCTCCGGCAGGGCCCCGGAGGCGCTCACCACCACCGCGAGCCCATGGGCCATGGCATCGAGCGCGGTGCGACCCCGGGTCTCGACCCAGCGGGCGGTCGTACGGGACGGGAACGCGGCGCAATCGAGCTGGGGCCAGAGCGCGGCCAGCGCCGAACGGGACAGGGCGCCATGCCAGACCACTCGGGCCGCGATGCCAAGACGCTCGGCCAGCGCCTCGAGCTCCTCCTGGGCGGGACCGGTGCCGGCAACGTGGATCGACCAGGGGTCGCTCAGCTGCACGCAGGCGCGGAACAGCAGATCCAACCCGCGCTCGGGAACCAGCCGGCCGACGAAGCCGATACTGAGGAGCGGTCTGGCCAAGGACCCGGCCACGAGCGGCGGGGTCACTCCCGTCTGCGGGAGCACCGTGGTTGGCTTCCCGGAATCACCTGCGGTCAGCTGGCCGAGGGCGAGCTTGTTTCCGGCGATCAGGCCGGCGCAACGGTGCAGCACGCGATCGCGCCGCAGCCGGGCGAGGAGGGGCAGGCGGGCAGGGAGGCTCTCCCAGGAGAACACCGTTACCCGAAAGTCGAGCCGGGCGGCGGCCCGAACCACCGCGCCGGCGACCTGGGTCCAAGGCTCCTCTTCGACCTGGACCAGCTCGGGGCGAAACTCGGCCAGCGCGCGCCGCAGCGCCGCCGAGTCCCAGGCGAGCTCCGGCTCGATGCCGCGGACGGCGGTGGGGAAGATCCGAACCCCGGCATCGTCGCCGAAGGTGGTGGCCCGGGCCGGATCGCCCGGGGCCGGCTGCCACGACGCGGGGACCACGGCCCCGATCGTGCAGCCGAGGCCGGCGAGTGCGCGCAGCTTTCCCCTCACAGCCGCGTCCGCGTAAAGGCGGGAGACAATAATCGCCCTCACCGGCGAACGCAGCTCACTGGTTGACAGGCATCAGGCGTCCTGGGCAACTTGGCGGATCGATAAATATGCGCATCCTTCATCTCGCTAAGTACTACTGGCCTCGGTCAGGGGGGATGGAGCGCGTCGTCCAGGGACTGGTCGAGGGAGCCGCCGCGCTCGGCCACCAGGTCGAGATCGTCGCGGTCGAGACGCCCCTCGGCCGCTCGGGCGATGCCGCCCGGCAGCGCTCGTCCGTCAGGCGCGCGTTCTCGTTCGGCGCGCTTGGCTCCCAGGAGATCGCTCCGGGTTACATCGCGGCCGCGTGGAAGCGGGCGGACATCATTCACGTGCACCACCCGCATCCGTTGGCGGACGTCGCATGCCTGCTGCGGGCGGGTCGCACGCCGGTCGTGGTCACCCAGCACGCCGACGCGCGCCGAGGGATCTATCGTCCCTCGGCGCGAATGGTCCTCCGGCGCGCAAAGGCGGTCGTAGTCCCGAGTCGGGCGCACGTGGCGCTGTCCACCGAGCTGACCGGTTTCGAGGGCAAGGTGGAGGTCATTCCGTTCGGGATCGACGAGCGCCGCTGGACCTTCGTGCCGCCCCCGCCGCCCGACGCCCCGGCTCGGGCAATCTTCATTGGACGCCTCGTACCATATAAAGGAGTGGACATCCTGCTCCGCGCACTGGAGCGGGTGCCCGACCTTCGGCTCGAAGTGGTCGGTACCGGTCCCGAGTTGCCCCGGCTGCGAACCCTGGCGCAAGCCCTGGCCGTGAGCGACCGGGTGCGCTGGTGGGGAGAATACCCGGATGACGACCTGCCGCGAAGGATGGCGGATGCGGACTTCCTGGTGCTGCCCTCGGTGACGGTCGAAGAGATGTTCGGGCTGGTCGTGCTCGAGGCGATGGCCGCAGGCCGTCCGGTCATCACGACCGCGCTCCCGAGCGCGGTGCGCGAGGTGAACGTGCCGGGCACGACGGGGCTCGAGGTGCCGCTCCGGGACGTGGGCGCTCTGGCGCAGGCGCTGAGCACCCTGGCGCACGATTCGGAGCTCCGCCGCCGGCTGGGGCAGGCGGGACAGCGGCGGGTGGCGGAGCACTTCACCCAGTCCGCGATGGCCGAGCGACATGTGGCGCTCTACGAGAGAATCCTGGACGCGGGGGAGAAGTAAGAAGAGGGTGAGAGGTGAGAGGTAAGAGGGGAGAGGTAAGAGGGGAGCTTGGCTGGTTGACAAGCCGGGGCCAACTGACATACTTCACGCATGAATAGTCCGGGGGCTACGGGAGTTCGCGCCGCGGGGGCGGGGGACACAGTGGTGTTCGCCCTGCTTCACGCGGCGCACGTGCTGGAGGTGCGGCTCGAGTCCGCGTTGGAGACTGTCGGCCTCTCGCTGGCGAAGTATGGCGTTCTGACTCTGCTGGCGGACGCGGGCGAGCCGATCTCGCTGAGCCAGCTGGCCGCCCGACAGAGCTGTGTGCGATCGAACATGACCCAGTTGGTGGACCGGCTCGAGGCGGACGGCCTGGTTCGGAGGATCGCCGATCCGGCCGATCGCCGACTGGTGCTTGCCGAGCTCACACCGCTGGGGGTGGAACGGCAGGCGGCCGGCACCGAGCACCTGGAGCGGGAGCAATCGGCGGTCGTCAGCTCGCTGTCGGACCAGGATCGGACTGCGCTCGAGCTCGCGCTGGCTGCGATCAAGTAAGGCGACTCATCGCTCCACCACGCACGACCCCCCTCCTCGACCCAAGAATTAGATCGCAAGATTCGGGTAGCTGCGAACCGCTGATGGAGCGAATGTCCACGCAGTGAACGCGCGGCCGGGTACCATGCCGGCAAGCATTTACATTTGGCGGGGACGACGATGGCAACAGCAGCCAGAATGGATTCGATGCACCAGGCGACACCGGCAATGCTGGACGAGGGGGAGGCGTGGGCGGCGATCAACGTCCGGGATCGCCGCCGGGACGGCGAGTTCGTCTACGCCGTCTCGACGACCGGGGTCTATTGCCGGCCCAGTTGTTCGTCCCGCCGGCCGTTGCGGAGGAACGTCGCGTTCTTCCCCGGGCCGGTCGAAGCAGAGGCGTCCGGCTACCGGCCCTGTCTCCGCTGCCGTCCTCGCGACACCGCCAGCCGGATCGATCTGGCCGTCACCCGGGCGCGCGGCTTTCTCGAAGCTCATCTGGATGAGCCGGTCACGCTGGCCGTGCTGGCGGGTGAGGTAGGTATGAGCCCCCATCATCTCCAGCGCGTGTTCAGCCGGACCGTCGGGGTGTCCCCCAAGCGGTATGCGGCTGCGTTGCGGGCCGACCGGCTCAAGGCGGCGCTCCGCGACGGCGCCACCGTGAGTCGCGCCACCTTCGATGCGGGATACAGCGCCAGCAGCCGGGTGTACGAGGCAGCCGGCGCGCATCTCGGCATGACGCCGGCCGCGTACCGCAACGGCGGTCGGGGACAGCACATCAGGTTCACGACTCGACCGACCATCATCGGCCGAGTGCTTATCGCGGCCACGGCCCGCGGGGTCTGCGCGGTGCAGCTGGGTGAGAGCGACGCGGTGTTGGAACAGGCGCTTGCCGCCGAGTACCCGAACGCGCAGCGGGAGCGGGTCCGCGCCACCGGGCGCGGCGCGGAGCACGGGGGCCTGCGAGCGTGGGCCGACGAGATCGTCAAGCACCTGGAAGGCCGCGATCGAGCGCTCGCCGTGCCCACTGATGTCAGCGGCACGGTGTTCGAGCTCAAAGTCTGGCAGGCGCTGCGCGAGATCCCCTACGGCGAAACCCGTTCCTACTCCGAGGTGGCTCGAGCTATCGGGTCGCCCGGCGCGGTGCGGGCAGTCGCGAGCGCATGCGCCCGCAACCGCGTTGCCCTGATCATTCCGTGCCATCGGGTGGTGCGCCAAGGCGGCGCGGTCGGCGGGTACCGCTGGGGACCGGAACGCAAGCGCCGGATCCTGTCGCTGGAACAGGAGCGCCGGGGCCATGGCTGAGTGGGCCTCGGCCGCAAAGGTCAAGCGCCGTAGCGCCGGCCCGTCGGCCCCCATCCTGGTGCCGGTCCCGCCGGAGCTGGATTTCGGGTGGGTCTCCCGGTTCCTCGCGGCGCGCATGGTCCCCTCGATCGAGATGGTGGCGCCGGATGGGCTGGAGCGAGTGGTGTGGCTCGAGCCGCTGAAGCGGGGGCGAGGTGTGGGGCCGGTGACGCTGTCGATCGAGTACCACGCCGCATCCGCGGGGCCAACTGGGGCGGCCCCGGCACGGCGGTCGGGCGCGCGATTCGTGGTGCGCTCGGCGCCGCAAGTGCCCGCGTCAAGAATCCGCGATGCAATCACCCGGATGTTCGATCTCGACGCCGACCTGAACGAGTTCGCCGCGGTGGCTGATCGCGATCCCGTTCTCGGCCCGGTAGTCGCGGCCAATCCGCGGGGACTCCGCCTGCTGCAACTGCTGGATCCGTTCGAGGCCCTCCTGCGCGCAATTCTGGGACAGCAGGTGAGCGTGGCCGCGGCCCGCACCGTCACCGACCGCCTGGTGCGGCTGGTCGCCACGCCGGCCGCTCGATTACCCAGCGGGGACGTCATCCCGCTCATTCGGCCGCGTTGTGCGTTTCCCCGTCCGGAGGCGATCGCGGAGCTCAGCCTGGCCAGATTGCGCACGATCGGGCTCACCCGGGCCAAGGCGGCCGCGGTGCACGCTGCCGGAGACGCGGTGGCCCGCGGCCTGGTCGATTTCAGAGAGCTCCGCCGGGCGGCTCCGCGAGATGCCGAGGCAGCGCTATGCTCGCTTCCCGGCGTGGGGCCGTGGACCGCGGCCTACGTCCGGCTTCGCGCGCTGGGCGATCGGGATGCGTTTCCGATCACCGACCTCGGGCTGGTCCGGGCGCTCACCAGGCTGGGCGTGCCCCGGTCGCGGATCCAGGCCACGGCCGAGCGCTGGCGACCCTGGCGGGGGTATGCCGTGCTGCATCTCTGGAGCTCGCTGAGCACGGTTCCGGGGCCGCCGGCATGACGAGCCGGATGCTGTCCACCAGATCAGCGGCGCGCAGGGGGCTGACTCCGCGCCGCCCGCTGTCTTCGGTTGCTGCCCGGCTCGCCGGCCTCGACTGGGACCGGATCGAGAGCGAGCTCTGGGCCCGAGGCTATGCCGAGACCGACCCGGTGCTGACGCCCGAGGAATGCGGAGAGCTGGTGGCGCTCTATGCCGACGATCGCCGCTTCAGGCATCGGGTGGATATGGGGCGGCACCGGTTCGGCGAGGGCGACTATAAGTATCTGGCCGCGCCGCTTCCTCCGGTGGTCCAGGAGCTCCGGAGCCATGCGTACCCGTCGCTCGCGGCGGTGGCGAACCGGTGGAGCGAGGCGCTTGGCGCAGCGGAGCGCTACCCGCCCACGCTCGCGGCGTTCCTCGAGCGGTGTCGAGCGCAGGGGCAGACCAAGCCTACGCCACTGCTGCTGCACTACGAAGCGGGCGGCTACAACTGTCTGCACCAGGATCTCTACGGCGAAGTTGCCTTCCCGATGCAGCTGCTCTGCTTCCTGAGCCGGCCGGGGGTGGACTACACGGGGGGAGAGTTTCTCCTGGTGGAGCAGCGGCCTCGGGCCCAGTCGGCTGCCGAGGTAGTGCCCGGGTCGCAGGGTGGTCTGGTGTTCTTCACCACTCGGACCCGGCCGGTGCGGGGCACGCGCGGCTCTTACCGGGTGAACGTCCGCCACGGCGTCAGCCGGGTGCGGCGGGGCAGCCGCTATAGCCTCGGCGTCATTTTCCACGACGCGAAGTAGGGGCCCCGCTCCATGCCGCGCATCAGTGCGGCGTCTCGCTCATCAGCGCCAGCACGTTGTCCTCACTGTCCCG
>DASQPE010000282.1:0-3713 GCA_035644115.1 Gemmatimonadales bacterium
CTGAGCCGGGTCATGCACATGAGCCTGGGGCTGCCGTTCACTTCGGCGGAGCAGGAGCCGCATTTGCCGGCCTTGCAGTTCCACCGCACCGCGAGGTCATTCGCCTGCTCGGCCTGGATCTGGTGGATCGCGTCGAGCACCACCATGCCGGGCGTGACTTTGGTGGCGTAGTCGACCAGTCTGCCGCCTCGGCTGTCGCCACGCCAGACCCGGAAGGTCGCGCTCCCCGAAGACTCGGGCATTCAGCTCTGCTCCTCGATGACTCGCTTGAGCTCGGCCGGCATCTCGGGGATGGGCTCGTGAGACAGCTGCATGCGGCCGTCGCTTCCCTGGCGGATGACGATGTTGAACTTGCCGTGCGCCGGATCCTTCTGCGGGTAGTCCTCCCGAAAGTGACCGCCCCGGCTCTCCTTGCGATCGATCGCCGCCCGGGCAACCGCTTCCGATATCGTAAGCAGGTTGCCCAGATCGAGCGCCGTGTGCCAGCCGGGATTGTACTCCCGGTTCCCGGCGACGCCGACCCGCCCGGCGCGCTCCTTGAGCCCCTCGATCGCCTCGAGCGCGCGTTCCATCTCCGCCTGTCGCCGGACGATCCCGACCAGCTCCTGCATCATCCCCTGCAGCTCCTGCTGCAATTGATAGGGCCCGGCCCCGTTGGCTGACGGGGTGCGCTCGAAGGGCGCCAGAGCGAACTGGGCCGCGTCGTCCGCCTCGGCCGGGTCGAGCGTTGCCGGCTCGTGGCCCCGCGCGAACTGCGCGGCGAAGTCACCCGCGCGCTTCCCGAAGACCACCAGATCCGACAGCGAGTTGCCGCCGAGGCGGTTGGCGCCGTGGAGACCGGCGGCGCACTCGCCGGCCGCGAACAGGCCGGGCAGAGTGGACATCTGGCTGTCTCCGTCGACCCGGATGCCGCCCATGATGTAGTGGGTCGTGGGGCCGACTTCCATCGGCTCGGCCGTGATGTCGATGTCGGCGAGCTCCTTGAACTGATGGTACATGCTCGGGAGCTTCTTGATGATGTGGGCGCGGGCGTCGGGGAGCCTCCGCTTGATCCAGGCGATATCGAGAAAGACGCCGCCGTGAGGGCTGCCCCGGCCCTCGCGCACCTCGCGCATGATACAGCGGGCGACGTGATCGCGGGTCAGCAGCTCCGGCGGGCGGCGGGCATTCTTGTCGCCCTGGGTGTAGCGCCATCCTTCCTCTTCGTTGTCGGCTGTCTGGCTGCGGTAGTTCTCGGGGATATCGTCGAACATGAAGCGGCGGCCCTGATTGTTGAGCAGGACTCCGCCTTCGCCCCGGACGCCTTCCGTCACCAGGATGCCGCGGACGCTGGGCGGCCAGATCATGCCGGTCGGGTGGAACTGCACGAACTCCATGTCCTGCAGCGCCGCTCCGGCATGATAGGCGAGCACCTGACCGTCTGCGGTGTACTCCCAGCTGTTGCTCGTGATGGAGTACGCCCGTCCGATGCCGCCGGTCGCGAGCACGATGGCTTTGGAGCGGAACAGCCGGAACCGCCCCCGCTCGCGATCGTAGGCCAGCGCGCCCGCGATCCGGCCGCCGCCGGTGAACAGGCGGAGCACCGTGCACTCCATGTGCACGTCGATCCCCAGGTGGACGCTGTGATCCTGTAGCGTGCGGATCATCTCCAGGCCGGTGCGGTCGCCCACGTGCGCCAGGCGCGGGTACTTGTGGCCGCCGAAGTTGCGCTGGAGAATGCGCCCGTCCGGAGTGCGGTCGAACAGCGCGCCCCAGGCCTCGAGCTCGCGCACCCGATCGGGCGCTTCCTTGGCGTGCAGCTCGGCCATGCGCCAGTTGTTGACGTACTGCCCGCCTCGCATCGTGTCGGCAAAGTGCACCCGCCAGTTGTCCCGATCGTCCACGTTGGCGAGCGCCGCCGCGATCCCGCCCTCGGCCATGACCGTGTGCGCCTTGCCGAGCAGGGACTTGCAGACCAGTCCGACCGACACGCCGGCGGCCGAGGCGGCGATCGCCGCCCGGAGGCCGGCGCCGCCGGCCCCGATCACCAGGACGTCGTGGTCGAAGATCTGGTAGTCAGCCATGCCGCGCAGGGACAGAGGTCAGAGGAGCCGCCAGTCGGTCCAGATCCCCATGGAGCAGAGCCGGACGTAGAGATCAGCGAAGGCCACCAGGAAGAGACTGGTCCAGGCCCAGCGCATGTGGACCCGGTTGAGACAGCTGGAGCAGTCGTAGGCCCGCTTGCGGATGGGCGAGCGCGACAGACGGTCCAGGTATCCGCCGACCACGTGCCGCAGGGAGTGGCAGCCGAGGGTATAGCCGGTAAGCGCGGTCACGTTGGCCGCGAGCACGAGGGTGCCGACGCCGATGCCGAACGAGGTTTGGCCGGTCGCGGCATCGGTGAACCAGAGCGCCTGATAGACGTCGTAAGCCAGGACGATCAGGAAGCCGAGCGCGACGTACAGGAAATAGCGGTGAATGTTCTGCACGATGAGCGGGAAGGCGGCCTCCCCGCAGTACTGCTTTCGGGGCTCGCCGACCGTGCACGCGGGCGGGTCGGCCCAGAACGCCTTGTAGTACGCTCCCCGGTAGTAGTAGCAGGTGACGCGGAACAGCCCGGGGAACGGCAGGATGAGCAGGGCAGGGGAGAACACGAGCCAGCCCGGCCACCATGCGGGCTTGGGGCCGAACCACGCATGGGGCGAGCTGCCGAAGAGCTCCGGAGAGTAGAAGGGCGACACGTACGGCCCGTAGGTGTAGTGATCGCCTTGGAACGCGGCCCAGGTGGCGTACACGACGAAGGCCGAAAGCAGCAGGAAGACGGTGACGGGCTGGACCCACCACGCATCGCGGCGCATGGTCTCGCCGAACCGCCGTTGAATCAGCGGGAGCCGCGCATGTGCCATGACCGATACCCGGTGCCGCGGGGGTTTCTCGGCACCTAGTCTAGAGTTGGGGCGACCAGCGAAGCGTGAGCCAGAGGGATATTCGAGCGCTGCTGCCGGGGTGTCAATGGCGCGCGGTGCTCAGCGTCCTCTCGGCGAACGACTCCGGCTGCGGCTTGGAGCCCTCCCGTCGGGTGTACACCCGGGTAAACTCGGCGCCCAGCAGCACGATCTGTGAGGCGTAGTACACCCATAGCAGGAGCACCACGACCGATCC
Source organism: Gemmatimonadales bacterium (assembly GCA_035644115.1). Lineage (GTDB taxonomy): Bacteria > Gemmatimonadota > Gemmatimonadetes > Gemmatimonadales > GWC2-71-9 > DASQPE01. The sequence goes on from DASQPE010000282.1 coordinate 3,142, forward strand.
CGCCGCCCCATAGCTCGACGCGGTGCTTCCCTGACCCAGGTAGAGGCCGATGAGCTGCTTGCCGATGGTGAACAGGAGGGCGGTAATGAACGCGCCGGTGGTCACGTCGCGCCAGCGGAGCCGCACGTCCGGGAGGAAACGAAAGAGGAGCGCGAAGAGCGCGGTAGTGACACCCAGGGAGAGAGCGAGGTCGAGAACGCCCAGAATGATAGGGATGCCCGGCGCCCGGCGCTCGAGCCAGCCGGCGAGCGCGGCGATGGCCGCGCTCACCGCGAGCGACACGGTCAGCAGAAAGCCCATCGAGATGACCAGCCCGAACGAGCGGATCCGATCGATGAGAAACGCCTTGAGATTGACGCCGGGCTTGGGCTTTACCCGCCACATCGTGTTGAGCGCGGCCTGCAGCTCGAGAAACGCACCGGTCGACGTGAGAATAAAGGTGATGGTGCCGATGATGGTGGCGAGAATGTTCCCCTTTCGCTCGCTCGCCCCCTGGAGCAGGCTCTGCACCGCGCGGGCACCCTGGCGACCAAGCAGGCCCTGCACCTCGCCTACGATTTGCCCCCGCACGG
>DASQPE010000283.1:0-2485 GCA_035644115.1 Gemmatimonadales bacterium
CTCGAACACCTGCCGGACCCGGTGGCCGCGCTGAAGCACGCGCGTCACCTGCTCGAACCCGACGGCCGCGTGTTGATCACCGTGCCGGCGTTCTCGGTGCTGTGGACCCACCACGACGAGCTGAACCGTCATTTCGTCCGATACCGGAAGCGGAGCCTCGATGCGGTGGTGGGGCGGGCGGGGCTCAGAACGATCGCGAGCCGCTACTACTTCCAGTGGCTGTTCCCGGTGAAGCTCGCGGTGCGCGGCGTCGAGCTGCTCAGCGGACGCGAAGGCGACCCCGCGAGGGTGCCTCCGCCCTGGCTCAACCGCCTCCTGCTCCGGGTCACCCGGTTGGAACAGAAGGCCCTCGAGCCACTCAATTTGCCGTTTGGCTCTTCGCTTCTGGCCTGGTGCGCCAGCGGACGGTGAAGTGCCAGACCACGGCCGAGTCGGGATACCGCCGTTGCAACGCGGCCAGCAGATCGGGGTTGGGTCGCCCTGAAAAGATGGTCCAGTTGCTGATGGCCACTGCCGTGATTCGTCGGGCATCGAGCATCGCAAGGACCCGGTCGGTCCGTCCGGCCGTGGTATCGAACACCTCGTACATCGTCGGCGTCGGGTTGGCGAGACCGGTCAGGAAGTACGCTTCCGGACAGTCCGGCGTCGCGTAGGTGTAGCCGTTCTGGGCATGGGCGCGAAGGGTATCGACGAACGCGCCCGCCCCAGCGCTATCCGCCGGTGGTACCCGCAGGCCGCCGCTTCGGTCGATCGTCAGCAGCGCCGGAGCCCGTGCATCCAGGTGAACGATGCCGAAGGCAAGGTATGACGCGACGACCGCGGCGCCGATCCACGGGCTGACCGGCGGACTCCAGAGGGCGAACAGCGCGAGCACGGTGACCAACATGAGCGGGGCGACGTAGAAGAAGTACACGTCGTTGAGGAACGGAAACCCCACCAGATTCGCGAAGCTGGCCACCGCGAGAGCGGTGAAGGCCTGATTCCGGATGAGCGACGGTGCTCGCCGGGCGCGGGATGCGAGGAGCGCCGCGACCGCGGCGGCGAGTATCGGCGGGAGGGCCATCGCCGAGTCGACGACCAGGCGGTGCAGGAGGCCAGGGTGGTTGTATTCGCTCCCCGCTATTCCACCGGGACCGTCGATCCGAGTGCGGACGACAGCTATCAAGCCGGCGATCAGGACGGCCGCGGCAACGGCGGCCTGGAGGGCCGGTCGCCGGCGGCGGGCGCTGATGGCGGCCAGCGCCAGGAGCGGCAGGGTGGCGACCAGGCTCCGGGCGTGGGGGGGCCGAGCCGCCAGCGTCAGGCGCTTGGGCGGCAGAATGAATACGCCGGTGATGAGATCGGGCAGCGCATGCTGCCAGGCGTATACCAGCAGGATGGGCACGAGCGCGCCTACCGTGCCAAGGCCGAGTGCCAAGGCCGGCTGCCAGATGTCGCTCCAGGCCACCGGCTGGGCCCGGCGTGCGGTCGTCACGAGGGCCAGTGCCGCTGCCAGGCCGGGCACGGCGAATTGCAGATAAGTGCCCGGCGCGCGGCTGGTGTGAACCAGCCAGAAAAGGGGGACCAGGCTGACGAAGGCGGCGCAACCGGCGACAGCCGTGGGCGACAGGGTCGGCCCGTTCTGCTCGACCCGCGGGTTGGGCTCGAGTGCGTAGTACACGATGCACAACGCGGCGGCGCCCAGGAAATAGATTCCGGTGATCTTGACGCAAATCGATACGCCGGCACACAGGCCCGCGACGGCGACCCATCGGAGTCGGCGCTCCTCGGCATAGAGGAGCAATGCCAGCAGCCCCGCCGTGGCCAGGAACAGGTTGTACCACGATGGCATGGGCGCCGGATAGGTGGGCACGCTCCACACCACGGCGAGCAGGGTGATCGCCCCCGCGACGAGCGGGCTGGCGAACCGGCGGCAGACCGCGTAAAGCACGGGTACCCAACAAGCCACGGCGAGCAACAACACTGCTCGCAGGACCATCATCCGGACGCCGAAGAAGCGAAACGCCAGCGCGTGCAGGGCGGTGAGCCCACCGGTGTACAGCTCGGTGAAGTCGCGGTGGGGGAGCTGGCCATTCAGCAGCCGTTCGGCCGACTGCCCGAGCAGTCCTTCGTCCGGCGGCCCCCACGACCGCCCGATCCTGGTGGCGACGTAGGCAACGCCTACTACCCAGACCACCGCGAAAACCAACCGGCGGTTGGTCACAGAAGGGGTCATGTGTCCGCTCAAGCTTCGGTCAAGATCGGGTTGCGCCAACTGTGGCTGCTCTGCCTGGCTTGCGTGTGGCTGGCAGGCGCGGCGTACGTGATACACGTGCTGGACCGGAAGTGGATCCCCCACGACGACGGCAGCCTGGCGCAGGCGGCTGAGCGGGTGCTGCTCGGCGAGATGCCTCACCGCGATTTCGCGGACCTCTACACCGGCGGCCTGAGCCTGCTGGATGCGCTGGCGTTCCGCGTCCTGGGCACGCGGTTGATGGCGCTGCGT
>DASQPE010000284.1:0-16475 GCA_035644115.1 Gemmatimonadales bacterium
CAGCAAGTGCGGTGAAGCGCATGGCGAGCGGCGGACGACGTCTGGCGGTCATGTTCGCATTGTGTGGTCTGGCCTTCAGTCACCGACCCCTGCTCTCCCAGGGGTTCGGCGATGTCGACGCCGCTGTGCGACAGGGTATCCGGAAGGGGCTCTATCCGGGGGCCGTCGTCGTCATTGGTCATCGGGATACAGTCCTTTACGCCCGGGGCTATGGCCACTTGACCTGGAGTGGGGGGTCCGCCCGGCCCGATCCCGATTCGACTCTGTGGGACCTGGCTTCCATCACGAAGGTGGTCGGCACCGCGAGTGCCGTCCTGCGGCTGGTGGATTCGGGCGTCGTGGCGCTGGACGCACCGGTGGCTCGCTACCTGCCGCGATTCGCGGGCGGTGCCAAAGACCTCGTGACCGTGCGCATGCTGCTCGACCACACCAGCGGCCTTCCGCCCTACGTGCCGTTCTACCGGTCGGCGCACTCGCCTGGGGCGGTGGTCGACCGCCTCTACGGTGAGCCGCTCGAGCGGGCTCCCGGAGACTCCGCCGCATACAGCGACCTGAATGCGATGCTGCTGGGCCTGTTGCTGGAGCAGGTGACCGCCAAGCCACTCGACCAGGTGGTCCAGGCCGAAGTGCTGGACCCGCTCGGCTTGGATCGCACCTTGTACTGCCCGCCGGCGAGGTTACGGAAGTGGATAGCGCCCAGTGGACGCTACCGCGGGCGCCCGGTCAGGGGTGAGGTGAACGACCAGAACGCGGCCCGATTCGGAGGGGTGGCCGGCCATGCGGGGTTGTTTTCGACCGGAGCGGACCTTGCGCGGTTTGCCCAGGTGTGGCTCCGTCAGGGAATGGGACCACGCGGCCGATGGGTTCGGGGCGAGACGATGCGGGCGTTTCTGACGCCTGGTACCAGCAGTGGGACGCGGCTCCTCGGATGGGACAGTCCGACCCGCGATGCTCCGCCTGACGACCCCAGCGTGTTTGGTACTCTGGTGAGTCCCTCCGCCTATGGTCACACCGGGTGGACGGGGACCGAACTGTGGATCGATCCCGCCCGCGACATGTTCGTCGTGTTTCTTACCAACCGGAGCTACGATCCACGAACCCGGCGGTCCATCGACAAGCTGCGGGTGCTCCGAGGCCAATTGTCGGATGCCGCCTTTCGGAGCATGCCGCGGTGCTGCGGGGCACAGTTGCCGCCTTGACCTTGCGGCAGTACCCGGCGGCTCGCGTATCGAGCGACCCCGCTACATTGCGGGGTAGGTACAGCGTAGTCATAGCCCATAGCCACTGCCGCCCATGCCCCTCTCATCCGACACCGTTCGCAAGGCTCTCCGCGCCGTCAAGGACCCGGAGCTCAATCTCAACATTATTGATCTCGGCCTGGTCTACGACATCGAGACGGACGAGGAAGGCGACGTTCGGGTCAAGATGACGCTGACCTCGCCCGGCTGCCCGGCCGGCGGTGAAATCCTTCAAGGCGTTCGTGAGGTGGCGTCCGATCTCGAAGGCGTCCGCTCCGTGGACGTCGAGCTAGTCTGGGAGCCGTATTGGACCCCTGAGCGCATGGACCCGAGAGTCCGGGCCTTCCTGGGGCATTAAGGGAAGAGGTGAGAGGTAAGAGGTGAGAGGGAGACCTGCTGTCGGAACGGCTCCGTCCCCCTCTCACCTCTCACGTCTTACCTCTTACCGCGGTCATCAGTTCCTCTCCCAAGGCCGCCGCCTGCCAGTTCCGGACCCCCGGGATGGCGCGGAGCTCGTCGAGCGTCCGCGGCATCGCCCGGGCAATCCCTTCCAGTGTTGCATTGGGGCAAAGGACCCCGGGGGCGAGGTCGAACCGCACGGCCAGCTCGTTGCGCTTCGCCTTGAGCTGCTCGACCCGAGCCTCGAAGGCGGGATCCGGCGTGCGCCGCGGGCCCCGTTCGATTCGAGGCAGCTCGTCCTCGGGCAGGTCGAGCGCGCGCCGCACGGCGCCGAGGATCTCTCGGCCGCGCCGCTCAATCAGCTCGGGCCCCACGCCCCGGATCGCGCGCAGGCCCGCAACGTCGGTCGGCAGGGTCCTCGCAATCTCGAGCAACGGCTCCGCGTTCACGATCCTGAATGCCGCGCGATCGCTCCGGGAGGCCGTGTCCTCACGCCACTGATAGAGCTCGCGGAGCGCGGCGAGTGGCCGCCCGCGTAGCGCCTTGGCGCCCTTGACACGGAGGTAGCCAGGCTCGCCGTCGGTCGAGGTGCCCCAGCGAACCTGCTCCAGCAGCGTGAATTCCTCTTCCGCCCAAGCCAGCCGTCCCCGCTCGAGTAGTCGGTCGCGGAGGATGTCTCGCAGCGCCGGCAGATGGCGGGTATCGGACGCCGCGTACCGCAGCATGTCAGCCGAGAGGGGCCGGGTGGACCAGTCAGCTCGCTGAAACCGCTTGTCGAGCGATACACCGAGATACTTCTCGAGCAGCGCCGCGAGCCCGATGCCCGGTTCGTTGAGAAGCTGTGCGGCCACCCGGGTATCGAAGACGTGCACGGCACGGAACCCGTACTGCTGATCCAGCAGTCGCAGATCGTAATCCGCGTCGTGAAACACCACCTCGACCACTGGATCACCGAGGATGCGGCCGAATGGGCCCAGATCCTCAACCGCCAACGGATCGATCACGACCGTGCGGGTGCGGGACGACAGCTGGACCAGATACACCCGGTCGTGGTAGCGGTGAAAGCTGGCGGCCTCGGTGTCCGCTGCCAGCAGCGGCTCCTCCTGCAGTTCGGCCACCACCTGCTCGAGGGCTGCCTGGGACTCGACCAGCGTGACCTGCTCCTCACTCACGCGGCGCCACCTGCTCCAGCCCGGCCGCGATTTCCTCCAGGGCCTTCGAGAGGGCCTTATAGAATTCCGCGTCGGGCTGTACGGCGCTCCCTATGGCGGCGTCCATTTGGAGCTTGCGCGAGAGCCGCGCGGCGTGGCGGATGTAGTCGGTGGATGGCTTCATAGGCAGAGAAGGGCAGGCGGGCGGTGGGGATCAGTCGCGACCTCGGAGTTCCGCTGAAGATAGACTAAAGAGGCTCCCACGCGCACCTTCTGCGCACCGGCACGGCTGTCCGGGTATTTTTGCCCCATGCCGATTCAGGAGATCGACCTGACGGTCTATCCGGACGAGTGCGACGCCTTCGGCCACCTCAACCAGGCATCGTTCCTCGCCCTCTTCGAGCGCGCGCGCTGGGAGATGCTCGCGCGCGGCCCCGGGATGGACGTCTTTTCCCGCCATGGCGCCTGGCCGGCCGTGCGCAAAGCGACGGTCGACTATCACACTGCCGCCTTTCCCGGTGACGTGCTCCGCTTTCATCAGACCCTCACCCATCATGGCCGAACCAGCTTTACGATTCGCCAGAGCGCCCGGCGGCTGCGAGATGACGCGCCGGTCGCGAGCGCGGAGTTCGTCTTCGTCTGCATAAGCCAGGAGGGCAAGCCGATACCGGTGCCGGCGGAATTTGGCGAGTTCATGAACGCCCGGCCGGTGGCGCGCGGCGACGCTCGCCGCCTCACGGTAAACGGAGTCAACCTGGCCGTGGACCTGCGGGGGGAGGGGCCCGCGGTGCTCTTTATCCACGGCTATCCGCTCGACCGCACGATCTGGGAGCCGCAGCTCGGGGCGCTCGACGGCTGGCGTCGGATTGCGCCGGACTTGCGAGGCATGGGTTTGTCCGATGCGCCGGACCTGGGATACAGCATGGCAACCTATGCCGCCGATCTCGCCGCGCTCCTGGACACGCTCGGCATCGATCGAGTGGTCCTGTGCGCGCTCTCGATGGGGGGCTACATCGCGTTCGAGTTTCTACGGCGGTGGCGGGAACGCGTGGCCGGGCTGGTGCTGGTCGACACCAGGGCCGAAGCGGACAGCGCCGAGGGAAAGCGATCGCGGGACGAGGCGGCCGCGCTGGCGCGCGAGGGTGGGGCCGCCGCAATCGCCGAGACCATGCTGCCGAAGATGCTCAGCCCGTCGGCGCCCGTGGCCCTGGTCGAGCGTGTTCGCGAGATCATGTCGGCCGCACCGGTCGCGGGCATCGTAGGGGCGCTGACCGCAATGCGGGACCGCGCCGACAGCACTGCCCTGCTCCCCGATCTCCGCGGTCTCCCCACTCTGGTGATGGTCGGCTCCGAGGACCGGATGACGCCCCCGGCTCGAGCCAGCGCCATGGCTTCGGCAATTCCGGATGCGCGCCTCATCGTAGTATCCGGTGCGGCCCACCTACCGACGCTCGAGCAGCCGTCGGTTGTGACCGACGCCCTCCGAGCTTTCCTCGCCGGCCTGGCGAAGAGCTGAAACCCTTGCGGGCACTCGTGCGTTCATATCTATGGCGGGCCGGTCCGGTGTTCTCTGGGCCTCCGCTTCTCAAGTAATCCTTCCTATGAACGGCCCCGGGGTCGTGTAGTTACGGCCTCGCGGGCCGCCTCACCTCTTGCTCTGCTTACCCCGATCGCCATTTGGCGATTGGGTCCATCCGACGCGAGCGACCCTCCCGAGCTCGGGGCGGGGGAGGGTCGCGAATCCAATCGATTGATCGACGGGCTGTTACCGCTTGGGCCGCCCCGGCGGAGTATCGCTGGAGAACACATCTTTGTTCTTCGCGATATACGCCTGCATGTCGGCGGGCACGTCTTCCTCCGGGAAGATGGCCGTCACCGGGCACTCCGGCTCACACGCCCCACAGTCGATGCACTCGTCGGGATGAATGTAGAGCATGTCTTCGCCCTCATAGATGCAGTCCACCGGACATACATCCACACAGGCGCGGTCCTTGACCCCGATGCAGGCTTCAACGATCACGTACGTCATGCAGCTGGCTCCCCGCCTGTCGGCTCACCGAAAAAGGGAGAGTACGGTAGGTCCGGAGCGTGCGCAAGGGGCGCGTCAGCCGTTCAGGAACCAGGCGGACATGCGCCGCGAAGTGGCGTTCCAGGAGGCGAGCCGGCCCAGTCCGGCGAGCAAGAGATCCCGGGCCCACCGATAACGTAAGGCTGCGGCCAACCGGTCGTGGGCCGCTTTTACTCGCAGCCAGCTCGCGGTCTTGGGCGAAGGCCAGCCCGGCTCCAGCATGCGACGGGCGGTCTCCTCCCCAGTCACGAGCGCTGAGTAGATGCCCTCGGCCGTGAGCGACGAGGGAACGCCGGCCGCGTCGCCCACCAGATGGACGCCACCCGGGAAGTCGAAGCCGGCAAACTGCACCTCGAGCGTCGCGCCCTCGAACGGCGTCGCCCCGACGTCGATCCCCAGCGCCTGAACTCGGCCCGTCAGATACCGCCGCACAGCCGCGGGGGGAACGAGGCGCTTCGGCGCTACCGCACCGATCGAGGTGTAGCGCTCGTGAGGAAAGACCCAGAAATAGCCGTTGACCAGAGCCCCCGGGTCACACTCGACCCGCAGCGGCTCCAGTCGAAGCCCAGGGACATTGTACTCCGCGGCGAAGTAGGCCCGCACGTGGGGGAGCCCCAGCGCGCGCCGGACCGCGGAGTCGGCCCCGTCGGCGCCGACCAGTTGGCGGTAGCGGATCGTCCGATCGCCGGCGACCAGGGTACGGGACGCGAAGTCGAGGCGTGTCCCCGCGACGCCGGGCCGAACCTCTGCCCCCGCGCGGCGAGTCCATGCCAGCTGAAGGGCTCCGAGATCGCGGCGTGGGATGGTGCGCACGAGGGAAGCGGCCTCGTTGAGCGGGCGGGCGGCTCCGCCGGTAAACGCCACGTGCCCCACGGACTCGAGCCCGAGTCCGGTGGGTAATCCCAGTAACGCCAGCTCCGCGACCGCCTTGCGGGTCAGGCCACCGGCACAGGTCTTGGGTCCGACCTCCGGATTTTTCTCGAGGACCAGCACGTCGCGTCCGGCTTCGGCGAGCACCTGGGCGGCACGGAGCCCGGCCGGTCCCGCACCGATCACCACGTGCTCGACGGTCTCCACGGACGGGGCCTATTGAAGGTGGCTGCGGAGAAAGCCGAGGGTCCGCTGCCAGGCGAGGTCGGCGGCGGGTTGGTCGAAGACTTGGGGTCGAGTGTCGTTGAAGAACGCGTGGCCCGCGTCGTAGAAGTAGGAATCGAAGGACTTCCCCGCCGCACGGTAGCGCTCTGTCAGCGCGCGCGCATCGCTTTCCCGCACGGTCCGGTCGGTTCGGCCAAAGTGCGCCAGGACCGGGACGCGCAACTTGGCCGGGTCGATCGGCGCCTGGGGATGGATGGCGTAGCCGTAGAAGTTCACGGCGGCAGCGATCACGTCGGGATACTCCTGGGCGGCAAAGAGCGCGAGCTGCCCGCCCATACAGAATCCCAGTGTTGCGACCTTCTTTGGCCGGACGTTGGGCAGGCTCAGCAGGTGCTCGGCAGCGCCCCTCATGTCCTTGGCAGCCTCCCCGATCTGCAGCGCCATGAGCATCCTTCCGGCCTCATCCGGACTCTTTGCCGCTTCACCGTCGTAGAGGTCGGGCGCCAGGGCGATGAATCCCTCCGCGGCGAAGCGGTCAGCTACCTGCTTGATATGATCAACCAGGCCCCAATACTCCTGAATGACGACCAGTCCGGGCCCGGTCCCGGCTCCGGTGTTCAGATATCCAGGCGCCGTTCGTCCATTGGCCGGGAACCGGATCATCTTGCCCTGCATGCGGCCCCCCCTCGGCCCGATCGGAAACACCCAATCTTACTCTGCGGGTGGTAGCACGGCGACCGGCTCTTAGGGGTTTCGGTCGGACCAGACGGCCAGCTCGTTGCCGCTGGGATCGGCGAAGTGGAACCGCCGGCCGCCCGGAAAGGAGAACGTCGGCCGGACGACCTTGCCTCCGGCATCGCGAACCCGTTTCTCGACAGCCTCGAGGTCCAGCGCAAAGATCACGATCAGGGGACCGCCCGCGCGAACCGCCTCTGCCTTCGTGAACCCACCGGTCAAGCGGCCGTCGGCGAAGCTCGCATAGTCCGGTCCGTAGTCCTCGAACCGCCAGCCAAACGCCTCGCCGTAGAATCGCTTGGCACCGGCGACATCGGTCACGGACAGCTCGATGTAGTCAATGCGCCGGTCGTGCTCGGTGCTTTGGAGCGACTGTGTCATCGTTTCGCCTCCCAGGAGAGAGACCCGCCAAGCCCGTCCTCGAAGGGGCGGGGGTTGAGGGCGGCGGGACTCACATCGTCCCGCCCGGCGACCAAGCTATTCGGGTACGTTGGTTTCGTATTGGACAGATCCGACCCGGCGCAGCTCGGCAGCCAAGCCGGTCGGAGTTACGTCGGCGAGGGCCCTGACCTCACGGATGAGATGGGCCTGATCGTAGTACCCGGCCTCCGCAGCGAGCCGGGACCAGGGAATCGTGGCGGACTGCTGCATCGCGGCAAGGGCTCGCCGGAACCGGATCACCCGAGCGAAGCTCTTGGGCGAGATGCCGACGGCATCGCGAAAGTGGCGTTCCAGGTGCCGCCCGCCCAGGCCGACGACTTGCTCGAGCTCCCGGACGGAGCGGGTGCCGCCGGTGCGGGCGACGAAGCGGATCGCCTGCCGCACGACCGGCGCAGGCTCGCGCACCCGCCGGAGGCGAGCCAGCAGAAACCGCTCGAGCCGGGCGACCCGATCGGAATGCGTCGGTGCCTCCGCCAGGCAGGGGCCGAGGTCGGTCGCCTCGCCCCACAGATCCGGAAGCGGAGCCGTTCTGTCGGTGAGCTCGTGCATCGGCAGGCCGAAGATCGGACCCGCGGCGCCCGGGCGAAAACGCACGCCCAGTAGATGAATGACGCCGGCCAGAGGGATCCTGGCTGCGCGCAGCATGGTCCCCACCGCGTAGCAGCGGCCGACGCCGGGCGCCCCGCCCATCGCCAGCGTCGCGCTCAGATCGACGATGATATCAGCGCAGCCGTCGGGGCAGATGCGGTTGAGGACGGGAGGAGCGGAAGCGGCGGTGATGGACCAGTAACACTGAACGTATGGGACGAGGGGCGGGCTCGGCTTGACTTCGCCGTAGCTGGGCTGCTCGCCGGTCATGGCACGGCGACGCGGCTCAACGCATAGTCGATTGCCTCGATCGCAAAGTCGGCGTCGTCGGCCGTCAGGCAGAGCGGTGGCTTGATGCGGAGGACGTTGCCATCGAGGCCACCCTTTCCGACCAGGACGCCGATCTCGCGCAACCGCTCCAGCACGTCGAGCGTTTCCGCGGTCGCGGGCTCCTTGGTCCCACGGTCGCGCACCAGCTCGATGCCGAGCATGAGCCCGATGCCGCGGACGTCACCGATCAGGCGATGACGGTCCATGAGGCCGGCAAGCCCGGCTTTGAGGCGCGCTCCGACCGCGTGGGCGTTCTCCTGCAGGCCATCCTGTTCGATCACGTCCAGAACAGCGAGCCCTGCCGCCGTCGCGACGGGGTTCCCGCCAAACGTGTTGAAATGGAGCCGTTGGGCGAGCGCGTCCGCGATCTCCCGCCGGGTAGTGACTGCGGCGAGCGGCATCCCGTTGCCGATGCCCTTGCCCATCGTCACCACGTCGGGAACCACGCCGAAGTGCTCGAACCCCCAGAAATGCTCTCCGGTGCGGGCAAATCCGGTCTGCACTTCGTCAGCGATGCAGAGGCCTCCGTGTGCCCGAACGATGGTGTACGCCTCACGGAGATAGTTGGGCGCCCCGTAGGTCACGCCGCCGACTCCCTGAACCGGCTCGGCGATGAACGCCGCGATCCGGCCGGGCGTCGCCCGGCGGATCAAGTCGCGAATGTCCTCCGCGCTCTGGCTTGCAATCGCTTCCGGGGTTCCGCGGAACGGGCTCCGGTAAGGGTCGGGACAGACCGCGTGCTGCACCGGCATGCTCTGCGGGACCGGGAATTTCCAGGTCGAGATCCCGGTGAAGGTCATCGTCGTGGGCGACCCGCCGTGGTAGCCGTTTCGAAGGGCGATGACGTCAGCGTTCCCGGTGAAGAGCCGCGCCATCAGCACGGCGAGGTCATTGGCTTCGCTCCCGCTGTTCACGAAATACGTGACGTCGAGCCCAGGGGGGAGTTTGGCCGCCAGCCGGGCGGCGAGCAGGGCGAGGTTGGGGTGCAGATAAATGGACGATGCGTGCTGCAGGGTCGCCAACTGCTCCTGAACCCGGGCCACGACGGTGGGGTGGGAATGTCCGCAGGCAACGGTGGCAATGCCGGCGAAGAGGTCCAGGTACCGGCGGCCGGTCTCATCGAAGAGGTATTGCATGTGACCCTCGACGACGAGCAAGGGGTCCCGGTAGAACGCGAACAACGACGGATGGGCGTAGCGGCGCCTCAGCGCCAGGACCTCGGAGCGCGACGGGCCGGTGTATGGCCGCGGGCGATAGTCGCACGGTGGCAGCGCCGGGGGGGCGGCGCGGAGCGCGGTCGCCATGGACTGGATGGGGGCCCGGTTCAGATCAGGCCGGACATGGACGCGGTAAGGCTTTCGGTGCGCTGCTCCGGCGGGCCGTAGCGTCCGAGGTGTGCATGGATCCGATTCCACTCCTCACGGAGGCAGAACGGATCCAGGCCGTCCGGGCGGTCGACAGCCAACACCCCGTCGAGGTGGTCGATCTCGTGCTGCAGCAGCTCGGCGCGATCGCCCTCGAGCTCCTCCTCGTGCCATCCGCCCTTCACGTCTTGATAGCGTATCCGGATCCGATATGCGCGGGCGACTCGCACCAGCAGGTTGGGGAATGAGAAACAGTCGTCCCAAACCCAGAAGTCCTCAGTGCCGATGTCTACAATTTCGGGGTTGATGAGGGCCCACGGCTTTTCCATCTCCACGTACACCAGCCGGACCGGGGCGCCGATCTGCGGGGCGGCGATGGCCCGCCCGCTGCCGAATCGCGACTGCCAGTCGCGCAGCGTCTCGCGGAGGTCGTCCAGCACGACTCGAACGGCGGTAGATCCCGGCCGCGCAATCGGCTGGCAGCAGGTGCGCAGGATGGGGTCGCCGAGAAGCCGAATGCGATGGATTGTCATGGGGTCGTTGATCCAACCATTCCCCGGGACCGATGGGCCCGGCGTTCGAGGTCCGGTCTAATATACGGCACACGAATAGGTTGGCCAGACGGCTCGCGATATCGGTGGGGTCATAACAGTAGTCGTTGTAGAAGCAACTAAGCACGAATAAGTGCCTACAAATCAATGACAAACGACAGTTCAGACCACATTCTTGGCGTGAATTGACAATTCCTACTAATTCACTTACCATTGCGCCATGGGTGCGTCGCTATCGGAAACCACGTCGGCCAATGGGCCTGGTCCCGCCGGTCAACGGGGTGTGCGGGCGGACGTCCTCCTCGAGCTCAAGCGTGGACCGCAGGTTAGCGCTCGCGAGCTCGCCGCAAAGCTGGGGGTATCGCTCAACGCGGTGCGGCACCACCTCAAGGAACTGGAAGCCGAGAAGCTGGTGCAGCACGAGCGGCAACACCGGGGCGTGGGAGCGCCGCTGTTCGCATACCGGCTCAGTCCCGCAGGTGACGCCCTGTTCCCCCGGGGCTACGAGGCCACCCTGCTCCAATGTCTCGATCACGTCGTGCGGCACGAGGGGCGGGATGCAGCGGTTCGGCTGCTGGAAAGCCATTTCGCGGAACTGAACCAGAAGCTGAGCCTCGAAACCTCCGGCATGCCTGCAAAACAACGCCTCGAGGTCGTCGCGCGGGCCATGACTGCCGAAGGCTACATGGCCGAAGCGGCGTTGCTGGACGACAGCTATGCAACACTAACCGAGCACAATTGCGCCATTCAGGCCGTCGCGGAGCGTTTTCCCGAGCTTTGTGCGGCTGAAGCAACGTTCCTTCAGCAAGTGCTGGGTGCCACAGTAGAGCGGCGATCCCATATCCTCGCCGGGTGCGGCGCCTGCGAATACCACGTCCGGTTCGATTCCACCAGCCGGGCAGTCGAGGAGAGCGTATGAGTTCGCCGGTCGAAACCCTGGTCAACCGAGAGTATCGCTACGGCTTCATAACGGACATCGAGTCCGACGTCACGCCGAAAGGGCTGAACGAGGACGTTATCCGGCTCATCTCGGGAAAGAAGAAAGAGCCGGCGTTCATGCTCGAGTGGCGGCTCAAGGCGTATCGCGGCTGGCTCAAGATGTCCGAGCCGCATTGGCCGAACGTCGTCTATCCGCCGATCGACTATCAGGGGCTCAGCTACTACGCCGCACCCAAGACCACCAAGCCGGTGGGCAGCTTGGACGATGTCGATCCCAAGCTTCGCGAAACCTACGAGAAGCTCGGCATCCCGCTCTCGGAGCAGAAAATTCTCGCCGGCGTGGCGGTGGATGCCATCTTCGACAGCGTTTCGGTCGGCACCAGCTACAAGAAGAAGCTCGGCGAGGCCGGCATCATCTTCTGCTCTTTCGGTGAGGCGCTGCAGGAGCATCCCGAGCTGATCGAGAAGTATCTGGGCTCGGTAGTGCCGATGAGCGACAACTTCTTCGCTGCGCTCAACTCGGCCGTGTTCAGCGACGGCTCTTTCGTGTACGTCCCCAAAGGGGTCAAGTGCCCGATGGAGTTGTCGACGTATTTCCGCATGAATGCGGCCGACACGGGGCAGTTCGAGCGCACGTTGATCATCGCCGACGAGGGCGCGTCGGTGAGCTACTTGGAGGGCTGCACGGCTCCCAAGCGGGATACCAATCAGCTCCATGCCGCCGTGGTCGAGCTGGTCGCGCTGGACAACGCCACCATCAAGTACTCGACCGTGCAGAACTGGTATGCCGGGGACGCCGAAGGTCGGGGCGGGATCTACAACTTCGTCACCAAGCGAGGGAAGGCCCTCCGCAAGGCCAAGATCTCGTGGACCCAGGTCGAGACCGGGTCGGCGATCACCTGGAAGTATCCCAGCGTAATTCTTCAAGGCGACGACTCGGTGGGTGAGTTCTACTCCGTGGCGGTGGTCAACGGCCGGCAGCAGGCCGACACCGGGACCAAGATGATCCACATGGGGAAGAACACCCGCAGCACCATCGTCTCGAAGGGGATTTCGGCCGGGCGGGGAAACAACAGCTATCGCGGGCTGGTGAAGGTTCTGCCCAGGGCCGATGGCGCCAGGAACTACACCCAGTGCGATTCGATGCTGATCGGCAATGGCTGTGGGGCGAACACCTTCCCCTACATCGACGTCCAGAACCCCACAGCGTCGGTGGAGCACGAGGCCTCGACCTCGAAGATCGGCGAGGACCAGATCTTCTACTGCAAGCAGCGGGGCCTCAACACCGAGAATGCGATCTCGATGATTGTGAACGGCTTCTGTAAGGAAGTCTTCAAGGAGCTCCCCATGGAGTTCGCGGTGGAAGCACAGAAGCTCCTGGGGGTCAGTCTCGAGGGCAGCGTCGGGTAAACGGTCAGAGGTGAGCGGTGAGAGGTGAGAGGGCCACCGGGCCGTCTCCCTCTCACCTCTTACTTCTTACTTCTTACCTCTCACCACTGGAGTCGTGCGTGCTTGAGATCAAGGATCTGCGGGCTTCGGCCGGCGATAAGGAAATTCTTCGGGGCGTCTCGCTCGTGGTGCGGAAGGGCGAGGTGCACGCCATCATGGGGCCTAATGGCTCAGGAAAGAGCACGCTCGCCCAGGTACTGGCGGGGCACCCAGCGTACGAGGTGACCGGGGGCCAGGCCTTGTTCGAGGGCCGGGATCTGCTGGAGCTCGAGCCTGAGGAACGGGCGCAAGCGGGGTTGTTTCTCGCTTTTCAGTACCCGGTCGAGATCCCTGGCGTGACCAATGCCTATTTCCTCCGAGCGGCCTATAACGAGCTGCGAAAGGCCCGTGGGCTCGAGGAAATGGATCCAATCGACTTTCTCGACGTCCTGGAGGCCAAACTCAAGACGGTCGACTGGGAGCCCGCGATCATGAGCCGGGCGGTGAACGCCGGCTTCTCGGGCGGCGAAAAGAAGCGCAACGAGATCCTCCAGCTGGCCGTGCTCGAGCCCAAGCTCGCCATTCTGGACGAGACCGACTCCGGGCTCGACATCGACGCGCTCCGGATCGTCGCCGCGGGGGTCAACCAGCTGCGGAGCCCGGAACGGTCGTTCGTCGTCGTGACCCACTACCAGCGGCTGCTCAATTACATCGTGCCGGACGTGGTGCATGTGCTGGTGAATGGCCGGATCGCCAAGTCCGGGGGCAAGGAGCTCGCTCTGGAGCTCGAGGCGCGAGGCTACGATTGGGTTGAGGAGGAGGCGGCGGTCGCGTGACGGACGTCTACGTTCGGCAGTTCGAGACTCTGGCCGGGAACGGCGGTGGCGAGGGGCCGGCTTGGCTCCCCGGAGTGCGCCGCGCGGCAATCGACCGGTTCACCAGTGTGGGCTTTCCCACCTCTCGCGACGAGGAATGGCGTTTCACCCCGCTGGCTCCCATCGTCCGGGCGGAGTTCGCCCCGGCCCGGCCGGCCGCCCTGACGCGAGTGTCGCTGCAACCCTTTCTCTTCGGTCATCCCGAGTGGCCGCAGCTCGTGTTCGTGAACGGCACCTTCACGCCCGAGCTGTCGGTGATTCCGCCCCAGCCCGAGGGCGTGCGGCTCGGCAACCTGGCCGGAGCCGTCGTGGCTGATGGCCCGCTGCTGGAGCAACATCTCACGCGGCACGCCCGGCCCGAGGCAACGCCGTTCGCGGCGCTCAACACGGCCTTCCTGCGAGACGGGGCCCTGGTCTACGTGCCCCCGGACACGGTGCTCGAGCGACCGGTTCACCTGCTGTTCGTGACCAGTCCCGACGCCGGTGGAACGGTGGCGCACCCGCACAACCTGGTGGTCGTGGACCGGGGGGCCAAAGCGTCGGTCATCGAGAGCTACGTGAGCCTCGCCGAAGGGGCGACCTACTTCACCAACGCCGTCACCGAGGTGTTCTCGGGCGAGAACGCCTGGACCGAGCACACCCGCATCCAGCGGGAAAGCGAGCGCGCCTATCACGTCGGCCTGACCCACGTCGATCAGGCCCGCGGGAGCCACTATCGCTCGTTCAGCCTCGCGATGGGTGGCGCAATCGCGCGGCACAATCTGCACGTGCGGCTCAACGCGCCCGGGATCGAGACCTTGATGTACGGGCTCTATCTCACCCGCGGCGACCAAGTGGTCGACAACCATACGGCCATCTACCACGACCACCCCGAATGCAACAGCTGGGAGGTCTACAAGGGAGTGCTGGACGACCGCTCTCGTGCGGTGTTCAACGGGAAGGTCTTCGTCAAACCGGAAGCGCAGAAGACCGACGCCAAGCAGACCAACCGGAACCTGCTCTTGTCCGATCGAGCCAAGGTGGACACCAAGCCACAGCTCGAGATCTTTGCCGACGACGTGAAGTGCACCCATGGGGCCACGGTGGGATTCCTCGATCCAATGGCGCTGTTCTACCTTCGGAGCCGCGGTGTGCCGCCGGCGGTGGCCCGGAAGATTCTGACCTACGCATTCGCGGGTGAGGTAGTGAACGAGGTGGCGCTCGAACCGGTTCGGGTCGAATTGGATCGCCTCGTGCTCGAGCGACTGGGGTATCCTGTCTAGGTCTCCCATGGCCCCGACCTCGTCACTGGCGCCCGGTGTCGGCGCGCCCAAGCCCCCGATCGCTTTCGATCCCAGCCGCATCCGGGAAGAGTTTCCGATACTCGCAACCCGGGTGAACGGCAAGCCGCTGGTTTACCTCGACAATGCAGCGACCACCCAGAAGCCCCGGGCCGTGATCGACGCGCTCGCGCACTACTACGCGGCCGAGAACGCGAACATCCACCGGGGCGTCCACCACCTGAGCCAGATCGCGACCGAGGCCTACGAGGGAAGCCGTGAGAAAGTCGCTCGGTTCCTGAACGCGGCGTCGTCGCGAGAGGTCATCTTCGTCCGGGGTGCGACCGAGGGGATCAACCTGGTCGCGCAGAGCTACGGCCGCGCGCTGCTACGGGCCGGGGACGAGGTCCTGATCACGGGGATGGAGCATCATTCGAACATCGTTCCCTGGCAGCTGCTTGCGGCGCAGACCGGCGTCGTGCTCCGGGCCGTGCCGTTCGACGACTCGGGCGAGCTCGATCTCGACGCCTTCGACCGCTTGCTGACCGATCGGACCAAACTGGTTTCAGTGGTGCACCTGTCCAATGCGCTCGGCACCATCAATCCGATCCGGCGCATCTGCGAGGCGGCGCATGCTCGCGGCATTCCGGTGCTGGTGGACGGCGCGCAGTCGGCGCCGCACCTGGGAGTGGACGTCCGGGAACTCGGGTGCGACTTCTTCGTGTTCTCGGGTCATAAGCTGTTCGGGCCGACCGGCATCGGCGTGCTGTACGGACGAGAGGCCCTGCTCGAACGCATGCCGCCCTGGCAGGGCGGTGGCGACATGATCGCTACAGTGACGCTGGAGCAATCGACCTGGGCTCCGCTCCCGGCAAAGTTCGAGGCGGGAACACCGCACATCGCAGGGGTTATCGGATTGGGTGCAGCCATCGACTGGCTCTCGACGCTTGGCTTGGACGTGGTGACCGCGCACGAGCGCGCGCTGCTCGATCACGCTACCGCCGAGGTATCGCGGGTGCCGGGCATCCGGTTGGTGGGCACCGCACGCGAGCGCGCCAGCATCCTGAGCTTTGCAGTGGACGGCGTGCATCCGCACGACGTCGGCCAAGTGCTCGACGCGGAAGGCATCGCGATTCGGGCCGGGCACCACTGCGCCCAACCGGTCATGGCACGGTACGGCATAGCGGCAACCGCCCGGGTCTCGTTCGCGGTCTACAACACCCGCGAGGAGGTGGCTGCCCTGGTGCGCGGGCTTCACCGGGTCAGGCAGGTGTTCGGAGCATGACGAACCTGAGCTCGTTGTACCAGGACGTGATCCTGGAACACAACCGGTCGCCGCGGAACTTCCGCCACATGGATCAGGCGGACCGTCACGCGACGGGGCACAATCCCCTCTGCGGAGACCAGCTCACCGTATGGCTCAAGCTCGACGGCGACGTGGTCAGCGACGTGAGCTTTGAGGGCTCCGGCTGCGCGATCTCGAAGGCGTCTGCCTCACTCATGACCGCCGCCGTCAAGGGAAAGCCACGCGGTGAGATCGAGCGCCTGTTCCAGCGATTCCACGACGTCGTCACCGGCCAGCAGCCCCGCGCAGGCGAGGAATCGGCGGATCTCGGGAAGCTGGCGGTGTTTGCCGGTATCTCCGCGTTTCCGGTCCGAGTGAAGTGCGCCACGCTTTCGTGGCACGCACTGAAGGCCGCTCTGGAGCAGGATGCAGCCAGCGTGAGGACGGAGTGAGAAGGTAAGAGGTGAGACGTGAGAGGTGAGAGGTGCGTCTCCCTCTTACCTCTTACTTCTTACCAGAGACTGAACCACTTGGATCAAGGAGTGCGGCAAACATGTCTTACGATCCCCGACTCGTCGCCCCTATGCGCGATGAGATGGTGCGGATGGGCGCCAGGGAGCTCAAGAGCGTCGCCGAGGTGGACGATCTGCTGGGCGATCCGAAAGGGACGCTGCTCGTCTTCGTGAACTCGGTCTGCGGATGCGCCGCCGGCAACGCGCGACCCGGACT
>DASQPE010000285.1:0-8052 GCA_035644115.1 Gemmatimonadales bacterium
TGGCGGACGCGTTGCCCGAGGCGCTGGAAGCCGCGCTCGAGCGAGCGCCTCGCGCCGCGATCGCGCGGGTTGCGCTCGAGCGCCAGGGCCTGCTCATCGTCGTGCCGTCGCTGCGGGAGGGGATCGAGGTGGTCAACCTGCGGGCTCCGGAACACCTGGAAATCGTGACCCAGGGAGCGGAGCGGGTCGCAACCAGCATCCGGCACGCGGGCGCGATCTTTCTGGGCGACGACACGCCGGAGCCGGTGGGCGACTACCTGGCCGGACCGAGCCATGTACTGCCGACGGGCGGCACCGCACGCTACGCGTCGCCCCTCGGGGTGTACGATTTCGTCAAGCGAACCAGCCTCATCCGCTACAGCGCCGAGCGCCTCGCCGCCGACGCCCCTTACATCATAGCGCTCGCCGAGGCCGAGGGTCTGGCGGGACACGCAGAGGCGGTCCGGGTCCGGCTGGCCGCCGCTGTGTCCGATGCCGGCGCGGATCCCGCCGCCGGGCGGCTCGGCGGGGGTTAGAATCCAGCATGGTCGCTTCCAGCGCAGACTGCCGCGGCGCCCCCAGCGGCTCCGTCGATCCAGCCCTGATCCGCCGGCTGTGGTGGGTCCTTGGGCTGACCGCGACGTTCATGGTCGTGGAGGCCATGGGTGGCTGGGCGGCAGGGTCGCTGGCCCTGCTGGCCGATGCCGGCCACATGCTCACCGATGTCGGTGCCCTGGGGCTCTCGCTCCTCACCGCCTGGATCGCCCACCGGCCGGCCAACGACGTCAAGACATTCGGCTATCAGCGCTGGGAAATCCTGGCAGCGCTGGTGAACGGTACGGCCCTCTTCGGCATTGCCGGGTGGGTCGTGCTCGAGGCCCTCCACCGGCTGCATGAGCCCCCGGCGGTCCGGACGGGCCTGTTCCTGGGGGTCGCGCTGGCCGGACTGGCGGTCAATCTGGTGAGTCTCCGGATTCTGCACGGGACCCACCAGCACAACCTGAACACCCGCGGCGCCTACCTCCACGTCATGGGCGACATTCTCGGCTCGCTCGGCGCCATCGGGGCGGCCGTGGTCATCGCCACGACCGGCTGGCGCATGGCAGACCCGCTGATCTCCATCGCGATCTCGCTGCTCATCCTGGTGGGGGCGTTCCGGCTCCTCCGGGAGAGCACGGACATTCTGCTGGAAGGGGTGCCGAAGAACGTCTCGATTCCCGAGGTCCAGCTCCGCATGCTCGGCATCGGGGGCGTCACGGCAGTGCACGATCTTCACGTCTGGACGGTCACCAGCGGGATGGTCGCCATGAGCGGCCACGCCGTGGTCCCGGATCTCGGCGCGCATCCGGGTGTGCTGGAGGGTATCCGGGCGGAGATGGCTGGACTGGGCATCGGTCACGTAACGATCCAGCTCGAGGTGGAGGACGAGTGCGAACCCAACCCCGCCCCCGCGGCGCTGGCGGGGGGCTCTCACCTGCATGCACATCCCCACCCCAGTAAGAGGTGAGAGGTAAGAGGTAAGAGGGACATTCGGGACTGCCCTCTTACCTCTTACCCCTCACCTCTTACCGTCTCTTGCGGCCCGGACGGCCCCCGTCTATATATGGCCCGCTGTGGCCCGGATACCCGGGCATTTGCTGGTGTTACGCCCGACGACCGGAAGCCTGACGTTTCGTGATCCGCAATCTCGCAATCATCGCCCATGTCGACCACGGAAAGACGACGCTGGTCGATAAGATGCTGCGCCAGGCCGGTGCCTTCCGGGCCAACCAGCTGGTGGAGGAGCGGGTCATGGACTCGAACCCGCTCGAGCGCGAGCGGGGCATTACCATCCTCGCCAAGAACACGGCGGTCCACTGGCACGGCACCAAGATCAACATCGTGGACACCCCGGGTCATGCCGACTTCGGTGGCGAAGTGGAACGCATCCTCCGGATGGTGGACGGCGTACTGATTCTGGTGGACGCGGCGGAAGGCCCCATGCCGCAGACCCGGTTCGTGACTCGGAAGGCGCTCGCTCTCGGGCTCAACCCGATCGTCGCGATCAACAAGATCGACCGGGCCGATGCCGAGCCGCTGCGGGTGCACGACGAAGTCCTCGGGCTGTTCATCGATCTCGAGGCCACCCACGAGCAGCTGGACGCCCCATTCCTTTATACGTCGAGCCGGGCCGGCACCGCCACCACCGATCTGGATCAGCCGGGCACGGACCTGCTGCCGCTGTTCCAGGCGATTCTCGACCACGTGCCTCCGCCCAAGGGCGACCCCGAGGGACCGTTTCAGATGCTGGTCTCCACCCTCGACCACTCGACTTTCCTGGGGCGCATCGCCATCGGGCGAATCGAGCGCGGCCGGGTTCGGGTCGGTGACCAGGTGGCGCTGCTGCCGCTGGGCGAGCCCGGCCTGGTGACCGACGAGCCGGTCGAGCGGAACCGGGTCACCAAGCTCTTCACCTTCGACGGGCTCCACCGGATCGACGTGAACGAGGTTGCGGCGGGAGACATCGTAGCGCTCTCGGGCTTCGAGACCATCGAGATCGGAAAGACCTTTACCTCGGTGGAGCAGCCCGAGCGGCTGGCCGGCATCGCGGTCGAAGAGCCCACCATCTCGGTGGACTTCATCGTGAACAACGGTCCCTTCGCGGGGCGCGACGGAAAGTTCGTCACCAGCCGTCAGCTCCGCGACCGGTTGTTCCGGGAGCTGGAGCGGAACGTCGCGCTCAGGGTCGAGCCCACCGACAGCCCGGACACGCACACGGTGTCGGGCCGGGGCGAGCTGCACCTTGGGATCCTCATGGAGAACATGCGCCGCGAGGGATACGAGTTTCAGGTTTCCCGCCCGCGGGTGATCACCAAGCTGGGCCTCGACGGCGAGCGGCTCGAGCCCTACGAGGAGCTGACGATAGATGTGCCCGAGGAGCACATGGGCGGCGTCATGGAGAAGTTGGGGCCTCGCCGCGCGGAGCTGATCGAGATGAAGAACCCGGGGCAGGGGAGCGTGCGGATGACGTTCCGGATCCCGGCCCGGGGACTGTTCGGCTATCGCTCGGAGTTTCTGACCGACACCCGCGGCACCGGCATCATGCATCATCGCTTCCTGGACTACGGCTCGTGGGCCGGCCCGCTGGCCGGCCGGAAGCGCGGTGTGCTGGTGGCCGACCGCGAAGGCTCGGTCGTGGCCTACGCGCTGGGCAATCTCCAGGAGCGGGCGCAGATGTTCGTCGCGCCCGGCGATCTGGTGTACGAGGGCATGGTGGCCGGCGAGAGCTCGCGTCCGGGCGACATGGACGTCAACGTCACCAAGGAAAAGAAGCTCACCAACATGCGGGCGTCGGGCTCGGACGACAACATCCTCCTGGAGCCGCCCCGCGAGATCACGCTCGAGTACGCCCTCGAGTACATCGAGGAAGACGAGCTGATCGAGGTCACTCCCAAGAGCATCCGCCTCCGCAAGCGGGTGCTCCATGGGAATGACCGCAGGAAGGCCGCCCGGGCCGCCCGGGTGGCAGACGCGTCGTAGGACGCCGAGTTCCCACTCTCTCGCTTTGGCGGAGGATACAATGTTGGCCTGGGAGACGTCGTTGGAGGCCCTGGAAATGCGCCGTCGGTTTGACGAAGAGGACGAGGACATCGACGACGACGGGTTTGCCTTCGACGACGACGACGACGAGGACGAGGACCTCGAGGACGACGAGGACCTCGAAGACGAGGAGTTGGAGGACGAGGACCTGGAAGAGTTCGACGATTTCGAAGACGACGAGGAGCGCTAGTCGCGCCTCGCGCTGGATGCTTGCGGAGTCACGCCGTCCCCGCCCGATCGCCGATCGGGCGGGGACAGTGCGTTTCCCCCCCCGGCCCCGCCGCCCATTGACTTCGGCTGTCTGAAACAGCTGTATTATACAGCCGTTTGGAGGCACCCACTCGTGAACTGGAAGCGCATCGGCCCGATCCTGGGCCTGGTGGTGATCTCGGCCGCCGCCGCCCTGGCCTTCGCCCGCTCGGGCGCCAGGGCGCTCGTGCTCACCGGCATCGTGACCACCAACGACGTCATCGTGGGGCCCCAAGTGGGCGGCCGGCTGGACCGGTTGCTGGTGCGCGAGGGCGACGCGGTCCGGCGCGATCAGCTCCTCGCGGTCATCGAGCCGGCCGAGCTCGAGGCCGATCGCGCCTTCTATAGCTACAGCGCCCAAGGCTATGCGTCGCAGGTGGAGCAGAGCGCGGCCGCCCTCCGTTATCAGGAGCAGGAGACCAGCAACCAGATCCGCCAGGCCGAAGCCAATCTGGCGGCCGCCGAAGCCCAGCAGGCTGAGGCGGCCGCGACCCTGGTCGACGCCCGGCTCACCTCTCAGCGGCTCGACACTCTCACCCGCTACGGCGCCTCGGCCGAGCAGGAGCGCGACCACGCGCGGGCGACCTACGACGCGGCTCAGGCGCGGGTGAACGCGCTCGAGCGGCAGGTCGAGGCCCAGCAGGCGGCGCTGGCGCTGGCCCGGGGCAATGCGGAGCAGGTCGCCATGAAGCGGAGCGCGCTGCTGGCGAGCCGCCGGCAGCGGGCCGCGGCGGATGCCCAGAAGACCAAGGCCGACGTGCGGCTCGGCTATACCGAGGTCCGGGCGCCGCTCGCGGGGGTGGTGGACGTGCGGTCCGCCCGGCCGGGCGAGTTCGTGAACCCGGGCCAGGCGATCGTGACCCTCATCGATCCCGACGATCTCTGGGTCCGGGCCGACGTGGAGGAGACCTACATCGACCGGATTCGTCTGGGGGACCACCTCACCGTTCGGCTGCCTTCCGGCGAAGAGCGGCAGGGGACCGTCTTCTTCCGCGGGGTGGACGCCGGCTTCGCCACCCAGCGGGACGTGAGTCGCACTAAGCGCGACATCCGGACCTTCGAGATCCGGCTCCGGGTCGATAATCGCGATCGCCATATCGCGCTGGGCATGACGGCGTACGTCCTGCTCCCGGTCACCCGCTAGCCCGGCGCACCGTGTCCGCGATCGACGTTCAGGCACTCACCAAGCGGTTCGGCGACTTCACCGCCGTGGACCGGATCTCGTTCACGGTGGACGAGGGCGAAATCTTCGGGCTGCTCGGCCCTAACGGCGCGGGAAAGTCCACGCTTATCCGGATGCTCACCACGCTGATTCCCCCGACTGCCGGCACGGCGTCGGTGGGCGGCTGGGACATTGTCAGGAACGCGAACGGAGTGCGCCGTTCCATCGGCGTCATTCCGCAGGCGATGACCAGCGACCTCGAGCTCAGCGTGGAAGAGAACCTGCTCATTTTCGCCAAGCTGTATGGCGTGTCGCGTGAGCGGCGTCAGCGGCTCATGGCCGAGCTGCTCGCGGCGGTGGAGCTCACCCAGTGGGCCGACCAGCCGGTGAAGAACCTCTCGGGCGGGATGCGGCGGCGGGTCGAGATCGCTCGCGGGCTGATGCACGAGCCCCGCATGTTCTTCCTCGATGAGCCGACCACCGGGCTCGATCCGGTGTCCCGGGTAGCCGTGTGGGAGATGCTGCAGAAGATCAAGGCGGAGCGCGAGCTGACCGTGTTGCTCACGACCCACTACATGGACGAGGCGGACCGGTTGTGCGATCGCGTCGCCATTGTCGATCACGGTCACCTGATGGCGCTGGACTCGCCCATGAAGCTCAAGGCCAGCGTGCCGGGCAAGAACGTGCTGGAAGCGAGCTTCGCGACCCCGCCGGCGGACTGGGTCGAGCGCCTCGAGCGGCTGCCCGCCGCCGAGAAGGTGACCGGTGAGGACGGGATGTTCCGGATCGCCTCGACCGATGGTCCGGCGACGACCAAGGCGTTGATCGAGGCGGCCGAGGCCGCCGGCATCGCGATCCATTCGCTGGCGATCCAGAGTACCACGCTGGACGACGTGTTCGTGCACTACACCGGCCGCCAGCTGCGCGATTCGTTGCAGGTCCCGTCCGCAGCCGACCGAACTGTCATGGTGGCGCCTCGGCGCTAGAGTCTGATCTGGAGGTCCGTATGCAGCGCACCTGGGCCATCATCGAGCGGGAGCTTCGGCGATTCCGGCGGAGCCCGGTCCTGATCGTGGTGTCGATGATCTTCCCGCTGGTTCAGCTGGTGGTGCTGGGCTACGCCTTCGGCGGGAACGTCAAGCACCTCAAGGTGGGGATCGTTGATCAGGATCGCGGCGTGCCGGCCGTGCGGCTCCGGGAGCTGTCGGGGGCGGTGGCGGCCAATGCCCGCACCTTCCAGCCGGTGCTCTACCGCGATCCGGGGAAGGCGCTCGCCGATCTGCGCGACGGCCGCATCAACGGGGTGCTCTCGATCCCGCCCGAGTTCTCGCGTCGCATGCTGGCGAAGGAGGACCCACGGGTCGCGTTGATCGAGGACAACACCGACAACTTCGTTGCCGCGACGCTGGCCAACACCTTCGGCGGGCTGGTGAGCGCGTACAACGAGCCGGCACCCGAGTCTCGCCGAATGCCGGACAAGCTGACGCTGGACGTGGTGGAGGTGTATCCCTACGTGCCTTACATCCAGTATCTGCTGCCCGGCTCGATCGTCATGTCCATCTTCATGATGGTCATGATCGGCGGCGGCATCATCTTCATCGACGACAAGGCCCGGGGGCTGCACGAGGGGTATCTGGTGACCCCGATCAGCAAGCTCGAGCTGATCGCGGGCTTCAATCTGTCGGGCGCGATCAAGGCGGTGCTGGCCGGCGCGGTGCTGATGACGGTCGGGTCGGTGATCGCCGGCATCCCGCACCCGTTCGACCTGCTACGGATGGCGCGGATGTTCATCGTCATCGTGGTCGCGGCCCTGGCCCTGGTGAGCATGATGTTCCTGATCATGGTTCGGGTCAGCGATCCGCTCCTGCCGCGCGCGATCTTCGGAGTGCTGAATACGCTGCTCTTCTTTCCCAGCGGCGCCGTGTACCCGCCCCAGGCCTTTCCCGGATGGATGCGGGTGATCGCCGCGGTGGACCCGTTCACCTACGCCGTGCACGCGTTCAAGAGCCTCCTGCTCAAGAACACCGGTCTCCTCGCCGTGTCCGGCGACCTCGCTTACCTTGTTGCGTTCACCGTGATCGCGATGACGGCGGCGACTCTGCTATTCCGGCGGACGCTCTGATGCCAAGCAGACCCGGACCTCTGCGGCCGCGGCGGCGGGCTCGGACGCCGGCCGACGACCACGAAACCCGGCGGCGGCTGCTCGAGACCGCGGCCGAGCTCTTCGCCGATCGCGGATTCGAGGGCGTGACGGTGCGGGAGATCTGCCGGGCGGCGCGGGCCAACGTGGCGGCGGTCAACTACCACTATGGCGACAAGCTCGGCCTCTACGCCGAGGTGGTGCAGGCCGCGATCGACGCCATGCGCGAGACTGGGGCCGCCGCGATGCAGGCGGAGGGACCGCCGGAAGAGCGGCTGCGGACCTTCATCCACGTCCATGTTGAGCGGATCGTCGGCAAGGCGCAGGGATCGTGGATCCACCGGTTGATGAATCGGGAGATGGAGTCCCCCACGCCGGAGCTCGATCGGGTGGTGGAACACGGGATCCGGCCGCGGATCGCATACTTGAGCGGTATCGTGGCCGAGCTGATGGGGTGCTCGGCGAGCGATGACCGGGTGGCGCGAACGGTGGGCAGCATTCAGGGCCAGTTCCTGATCTACGCGCGCAGCGCGATCCTGACCCGGCTCATGCCCCGCTGGCGTCCGACGCCGGCCGCGCTGGCGGAGCTGGCCGACCACATCGCGGAGTTCTCGATCGCGGGGATCCGGGGGCTGGCGGGTCGGGTCGGGGCGAGCGAGGTGTAGTCGGGATCGAGGTGGCGTGGGCCGGTGGGCGCTGCTTATTTTCTCACGGCCGGCGGGGTGGCTCGTGGTCGGGCCGCGGTCGCCCACCGGCGCCGGGTGTCCAAGTGGTTGAGGGCCTGTAGCTCAGGTGGTTAGAGCGCACGCCTGATAAGCGCTGTTCGGCCGGCGCGGGCGGTGGCCGGCGGTTGTAAAAACAGGCACTTAGCTCCGCCCCGTACCGCCCGCCACCGCCGAGAACCGCCCGCAACGGTACCGAGAACGGTACCGGCTTCCCGAGA
>DASQPE010000286.1:0-2438 GCA_035644115.1 Gemmatimonadales bacterium
GGCAGACCGAGATGCTCCTTGGGCGTAACGTAGCAAAGCATCGCGGTGCCATACCAGCCGATCATGGCCGCGCCGATCGCGCTGGTAATGTGGTCATAGCCCGGCGCGATGTCGGTCGTGAGGGGACCGAGGGTATAAAACGGCGCCTCGGCGCACCACGCGAGCTGCTTGTCCATGTTTTCCCGGATGAGGTGCATCGGGATGTGGCCAGGGCCCTCGTTCATCACCTGGACCCCATGCTCCCATGCGATCCGGTTGAGCTCACCCTGGGTCCGAAGTTCCGCGAACTGTGCCTGGTCGTTCGCGTCGGCGATACTGCCCGGCCGAAGGCCGTCGCCGAGCGAGAAGGAGACGTCATAATGCGCGAGGATCTCACAGATCTCGGGGAAACGCGTATACAGGAAGTTCTGCTGGTGATGAGCGAGGCACCATTTCGCCAGAATCGATCCGCCCCGTGATACAATCCCCGTGACGCGGTCGGCGGTGAGCGGGATGTACTCGAGCAGCACCCCCGCGTGCACCGTGAAATAGTCTACCCCCTGCTCGCACTGCTCGATCAGCGTGTCGCGATAAATCTCCCAGGTGAGCTCCTCCGCCACGCCGCCGACCTGCTCGAGCGCCTGATAGATCGGCACGGTGCCGATCGGTACCGCCGAGTTGCGGAGGATCCATTCGCGGGTTTCGTGGATGTGCTTCCCGGTCGAAAGGTCCATGACCGTGTCCGCCCCCCAGAGCGTCGCCCAACGGAGCTTCTCCACTTCCTCATCGATCGACGAGGTGACGATCGAGTTCCCGATGTTCGCGTTGATCTTCACCAGGAAGGCGCGACCGATGATCATCGGCTCCAGCTCGGGGTGATTGATGTTGGCCGGGATGATTGCCCGGCCCCGGGCGACCTCGCTTCGCACCAGCTCGGCAGAGAGGCCTTCGCGCAGCGCAACGAACTCCATCTCCGGCGTAATCTCGCCCCGGCGGGCGTAATGGAGCTGGGTGACGCAGCTTCGGCCCCGATATACTGGCCGCTCGAGCGTCTTCGGAATCAGAGCGCTCGGGGCGTGCCCGCCGTTCTCCTCGACGTCCCGGGCCAGAATCCACGGTCGCCGTACTGGCGGCAGGCCGCGTCGGACGTCGAAGCCCTGCGGCCCGCTGGTGTCGTAGACCTGGAGCGGCGGGTCGCCTCCGGAGAGCCCGATCTCGCGCACGGGCACTCGGACGCCGCGATCGCCTTCCAGGTAAACCTTGGTGGAGCGGGGAAAAGCCTCGCCGAAGCCAGGCAGGCGAGTGGACGGGCGGGCTGACAGGGTGGGCATGCGACGCTCCCAGCAATCACGAAGGGCGCCGCGAAGTGCGCCGCGCTCCCTTCGCCGGTATGAGCCGGATCAGGTTCCAAGGGTTCTCTCTCAATCGGACGGGGTCCGATACCCCTGGCGGCTGCCCCAACGTAAGGGGCGAGAGGGACGTCGGTCAAATCGCCCGGCCGGCCCGGAACCGGCGGTCGAATCTGCCGCAGATCGCCACGACAGCCAGCTGGGCCGCGGGTTCGGCCGGTGCCGTACCAGACTGCGCGGTCGGAACATACGGCGGCAAATGGACAGGCACGAGATATGCTTCTGAAGGGCGTCTAGAACGGATCCCCACTCGGCCAGCGGGAACCCACTGAATCGCAGGGACGATCAATAGGGGTGTGGTGGGTCGCTCAACCCGGGGACAAGCAGCCCGTCACCCGCATTCCCTGACGGGAAGGACGCGACGTTGACGATCGGATCGACCCTGTTGCAATGGGTGGGCGCTCTGGGAGGCGATGCGGCTACGCTGGCGGGCTTTCTCCTGCTGGCCGCGGTGCTCCTGCAGGCCCGGCGAACCAAGCGACTGGAGCAAAGCCGGGTCTTGGGACAGCTGAGGCTGATTCCCGGAGCACGAAATCCGCGGCCGCGACGCACGGATCGTGGCCCGAACCCGGTTCGAATGCGGCGGACCCGCCGGTAGACGCGCAATGGCGCCTCTCCGACCGCCCCCCGCTTCGAGCCGAAAGCGTGGGGGCGGTTGTCTTTTTGGGAACTTCGAGCAGGAGCAGGCCGGCCAATGACCCGGAGAACTCAACTCATCCTGGCAGTAGCCGCGGCGCTCGCGGGCAAGGGCGTGGCTCCGGTCGCGGCCGCCCAGCGGCTGGTAGATGTTCGTCAAGTAGCGACCGACACGCTGCACGACGTCGCGGTGGCCACGTACGAGCGCGGCCGACCCGTCATCTACTTCAACCCCACCCTGATGCAGCGAATCGGCCCCGAGCTCGCCGCCTTCTTCTTTGCTCACGAGTACGGCCACATCGCCTACGGCCACGCCGGCGGCGCGCTCGCCGAACCGCGTGATGAGCTGAGCACCATCCGACGCCGGCAGGAGCTCGAGGCCGACTGCTACGCCGCCGGGGTCCTCGCCGAGGA
>DASQPE010000287.1:0-13920 GCA_035644115.1 Gemmatimonadales bacterium
AGAAGCTTTATGCAGGCCGCGGCGGACAGCAACCTCAAGCGGATGGCACAGCTCTGGGGTACGCGCGCGGGATCCGCCTCCAAGACCGGGCAACCGCCCGACTACGAGCGCCGGCTGAGCATCATGCAGATCTACCTGAGCGGCGCACCCTACCGGCTGGTGCCGGCGAGCGCGGCGCAGGTGGAGCAGGCCGCCGGCGACACGCTGCGCCCAGGTAACGAGCCCGCCACCACCCGGCAGGTAGTGGTCCAGCTGGAGCGGCCGGGGTGCACCAAGTTCGTCCCGTTCGCGGTGGTGAAGGCGCAGGACAACGCCTGGGTGGTGAACCAGGTGGATCTCGCGGCGGCGGGACACCCGAAGCGTCCCTGTATCTCGGACAAGACGAGCAAGGACTCGACCTGATGGAACCCGGGCGACCAGCCCGCGGTTGCTACTCCGTGAGTTCGAGCAGGATGCCGGCAGTCGACTTAGGATGGACAAAGGCGATGCGCCGGCCGCCAACCCCGATGCGGGGTGCCTCGTCCACCAGGCGATAACCGGCCGCGCGACAGGCAGCGAGCGCGGCGTCGAGATCGGGCACCCGATAACAGATGTGATGGATGCCGGGTCCGCGCGTCGCCAGGAACTTGGCAATCGGGCTCGCCGGATCGGTGGAGGTCAGCAGCTCGACCTGCGACTCACCGAACGACAGGGAGACGATCTCGGCGCCGTCGGCGGTCTCCGGCGGTTGGGGAACCAGGCCGAGCACCTCACGGTAAAAGGATAACGCGCCGTCGAGGTCAGACACGGCGATCCCGATGTGGGCAATACGGGGGCGATCGGTCACGGTGGCTCCTCCGAACAACTCGAATGGAGAATAATGTCATGAGCGCCACGAACACCCTCGAGGTCACTGATGCGACCTTCGCCAGCGAGATCGAGCAGTCGTCCGGGCTCGTGCTGGTGGACTTCTGGGCGACGTGGTGCGGCCCCTGTCAGGTCGTGGCGCCGGTGCTGGACCAGATCGCGGGCGAATACGCCGGACGGGCCCGGATAGCCAAGCTCGACGTGGACAGCAATCAGCGCACTGCCATGCGGTTCAACGTGCGCTCCATCCCGAGCATCCTCTTCTTCAAGAACGGGCGGCACGTGGACACCGTGGTCGGCGCGGTCCCCAAGCCGGTGCTCGAAGGAAAGATCAAGCAGCACCTTATGTGAGGCGCATGGCGACCCTGTACGTCGTGGCGACGCCGCTCGGGAATCTGGCCGATTTGAGCCCCCGGGCGGCGGATTGTTTACGGCAGGTCGCCGTCGTCGCAGCCGAAGATACCCGGCGCACCAGGGGACTGCTGGCCCACCTCGGAGCCCACCCGCAGCTCTTGAGCTTCCATGCGCACTCGGGCCGGGGCCGTACCGAGGCCCTGCTCGGGATGCTGGCAGACGGCCGCGACGTCGCGTTGGTGACCGACGCGGGCACTCCGGGAGTGAGCGATCCCGGTCCGGACCTGGTCTCCGCGGCCCGCGACGCGGGCTTCTCCGTGGTGCCGCTGCCGGGCGCCTCGGCGGTGACCGCGGCGCTGTCGGCATCCGGCCTCCCGGCCGACCGCTATCTGTTTCTCGGATTCATGCCCCGGAAGGGTGCCGAGCGGGCGCGGCTGCTGGCGCGGGCGTGCGCCGAAGAATGGACCGTCGTGTTCTTCGAGGCCCCCGGGCGGCTGGCGGCCTTACTACGGGACCTCGTGGCGCTCGTCGGACCGGATCGCCGCGTGGTGGTCGCGCGCGAGCTCACCAAGCTGCATGAGGAGCTCCGGGCCGGCACCGTGCTCGAGCTCGGGGATTACTATTCCCAGGAGGCACCCAAGGGCGAGGTGACCGTGCTACTCGCTGGAACCGGCGAGCCCGCCCCGCCCCCGGACCGCACCGCGGAGGGCCGGGCGCTGGCCCGGCAACTGCTCGACGGCGGAGCGACGCGGCGCGAGGCCGCCCAACGGGTGGCGGCGGAGCTGGGACTCGCTCGCAACGAGGCGTATCGGCTGGTGACGGAATTATGACGGCAGGCGGGCGGGCAGGCGGGCAGGCGGGCAGGCGGGCCGGCGGGCAGTTTGCGCAGCTGACGCTCAGCGTACTGATCCTGCTCCCCTTCGCGGCGGGCAGCCGAGCAGAGCTGTCCGCCCGCCCGCCTGCCCGCCTGTCCGCCCGTCGCCTGCCCGCCTTGATGACAATCGGCCGCCTCCATTACGACGGGGGCGGCGACTGGTACGCGAACCCATCCAGCCTTCCCAACTTGCTTCAGGCCATCCATACCCGGACCAACCTCCGGGTCGCTTCTCAGGAAAAAGTCGTCACGCTGGGGGACGAGGATCTCTGGAACATTCCCTACCTCCACATGACCGGTCACGGCAACGTTCATTTCTCCGACCGTGACCTCGCCGTTCTGCGCGAATGGCTGCGGCAGGGCGGCTTCCTGCACGCAAGTGACAACTACGGGATGGATGCCTCGATTCGGCGGGAGCTGGCGCGGCTCTTCCCCGACCATCCTCTGGTCGAGGTCCCGCTGGAGCATCCGATCTATCACCTGGTGTACGACTTCCCCAAGGGGCTTCCCAAGATTCATGAGCATGACGGCAAGCCCGCGCAGGGGTTCGGGA
Organism: Gemmatimonadales bacterium; assembly: GCA_035644115.1. Classification (GTDB taxonomy): domain Bacteria; phylum Gemmatimonadota; class Gemmatimonadetes; order Gemmatimonadales; family GWC2-71-9; genus DASQPE01. The sequence goes on from DASQPE010000287.1 coordinate 2,628, forward strand.
TCTTCCTCGACGGCCGTCTCGTCGTATTCTATGACTATCAGTGCGACCTCGGTGACGGCTGGGAGGATCCCGACGTGCATCACGATCCGCCGGCGAAGCACGAGGCGGCGCTCCGCATGGGCGTAAATCTGTTCGCATACGCCGTGGGCTACGGGGGATGACCGCAGTCGCGACCGGGCAGGCGCTCGAGCGCCTGGCGCGGCCGCTCCGCGCTGAGAGCCGGGCGGGATGGGCGGCGGGGGCGATTGGCCTCGCCGCCCTCGTGCTCGGGAGTGCTGCCTGGCTGGCCCGTTTCCGGGTGCTCACGGCGCCGTGGTGGGTGCTCGCGGCATGGGCCCTGGCGTTGGTGGGACTCGTCCTCGTGCTCGCCGCGGCGTGGCGGCGCGAGGCGACGCTGGCGCCTCGAGTCTTCGCCCGCCGCCTCGAACAGGGAGGCGGATGGCGGCACGGCGCGCTCTCGGCGCTGCTCGATCCGCCCGCGGCGGGAACCAGCGAGGCCCTATTCGGACTCGCCGACGCCGCGGGCGCCGCGCACCTCGCGGAGCGCGGTGCCGCCGCGGCACTGCCGGTGGCGCGCTCGGTACGACAGCGACTCCTGGCGGGCATCGGGGCGCTCGGCCTCGGAGCGCTCATTCTGGGAGCGGCGGGCCCGGTGGGTGGCGCGGCGGCCGCGCTCTGGCACCCGGGCACGGCGTGGGAGGCCACCCTGGCGCCGGTCCGGCTCCGGGCCGGAGCTGCCCAGGTCGATCGCGGCGCCATCGTCCCGCTCGAAGTCGAAGCGGCGGGCCGCCAGCACGTCACCCTCTGGCTCCGCACGCCGGGTGAATCCTGGCGGCCCCGGCTGCTTTCGCTCGACTCTCTGGGCCGCGGTCGCTTCATGGCGGGGCCGCTGGAGAGCGATCTCTTCGCCCGCGCGACCAGCGGCCGTGGCAGCTCGGACACGGTGCAGGTGCGGGTGCGGTTGCCGGCCTTTCTCGGGACCGTGTCGGTGACGGCGCACTACCCAGCCTATCTCGGACTGGATGACGAGCCGGTGCCGCTCGGGGGCGATACCGTTCTCGTTCCGGCCGGGACTCGGCTCGAGACCAAGGGCGAAGCGACCGCCCCACTGGCCTCGGCGGGGTGGACGGCCGGCGGCGGGACCGAGCAGCTTGCGGTCTCGGCCGCGCGATTCTCCGGGACTTTCGTCCCTCGAACCTCTGGCATCTACCGGCTTTCGCTGGTCACCACCGCGAGCACGCCGCTCGCGGGCGACACGGTTCGGCTGCCCATCCGCCTGGTGGCGGACAGCGCGCCCCGGGTCGATGTGCCGATTCCGGGGACTGACACCATCGCGCCCCTGAATCTCCTGGTTCCGCTGGTGATCGACGTGCGGGATGATCATGGCATCCGTGGCGTCGCGGTCGCCAGCCGGCGGATCAGCCAGTTGGGCGGGGCCGATCCGGTGCGGCGCGATCCGGTGCCGGTCCCACCCGGGACGACGGATCGGGGCATCCTCTCGTTTACGCTCGATCTCAACCGGCGCGGCCTGCTGCCGGGCGACACGTTGCGCTACGTCGCCATCGCCACCGACAACTCGCCGGCGGAGCAGGCCGGGCGGTCCCGCGAGTTCGTGCTGCGCCTGCCCACCATGAGTGAGGTGCGGGCCGCGGAACGACAGGCCAGTCGCGCGGTCGGCGGCCGGCTCGACAGCCTGGCCGCTGAGAGCCGCCGGCTGGAACGGCGGACCGAGGACCTGGCGCGGGAGCAGCCCCGCGGCGAGGTGGGGCAGGACGCGCAGCACCCCGATGCCCTTCCATATGAAGAGGCGAAGCGGGCTGAGGCGGTGGCCGCCCAGCAACAGAATCTGGTGGCGCAAGCGGAAGGACTGCGCCAGTCGCTGGAGGCCCTGGAGAAGGCTGCCGCGGCGGCGGGGCTGCACGATTCGGCCTGGCAGCAGCAGCTGGCGGAGATCCGGGAGCAGGTGCAGCGCGCGCTGACACCGGAGCTGCGGCAGCAGCTGGACAAGCTGCAGCAGGCGCTCAAGGACCTGAATGCGGACGCGACCAAAGAGGCCCTCGAACAGCTGGTCGAGCGCCAACAGCAGCTCCGGGAGGCGCTGGAGCAGGCGAAGGAGCTGTTCCGGCGGGCGGCGCTCGAGGGTGACCTCGCCAATCTCTCGCAAGAGTCCCGCGACCTGGCGCAGGAGCAGCGAACCTGGAACGATCAGATCGACTCGGCTGACAGCAGCCGCGCTGCCGCGACCGAGAAGCAGCTGGCGACCCGAACCGACTCGCTGGCCTCCGCGCTCAAGCAGGTGGTGCCCCAACTGCCCAAGGACCGCCAGAGCAAGGTCGATGAGGCGCAGCGGCTGGCCGCGGGTGCCGCCAACCAGATGCAGCAGGCCGGGCGATCGGCTCAGCAAGGCCAGCGGAAGCAGGCGCAGCAACAGGGCAAGCGCGCCGCCGACCAGCTGCAACCGGTGGGTGAGAGGCTCGACCAGCAGCGGCAGGGCCTCCAGCAGGAATGGCGTGCCGAGGTCACCGAGGGACTCGACCGCGCCCTGGGCGAGACCAGCCGGCTTTCCGAGCGACAGCTTGGTCTGGCTCGTGGCCTCGAACGTGGAGGTCCCACGCCGCTCGCGAGAGGGGAGCAGGCGGCAGTCCAGGAGGGGGTGGGTCGGCTTCAATCGCAGCTGCGCGGGCTGGCCGGGAAGAACGCGCTGGTGCCCCGCCAGATCGCCGAGGCGCTGGCCGCGGCGGAGCTGGAGATGACGCGGTCGCTCGAGGCGGTGTCGTCGGCCAATCCCAATGTGCGGGAGGCGGCAGAACGGGCCGGCTCGGCGGTGGACGCGCTCAACGTCGCCGCATACCAGCTGGTCCGGGCCCGCTCGAGCGTCGCCGGCGCCGCATCCGGATCGGGGCTCGCCGAGGCAATGGAGCGCATGACCCAGCTGGCTGGACAGCAGGGCCAGCTGGGGCAGCAGTCGGAGGGGCTGATGCCCATGCTGGGCGGCAAGGGTGTGGGCGAACAGCTGCGCCAGCTGGGACTGCGCCAGCGTGCGTTGGCGGAGGAGCTGGAGAAGCTGAAAGGCCAGGGCAACATGGCGGGGGCCGGCGAGATGGCGGACGAGGCCAAGGACCTGGCGCGTCGTCTGGAAGCCCAGCGGCTCGATCGGGAGACGGTCCAACGCCAGGAACGGCTCTTTCGCCGCATGCTCGATGCCGGTCGTACGCTGCAGGGCAGCCAGGAAGACCAGCGGAAAGAGCGACAGAGCACCACGGCGAAGGACGACAGCGTCCATCTCCCGCCGGCGCTCCGGGCGGCGCTGCTCGAGGGCGACAACCGGCTGCGGGTGCCGAGCTGGGAAGAGCTGCAACGGCTCTCGCCCGAGGAGCGGCGGCTGGTGGTGGATTACTTCAGGCGACTGGTTGAGAGTGAGAAGTGAGGTGAGAGGTGAGAGGTGAGAGGTAAGAGCGGTCGGCGGGCGACCGGATTGATCGGTTGCTTGCTGGCCTTGGGCGCGGCAGTGCCGGCGCTGAAAGCCCAGCAATCACCCGATCCAATGCGCCGCGGCCTCGAGCTCGAGCGGCGGGGGAACTACGCCGACGCCGCGGCGGCCTACCGCGAGGTGCTGAAGCAGAAGCCGGCCGAGGCGGCGGCGTTGTTCGGCCTGGAGCGGGCGCTGGTGGCGCTGGACCGCGTGGCCGACATTCTGCCGGACGCGCGGGCTGCGCTGGCAGCGAGCCCGTCGGCAGGCGCGTTCTATGGGGTCGTGCTACGCGCCTGGTCCGCGGCCGATCGTCCGGACAGTGTCCGCGCGGTGGCCGAGCGGTGGGCGGCACTCGATCCCACGGACGAGACCCCGTATCGCGAGTGGGGCGCCGCCGCCCTCGCGCGCCGCGACCGCGGGGAGGCGCGACGGGGCTATCTGACCGCGCGAGAGCGACTGCATCGGCCCGACGTGCTGGCGGGCGAGCTGGCCATTCTCCTCTCTCAGGACCAGGAGTGGACTGGCGCGGTGCACGAATGGGGGATCGCGGTCGGGAAGGTTGCCGGCTATCGCGTCACCGCCGCGAAGGTGCTCAGCGCCGCGCCGGACAGCATGCATGCCGACCTGGTGCGGCTGTTGGCTGCCGAGCCGGCCCCGGCGGCCCGCTGGCTCGAGGCCGACCTCCGGGCGCGCTGGGGCGATCCGGTGGGCGGGTTCCAGATCCTTGCGGCCAATCTTCCGGCGGATCGTGCCGGCGCGCTTGACGTGCTCTCCGGATTCCTCGACCAGGTTCGCGATCAGAAAGGCCCGACCGGCTCGCGGGCGCAGGGACTCGCGCTCGCGGCGCTGGCCGACCGGACGCCGGGGCCGGCCCGATCCCAACTGCGGGTAGAGGCGGCGCAGGCGTTTGCCGATGCGGGTGACGAAGAATCGGCCCGTCGGATGCTGAGCGGCCTCGCGGTCGAGCCCGGCACGGTCGAAGCCACGGCCTCCGGGGCGGCTACCGCCATGGTGGGTGTGCTGCTGAAGGAAGGCAAGGTGGAGGAGGCGGAGCGGAAGGTTGGTGAGGCCAAGGCGAGTCTGGCCAGCGACGACTGGCTCGCGCTCCGCCGCGGCGTCGCCTGGGGATGGGTGCGTGAGGGGAAGCTCGGACGGGCCGATACCATGGTGGTCGGAGACACCAGCGTCGAGGGTCTCGCGCTGGCGGGCCGGCTCCGACTGCTGCATGGCGAGCTGGATAGCGCCGCGGCGCTGCTCAAGCTGGCCGGCCCCTATGCCGGCAGCCGCGAGGAGGCCACCGCGCGCACCGCCATTCTCGCGATGCTCCAGCCGATCGAGGTCGACAGCCTGCCCGCGCTGGGTGCCGCGCTGCTCGCGGTCGAGCGAGGCGACACGGCGCGCGGCGTCGAAGGGCTGGAGAAGGTGGCCGCCGGCCTTCCTGCCGATCACGGTGGCGCGGAAGTGCGCCTGTACGCGGGCCGGATCGCGCAGGCGGCCCGCCGCTCCGGCGATGCCGAGCGACTGTATCGCGCCGCGGCGACACCCGACGCGAAGGCAACGGCACCGGCAGCGGAGCTCGCGCTGGCCCAGCTCCTGATCGACGGCAACCGGGCCCAGGAGGCCACCGACGTGCTCGAGCACCTCATTCTCGGCTTTCCCGACAGCGCATTGGTGCCGCAGGCGCGCCGTCTACTGGATCAGGCTCGTGGTGCGGTGCCCAAGACGTGAGCGCCATGAAACGGCGTGAGTTCGTCGGTCGGACCTTGGGGGCGCTCGCCGCGCTGAGCCCGGCGGCTCGAGTGCTCGGGGGACGCGCTGCCGCGGGCTGGCTGCTGGTCCCGATGGACGATGCGCAAAGCGACCACCTCAAAGCCTATGGGCTGACCTATCGGGCGGTGCAGCGGGGCGCGCGGGCCGAGTGGCTGCTCAACTACCGGAACGGGTCCTTTCTCATGCCGGCCGACCCGACGACGCCGCGCGACGCCGGGCTGTCGGGGATCACGATCGAGCCGCTGGACGACGGCGCGGTGCTCCAGCTCCGGGCCCAGATCCAGGGCGACAACATGGACGCGATCCCCCTGGAGAAACCACCCAAGGTGGCGGTGTACGTGCCCCCGAACGCGCCTCCCTGGGACGACGCCGTGACCATGGTGCTCAACTACGCCGGGATCGAGTTCGAGAAGATCTGGGACCCGGAGGTGCTGCGCGAGGGGCTCAAGAAGTACGACTGGCTGCACCTGCATCACGAGGACTTCACCGGCCAGTACTCCAAGTTCTATCTCAATTACGCCGGCGCGCCCTGGCTGCTGGACATGGTGAAGCAGAACACCGCCATGGCGAAGACCTTGGGCTTCCCCAGTGTGCCGGAGGAGAAGAAGGCGGTGGCCCGGGCGATCGCCGCGTACGTCGAGCGGGGCGGTTTTCTCTTCGCCATGTGCACGGCGACCGAGACGCTGGACCTTGCGCTCGCGGGGCAGGGCGTGGACATCGCGACCGATTACGCCGACCGAACGCCGATGGACCCGAACGCGTCCGCCAAGATGCACTGGGACTCGGCGCTCGCGTTCCAGAACGCCAAGCTCGAGCTCAACCCCTCGGTACCGGTGTTCTCCGACATCGACGGTCACCAGGTCAACTCGCTCGACCGGCGCCAGCCGCTGGGGTCTTTCAGCCTGTTCAACTTCAGCGCCAAGATCGATCCAGTGGCGACCATGCTGGTGCAGAACCACCGCCAGGTCATCCCCGATTTCTACGGGCTCACCACCTCGTTCATGCGCCGCACCCTGAAGCCCAGCATCACGGTCCTGGCGGACGAGCCCGGCGCGCCATGGGTCAAGTACATCCATGGAGAGCGGGGGCAGGGGACCTGGACGTTCTTCGGTGGGCACGACCCGGAAGATCCGCAACATCAAATCGGCGACCCGCCGACCGACCTCTCGCTCCACCCGCACTCGCCGGGCTACCGGCTCATTCTCAACAACGTCCTGTTCCCCGCGGCGAAGAAGAAAGAGCTCAAGACCTGAATTGCAACTGCAACTGCGAACCACAGAGGCACAGAGGCGCAGAGGACGGCGTGACTTTTGGTACGTGTCCGAAATGGATCTCGAGTAGATTCCACCAATGATCTTCCTCCGTGCCTCCCTGCTTCCGTGGTTCAAAAAGTCGTGACACAACCGACCGAACGAATTGCCGCTGACGCCCGGGCCTACCTCGCGCGCGAGATCGCTGCGGCCGGCGGGCGGGAGGTGTCGTTCGTCGCCCAGGTCGACCGCGACGGCGTCGTCACCGGCGCGCGCGCCGTGGCCCGGGGAACGGTGGATCTGGTGCTCGCGCTTCCGGGCGTGGCACGCCGGGGTGAGATGCTGCTCCACAACCACCCCAGCGGCCGGCTCGATCCCTCGGTGCCCGATCTGAACGTGGCCGCCACCCTTCACGATGGCGGAGTCGGCTTCGGCATCGTCGACAATTCGGCCGAGTCGCTCTACGTCGTGGTCGAGGTTCCCCACGACCGCGAGGTCAAGCGGATCGATCCGTTCGACGTGATCGCTACTCTGGGCGAGCACGGCCCCGTGGCCCGGGTGCTGGGCCGCTACGAAGACCGGCCGACGCAGCGAGACATGGCGGCGTACGTCGCCGACGCGTACAACGATGGAGGCGTGCTCCTGCTCGAGGCCGGCACTGGCGTCGGCAAGTCGTTCGCCTACCTCATTCCCGCGCTTGCCTGGGCCCGGGCCAACGGCGAGCGCACGGTAGTGAGCACCAACACCATCAATCTGCAGGAGCAGCTGGTCGGCAAAGACCTGCCGCTGCTTCGGCAGGCGCTCGCGACCGCCGACTACACGCCGACGTTCGCGCTGCTCAAGGGCTGGCGCAACTATCTCTGCCTCGCCCGGCTCGAGAGCGCGATGAGCGGGCAACGGACGCTGTTCGAGCCCGACAAGCACGACGAGGTGTTGGGGTTGGCCGAGTGGGCGGGCCACACCGCGGACGGCACCCTCAGCGACCTCCCCGTGGCGCCCACCGCTGAGGTCTGGGACGAGGTCAGCGCGGAGCCGGACCTCTGCACTCGCCTCAAGTGCCCCCATTTCGATCGGTGCTTTCTTTTCCGGGCGCGCCGCCGCGCGGCCGAGGCCGACGTGGTCGTGGTCAACCACCACCTGCTGGCGGCCGATCTGTCGGTCCGCCAGGCGTCCGACAACTGGGAAGAGGCGGCGGTGCTTCCACCCTATCGTCGCCTGGTGCTGGACGAAGCCCATCACGTGGAGGACGTAGCGGCCCAACACCTCGGCCTCCAGGTCAGCAGCCGAGGCGTTCAACGGCTGCTGGCCCGCTTCGAGCGACGGGGAAAGGGTCTGGTTCCCACCCTCGCATTCGAGCTGGTCGCCGAAGGCGGAGACGCCGGCCAGGCGGGACTCGCGTTGCTGCGGGAGCGTCTTCTCCCCGCGCTGAGCCAGGCGCGGCAGGCGAGCGACGCGCTGTTTCTCCGATTGCACGGGAGGCTGGAGGATGTTCCCGGCGCCCAGCTGCGGCTGGATGAGCAGTTCGCGGCGGACCCGGTGTGGACCGACGGCCTGCGGCGCGAGCTCGACGCGGCGCTCGACGCGCTGCGCGCCCTGGGCGAGATCCTCGATGGAGTCGCCGATCGACTGACCGAGGGCGAGGAGACCGACCGGTCACGCCAGCTGCTCCAGGAGCTGCGCGGTGTGATGCGACGCCTGGCCACCATCGGCGACGGGCTCAACCGCGCGCTCCGACCGGCAAGCGGCGGGCCGCCAACGGTGCGGTGGATGGAGCGAACCGGTCAGCGGGGCCAGACCTTGGCGCTATCGGCGGTGCCGCTCGACCTGGCGCCGCTGCTACGCGAACTCCTGTGGCAGCGGCTCGCCACCGTGGTTCTCACCAGCGCCACGCTGGCGGCCGGCGGCGAATTCGAGTTCCTGGAATCCAGGCTCGGGCTCGACGGGGAGGCGAGCCCGGTGACCGTGCGGGAAATCCTTGCCTCGCCGTTCGACTATCCGACCCAATGTCTGTTCGGGGTCCCCACCGATCTGCCCGCACCGCGGGATGACGAGCCCGGCCACGACGCGGCGCTGGCGCAGATCGTGACCGACCTCGCGTTCGCCGCCGACGGGGGCATGTTCGTGCTCTTTACCAGTCACGCGGCGCTCAGACGTGCGGCGGCGACCCTGCGCGGAACGCTCGCCAGCCGGTGGCCGGTCCTGGTGCAAGGCGACGCCGCGCGCGATCTCCTGCTCCGGCGGTTTCGCGACGCGGGCAACGCGATTCTCCTGGGCACCGATTCGTTCTGGGAGGGGGTGGACGTGCCGGGGCGCGCGCTCCGTGCCCTGGTGCTCAACAAGCTACCTTTTAAGGTTCCTTCGGAGCCGCTGACCGCAGCGCGGCTGGAGCGGCTGGCCGAGCAGGGCAGCGACGGTTTCACCGGCTACCTGCTCCCTCATGCTGCGCTCAAACTGAAGCAGGGCTTCGGGCGCCTGATCCGGAGCCGGCAGGACGTGGGGGTCGTGTTGTTGCTCGACAGTCGGGTGGTCACCAAGCGCTACGGGGCCTTGGTGTTGAATGGGCTGCCGCGGGCCGAGCAGGTGTTCGGGACTTGGGCGGAGGTTCGCATCAAGTGCGAGGACTTCTTTGCCCGTTTCGGCATTGGGGCCACCGTATGATGCCGGTCAAACCGGGCAAGATCATCGGGGTGGGGCGGAACTATCTGGCCCACGCCCAGGAGCTGGGCCACGACGTTCCCTCGGAGCCGATCATCTTCCTCAAGCCGAATACGGCCCTGCTCGAGCCCGGTGGCGCCATTGTGTTGCCGCGCGTCTCCCACCGGGTAGAGTTCGAGGCGGAGATCGGCGTGGTGCTGGGGCGACGGCTCCGGCATGCCACGGAGGAACAGGCGGAAAGGGCAATCGGCGGGTTCACCTGCGTCAACGATGTCACCTGCCGGGACCTACAACAGAAGGATGGGCAGTGGAGCCGGGCCAAGGGCTTCGACACGTTCTGTCCGGTGGGGCCACGCGTGGTATCGGGGCTGGACTGGCGCACGCTCGAGCTGCGCGGCCGGGTCAACGGGCAGGAGCGCCAGCGGGCCAAGGCGACGGACATGCACTTCTCGATTCCCGAGCTGGTGTCGTTCATCAGCGGGATCATGACGCTCGAGCCGGGCGACTTGATCGCGACCGGCACGCCGGCCGGGACGGGTCCGCTGGCCGACGGCGACGTGGTCGAAGTGGAAATCTCCGGTGTGGGCGTGCTCTCCAACCCGGTTCGGAGCGAGGACAGTCGATGATCACGTTCAGCGATCGGCTGGGTGCGCTGCCCGGCTATCCGCTCGCCGAGCTGCCGTCGATCAAGCGGCGGTTGATCGGCGAGGGCGTGGATGTGATCGACATCGGCCCCGGCGACAACGACGCGCCGCCGCCGGACCTCGTGGTCGAGACCATGGTGAGCGCGGTGCGAACCCCGGCCCTGAGCAAGTACGGGTTTCAGCAGGGTCTGCCGGAGTTTCGCCAGGCAGCCGCCCGCTGGGTGGAACGCCGGTTCGGCCTGCGATTCGACCCGGTCACGGAAACGCTGCCGCTGATCGGGTCCAAGGAGGGCCTGGCGCACGTGGTATTTGCCGTGGCCAATCCGGGGGACGTGGCGATCGTGCCCGAGCCGGGCTACCAGGCGTATCTCGGCGGCGCGATTCTGGCCGGCGCCGAACCGTACATCGCGCCGCTCCAGCTCGAGCAGGGTTTCCTGCTCGAGCTGGAGCGGATTCCGGAACACGTGCTCCGCCGTGCCAAGATCGTGTTCGTGAACTACCCCAACAACCCGACCGCCGCGGTCGCGACGCCCGACTACCTGGAGCGCACGGTCGCGGTCTGCCGCCGGCACGGGATTCTCCTGGCCTATGACAACGCCTACTGCGACCTCACATTCGACGGCTACCGGGCCCCCAGCATCTTCGAGATTCCAGGAGCGCGCGACGTCGCGGTCGAGTTCTTTTCGCTCTCGAAGAGCTTCTCGATGACCGGATGGCGGCTCGGCTTCGCCGTGGGCGGCAAGGAGTTGATCGGTGCGCTCACCCGGGTCAAGTCGTACGTTGATACCGGTCCGTGGCTGGCGGTGCAGAAGGCCGGTGCGGCAGCGCTCGACCAGGCCGAGGTGCTGGTGGCACCGATCCGCGCAGAGCTGGCGCGGCGGCGGGATGCCGGCGTCGTCGCACTGCGGGGGGCCGGGTTCGAGGTCGACACCCCCGAGGCCGCGATGTATCTATGGATTCCCCTCCCGGCCGATGTGCCGTCGGGCGTGTTCGCCCGCCGGGCGCTCGAGGAAGCGGGGGTGGTAGTCCTGCCGGGAAGTGCGTTCGGCCCGGCGGGCGAAGGGTATTTCCGCATCGCGCTCACGGTGGGCGCGGCGCGGCTCACCGAGGCGGTCACCCGACTCGGCGGGCTGCTGGAGCGATTGCGCCGTGGAGAACTCGCCAGCACGCCGTAGCGCCACGGGCCGAGGCCCGCGGCGCGAATGGCCCTGGATCGCGCTGGCGGTCAGCCTCGCGATCCACGTGGTCCTCGTGCTGATCAGCTCGGTCGAGGGTCGCCAGCCGGTGCTGCCTCACCGGCCGCGCCATCTTGTGGTGCTGCCGCCGCTTACCGACCCCTCCCGGTCCCTCGATATGCCCTACCGGTCGGCCCCGCCCAAGCCCGGCATGCCGGGTCCCCGACCCGTGGCGCGCCCGCGGCGCTTGCCGGAGAACCCTCCTGTCACCATCCTGCCGCCGCCGCCGGTGATCCATCACCGGGCTGACTCCACCGTCGTTGCGGC
>DASQPE010000288.1:0-29952 GCA_035644115.1 Gemmatimonadales bacterium
GGCGTCGCTGTTTGTTTATGCCACGAGGAACAAGGCTACGCCGGCGCCCTGCCGGCTGTCAAGGGGGCGGGGCGGCCTCACCCGCTTGACGAGTCCCGTGCCGATGCATAACATTGCAATGTGATGAGTATCGTGCTCGCCCCGGTCGCCAACCTTATTCTCGTCCGCTCTGCGGGAGCGACCGGGTGAAGTAGAACTGTAATACGTGACCAACCCGGCCCGCTCCCACTCGGAGCGGGCCGTTTTTGTTGCCTCGCCGCCGACCTCTCCGGCCGGCTTGGAGGCGCCACTAAAAACGGAGGCACCATGGCCGAACCTGGGCAGCGGATCCGTCCGGCCGGTTCCCGTCCCCCCGCCCCCGACCGTCACGCCGCGAGGGCCGGCGGCGCGCTCGACCCCTATCGCGAGCGGGACGCCTGCGGGACCGGCTTCGTCGCGCGCGCCTCGGGCGCACGCTCCCACGAGGTGGTCGCGATGGCGCTGGAGGCCGTGGCGCGGGTGGCCCACCGCGGCGCCGCGTCCACCGACAACTCGGGCGACGGCGCCGGGCTGCTGACCCAGATTCCCCACCGGTTGTTTTTCCGCGACGCCTATCGGCTCGGGCTTCGGCTTCAGCCGGGCCGGCCCTTCGGCGTGGGAGCGTTCTTCCTCCCGGCCGATCCCGACGGGCTCGCGAGTGCCACGGGGCTGGTGGAGCAGGTGCTCGCGACCGACGGCATTCCGTTCCTTGGCTGGCGCGACGTCCCCACCAACCCGGCGGCCCTCGGCCCGACGGCTCGCGCGTCGTGCCCGGTCATCCGCCAGGCCTTCGTGGGAACCCCGGCGGGAGCGATGGACGAAGAGACCTGGGAGCGGGCGCTGTATCTCGCTCGACGGGAGATGGAGCGCAGGGCGGAGCAGCACGGATTGACCGGGTTCTACGTCTCCTCGCTGTCCTGCCGCACCATCGTCTACAAGGCGCTCCTCACCGGCACTCATCTGCCGGTCTTCTACACCGACTTCCGCTATCCGGAGTACGAGAGCGCGATCGCCATCTTCCACCAGCGATACTCGACCAACACCCTGCCCAGTTGGGCGCTGGCGCAACCGTTCCGCCTGCTGGCCCACAACGGCGAGATCAATACTCTGTGGGGCAACCGAAACGCCATGGCGATGCGGCAACCCCTGCTCGACTCGCCGCTGTGGGGTAACCAGGTCGAGCGGATTCGCGACGTGATCTGGAAGGAGGGCAGCGACTCGGCGAGTCTCGACAATGCCATGGAGTTGTTCGCCCGCTCGGGCCGAGATCCAGTCCACACCCTCATGATGATGATCCCGCAGGCCTGGGAGAAGTATCCCGACCTCCACCCATCCATCAAAGCCTTCTACGAGTATCACCAGTGCGTGCACGAGCCGTGGGACGGTCCCGCGGCCGTGACGTTCACCGACGGGATCGTGGCCGGCGCCATCGTGGATCGGAACGGCTTGCGCCCGTGCCGATACAAGATCCGCCGCGACGGGCTGGTGACGGCCGGATCCGAGGTGGGACTGCTGGATCTCGATCCACCCGACGTGATCGAGAGCGGGAAAGTCGGCCCGGGCGAGGTGCTCGTGGTGGACACCCGCCGGGGCGAGGTGATCCGCAATGTGGACGCGAAGCTCGAGGTCGCCGGCCGGCGGCCCTACGCCCGGTGGGTCGCGCGCTACATGGCCCGGCTCGAGCCGGACGCCTCGCGCGTGCCGCCCGGCCCCGACCCGGAAGAGCTGGGCCGGCTTCAACGGGCGTTCGGATACGGATTCGAAGACCTGCGCCACGTGCTCGAGCCGATGGGAGGGACCGGCGCGGATGCGGTGTGGAGCATGGGCGACGACACGCCGATTCCACCGCTCTCCAAGCTGCCCCAGAGCGTCTACGCCTATTTTCGCCAGCGCTTCGCCCAGGTGACCAATCCGCCCATCGACTCGCTCCGCGAGTCCATGGTGATGTCGCTGCGGATGCATCTCGGACGACGAGGCTCTCCCTTGCTCGAGCGGCCGAGCTACGCCCGCATGCTTCGGATCGAGCACCCGATCATGCTGCCGGACGAGATGGCGGCGCTCCACAATGTGGCTGGGTTCTCGGTCGTCACGATCGATGCCGTCTGGGATCCGGGCAGCGGACCGGACGGCCTCCGTCCGGCCCTCGTGAGCCTGCGCCGGGCCGCCGAGCGTGCGGTACGCCGCGGGGCCAACATCCTCGTGATCAGCGACCGCAGCGTGGGCCCGCGCCGCGCGCCGATCCCGATGCTGCTCGCCATCGGGGCCGTGCGGCAGCACCTGGTGGAGCGGGGACTGCGAGCGCGCGTCGGCCTGGTAGCGGAGGCCGGCGACGCGGTGGACGTCCATCACCTTGCCGCCCTCATCGGCTACGGCGCCGAAGCGGTCCACCCCTGGCTCGCGGTCGCCAGCGTCGACGCGCTGTTCGACGAGGGCGCGCCGGACCACCAGCACAACAGCCGCCGGGATGCCCGCGACACCGCTCGGCCCAGCCCGGCAGAGGCCCGCCTCAAGTTCCGCTCCGCGGCTGAAAAAGGCCTGCTCAAGATCCTGTCCAAGATGGGGATCTCGACGCTGTCGTCTTATTGCGGCGCCCAGATCTTCGAGGCCCTGGGCCTGGGCGCCGAAGTGATCGACGCCTGCTTCTCGGGAACGGCCTCGCCCATCGGCGGGGTCGGGTTCGAGGAGATCGCCGACGACGTGCTGGTTCATCAACGGTCCGCCTATGGCGAAAACGCCGAGCCCGCGGGCTCGCTGCCGGACTACGGCCGAGTACGCTTTCGCAAGGAAGGCGAGGACCACGGCTGGGCGCCGCCCCTGGTTGTCGCGCTCCAGCAAGCAGTGAAGGCAGGGACCCCCGAGGCGTACGCCGCCTACCTCACGAAGAACGGCTACCGGCGACCGGCCGGTCCCCGCGATCTGCTCGCAATCAAAGCCGGGACCGCCGTGCCGATCGACGAAGTCGAGCCGGCCGAGGCGATCCGGACCCGGTTCATCTCCTCGGCCATGTCCCTCGGCGCGCTCTCGCCGGAGGCGCATGCCACGCTCTCGATCGGCATGAATCGGATGGGCGCGAAATCGAACTCGGGTGAGGGTGGTGAGGACCCGGCCAGCTACCAGGGACTGGCCAACGGCGACCGTCGCGATAACCGAATCAAGCAGGTAGCGTCGGCTCGTTTCGGCGTGACCACCGAATACTTGATGCGAGCCGAGGAGCTCGAGATCAAGATCGTGCAGGGCGCCAAGCCCGGAGAGGGCGGCCAGCTTCCCGGTCACAAAGTGACCGAGCTCATCGCGCGTCTCCGGCACGCCGTGCCCGGCATCCAGCTCATCTCGCCGCCGCCGCACCACGACATCTACTCGATCGAGGACCTGGCCCAGCTGATCCACGACCTGAAAACCGTCAATTCGCGCGCGCGGGTCGGGGTCAAGCTGGTCTCCGAGGCCGGCGTGGGGACGGTTGCCGCCGGCGTCGCCAAAGCGTACGCGGATTATGTGCTCGTCGCCGGTCACAATGGTGGGACCGGCGCCTCGCCCCTTTCCTCGATCAAACACGCCGGCTCGCCCTGGGAGCTGGGGCTCGCCGAAGCGCAGGCGACGCTGGTGCGGAACGGACTCCGGCAACGCATCGAGGTGCGGACCGACGGCGGGCTCAAGACCGGCCGCGACGTGGTCTTCGCCGCCCTGCTGGGGGCGGAGTCGTACGGCTTCGGCACGGCGGCGCTGGTCGCGATCGGGTGCGCGATGGCGCGGCAGTGTCACCTGAACAGCTGTCCCACCGGCGTCGCCACCCAGCGGCCCGAGCTCCGCGCCAAGTTCAAGGGCACGCCGGAACAGGTGATCACCTACTTCACGCTGCTCGCCGAAGAGGTGCGCGAGATTCTCGCCTCCATGGGCTTCCGCACGCTCGACGAGATCATCGGCCGGCACGATCTGCTGGAGCGAGTCGAGCGCCCGGAGGTCCCCCGTGCCCAGATGCTCGACCTGTCGATGCTGCTCACGCCGCCGCCGGCCGGACCGCTGCGGCGGACCCAGAACCGCAACGATCGCCCGGGCATGCGCTGTCTGGACGACGAGATTCTCGAGACCCTGGGCCCGTACCTCGAGAGCGGGCTGCCCTTCACCGGCAGCTACGAGATTCGGAACCACCACCTCGCCGTCGGCGCGCGAGTGTCGGGGGTGATCGCCCAGCGCTTCGGCGACGCGGGCCTCCCCGAGGGCCGGGTTCGCCTCCGCTTCGCCGGCCCCGCAGGCCAGAGCTTCGGCGCCTTTCTCGCGCCCGGCGTCCATCTGGACCTCGAGGGCGAAGCCAACGACTATGTCGGCAAAGGTCTGAGCGGGGGCGAGATCACCATCCGGCCCTACCGCCGGGCGGCCTACGCCGATGCGACCCATCAGCACCTCATCCTGGGCAACACGGTGCTCTACGGCGCGACCGGTGGAAAGCTCTTCGCGGCGGGACAGGCCGGCGACCGGTTTGCCGTGCGCAATTCGGGCGCGATCGCCGTGGTGGAGGGCGCTGGTAATCACTGCTGCGAGTACATGACCTCGGGGATCGTCGTCCTCCTCGGCCGGGCCGGCCGGAACCTTGGCGCCGGGATGTCGAACGGCGTCGCCTATGTGCTCGACGAGGGGGCGACACTGCACGAGCGGGTGAACTTCGACATGGTCGACGTGATGGACCTCGACCCCGAAGACGAAGAGGTGCTGCGGCGCCTGGTGCGAGAGCATGAGGAAAAGACGACGAGCCCGCGCGCCCGAACCGTCCTGGTGGAATGGGAGCGTTTCCGCCCGTTGTTCCGGAAGGTGGCGCCCAAGGGGGCCGAAGCCTACCTGGCCGCCACCCGCGCGGCATACCTGGAGATCTCGGCGCCCGAGCCTGAGCTGACACTCGCTCGCCGAAGCGCGTAGCGGTTAGCTTCCGGGCGCCATGACCTGGCGCCTCACCCGCTTCATTGTGATCGTCGGCCTGCTGCTGGGCGCAGCCCCATCGGGACTGCGGGCCCAGGGTAGCCGCCCGGGTTTGGGCTTCGAGTTGGGCTATTCCCGCGCCAGCTTCGCGCCGGGTGGCCTGACGGGGGCCCGGGAGGGAAGTCTGATCGGCGGCTTCATCAGCCAGCGAATCGGCGGACCCCTCAGCGCCCAGATCGAGCTCCTGTTTACGACCAAAGGCGGAGCACTCACGGCCGGCACGCCGGTCGGTCCGGCTCCGGCCGCCGTCCAGACGGTATACGTCGAGATTCCCTTGCTCGCGAGGGTCGTTCTGCCACTCGGCCGCCGGGTCAGCCCAGTCCTGCTTGGCGGCGGCTCATACGCCTTGTCCGTGGGCTGCGAGTTCCAGGCTGACGTTCCGGGAGCGTTCGCCCAGACGCGCTGCGATCAGCCGGGCACCGGACTCCAGCTGGTCAAGTCCGATATGAGCGCGATCGTGGGCGGCGGCGTCGAGTACCGCTGGCGAAGCTCGACAGTGCGGCTCGAGCTTCGTCGGTTCATCGGACTGCGCAACGTGGTACAGGGAAGCGCCGGTAAGAATCGGGTCTGGGTAGCGCTCTTCGGCATCACGTTCTGACTCGGACCGCCCCACCAGGAAGATCCGGAAGCACCCACCCAATCGATCAGGCGCGCCGCTCGGCCCGGCCCATCTCCCCCGGCTCTCCCAGGGGAGGGAGGCCGACCGACTCCTTTTCCGACCGCAGCACAATCTGGGTACGGGTTCGAATGACGCCGGGACCGCCTTTGAGCTGCTCGGTCAAGAAGCGATCGAGGTCCGCCGGCCCTCGGCAGCGGACCTTGAGGAGGTAGTCATCCTCACCGGTTACATGATGACACTCCTGGATCTCGGGCAAGGCCGCCACGCGGGCGAGGAAGGCTCGTCGATGGTGGCCGGTCTCCAGGGTGACCGCGACAAACGCCAGGAGCGGAAAGCCGACCGCCTCGGGATTGAGCAGGGCGGCATAGCCGCGGATGACGCGGCGCTCCTCCAGCCGTTTGACTCGCTCAGCGACCGCGGGCCCGGTGAGGCCCACGCGGTCGCCGATGCGGGACCATGCTTCGCGGCCGTCATCGAGCAGGGTGGAGAGGATCAGGGCGTCGATTTCATCCATGAAGTCACCATAACGATTCGATAGAGATCGATTGCTTTCTGCAAAGGTGCCGTTGGCGGCTAGGCGCTTATGCAGCAAAATAGTTTGCAACTATGCCATCGGGATAGGAGGGGCTTGCGGAGAGCTGATCCGATACCGATACTTGCTGGACGACAAGCAAGTCCCAGCACAGCACAAAACACGACGTCCGCGCCCCAGAGCATCGGAGAACCGGCATGACGGCTCCCGACCGCGAACGCAATCCGGCTCGCACCCGCGAGGCCATCCTGGATGCCGCTGAACGGCTCTTCGCCGAGCAGGGCTACGACGCGACCAGCCTGAGCCAGGTCGGGCAGGAAGCCGGCGTCTCCCGCGGCACCCCCGGCTACTTCTACGGCTCGAAGCCGGAGCTCTACCGCGCGGTCCTCGACCGCTGCTTCACCGAGGTGCACCACGCGGTGCAGGCCGGACGGGAGCGCGCACTCGCCAGCGGGGAGACCCCTGAGGTGGTGCTCGAGGGAGCGGTCTCGGACTACTTCGACTTCCTGGTCGCCCGGCCCAACTTCGTCCGCCTGCTGGAGCGGGAGGCGCTGACCGCGGCCGGCGTCCTGCCCGAGGCCCTGGCGGAGGTCCAGGTGGGCCGTGAGGCGGTCGCGGCAATGGCGGTCGAGCTCGGGCTCGACCCGGCGCCCTCCGGGGACGCTGCCCAGCTGCTCCTGAGCATCATCGCCTTGTGCTGGTTCCCCCTGGTTCACGCCGGCACCATTGCCCCCGCCGTGGGGGTCGGGCTCGGCAACCCGGCGGCCCTGGCTCAACGCAAGCGCCACGTAGTCGATCTCGTGCTCTATGGCGTCCACGGACGACCGTCCATGGCCCACGGAATTGATTCCATCCCGCGACCCGCATCCGGAAGCGTCTCATGACCAACGTGATCACTCCCCCGGAGATCCGGCCGACCGACGCCCCTCTGGCAACCGAGCAGGAGGCGCGCGAGATCGCGGAGGCCGCCCGCGAGAAGGAATGGCAGGCGCCAAGCTTCGTCCGTGAGTTGTTCGAGGGCGCGTTCCGCCTGGACCTGGTGCACCCGTTCCCGACCCAGGACCCGGCCGACGTCGCGAAGGCCCGGCCCTTCCTCGAGCGGCTCGACCACTTCATGCGAGAGCAGGTCGACAGCGATCAGATCGACCGCGAGGGCAAGATCCCGCCCGCCGTGCTGCAAGGTCTGCGGGACCTGGGCGCGTTCGGGATCAAGATTCCCGAGGAGTACGGCGGGTTGGGGCTGAGTCAGACCAGCTACACCCATGCCATCGGCTTGGTAACCAGCCAGGACGGGAACCTCACGGCCCTCCTGTCGGCGGCCCAGTCCATCGGCGTGCCGCAACCGCTCAAACTCTTCGGCACGCCGGAGCAGAAAAAGAAGTATCTGCCGCGGCTGGCCCGCGGTGCGGTCTCGGCGTTCGCGCTGACCGAGGCCAACGTCGGCTCCGATCCGGCGGCGATGACGACGACGGCCGAGCTGTCGGCGGATGGGACCCACTACATCGTGAACGGCGAGAAGCTGTGGTGTACCAACGGCACCATCGCCGAGCTGATGGTGGTCATGGCCCGGACCGGACCAAAACGGATCACCGCGTTCATCGTCGAGACCGATTGGCCCGGCGTCGAGGTGGTCCAGCGGCTCCACTTCATGGGGCTCAAGGCGCTGGAGAACGGCGTGATCCGCTTTACCAATGTGAAAGTCCCCCGGGAAAACGTGCTCTGGGGGGAGGGCAAGGGACTCAAGCTCGCCCTGATCACCCTGAACACCGGCCGGCTGACCCTGCCGGCGTCCTGTGTGGCCGCATCGAAGCGCTGCCTCGAGATCTCTCGCCGGTGGGCGGCCGAGCGGGTCCAGTGGGGCCAGCCGATCGGAAAGCACGACGCCATCGCCCAGAAGCTCGGCCGCATGGCGGCAGAGGTGTTCGCGATGGAAGCGGTGTCCGACCTCGCGTCCCTTCTCGCCGACCGCGGCAAGGCCGACATCCGCCTCGAAGCAGCGATGGCCAAGATGTGGAACACCGAGACCAGTTGGCGGCTGATCGACGACACGTTGCAGATCAAGGGCGGACGCGGATACGAGACCGCCGACAGCCTCCGGAGCCGGGGCGAGCGCCCCGACCCGATCGAGCGCCTGATGCGGGACTGCCGGATCAATCTGATCTTCGAAGGCTCGAGCGAAGTCATGCGCCTGTTCATCGCCCGGGAAACCGTGGACACGCACCTCAACGTGGCCGGCGATCTGATCGACCCCAAGGCCACCGGGCGCCGGAAGCTGGCCGCGCTCGGGCGGGCAGCGTTGTTCTATAGCCGGTGGTACCCTCGCTTGTATCTCGGCTGGGGACGTTGGCCCCGTTATGCCGAGTTCGGTCCGCTGGCCACCCACCTCGGGTTCGTGAATCGCATGTCCCGGAAGCTCGCGCGCACCGTCTTCCACTGCATGATCCGCTTCGGCCCCAAGCTGGAAAAACGCCAGGCAGTGCTGGGGCGGCTGGTGGAGATCGGGGCCGAGCTGCTCGCGATCACGGCAGCCTGCGCCCGGGCCCAGTCGCTCGCCGCGCGGAGGGATGGCGCCGACCTCGAGCGGGGTCGGCGGGCAGTCGAGCTGGCCGACGTGTTTGCCCGGCAGGCGCGGCGCCGGGTTCGGGAGAAATTCCGGGCCGTGTTCGCGAACGACGACCTGGCGACGTACGCAACCGCTCAGCGGGTGCTTCGCGGCGAGCACCAGTGGCTCGAGACGGGGATCGTAGGCAACTTGAGGTGACGAAAAGGCGTGGTTCTGGTGTATCTTCGCCTATAGGACCCTGCCGAGGACTGAGGTATGGCGATCGCTGAAGGCCGCACGCTGCCCTTTACCGGCCCCGAGGCCATTGACGCGGCTGCGCTCGAGACTTTCCCCTATGACGGCCCGGAGCAGGAGATCGTCACCGAGACCAGCGAGTTCAGCGCCGTCTGTCCGTACAGCGGGTTGCCTGATTTCGCCACGCTGAGCATCCGCTACGCCCCCTCGGACCGGTGCGTCGAGCTCAAGAGCCTCAAGTATTACGTGATCAGTTTCCGGAATGTCGGCATCTTTCAAGAGCACGTGACTGCCCGGATCGCCGACGATTTGTGGCGGCTGCTCGCCCCTCGCCGTCTCACGGTAAGCACGCGCTATAACATCCGTGGCGGGTTCGACACGGTCTGCAGCGTCACATTCCCGACGGCTTGACGCCAGACGTCCCGGCACCTCCCCGATGCTGATCCCGACGTTTTCGATGCCCGATCTGCCGGAGGCGCTGCGTGGCGCGCTGGTCACCTTCGCCAAGCCGCTGTTGCTGGCGTACGCGGCGTCGTGGATCGCCCTATACGCCCACGAGATCGGTCATGCGACCGCCGCGCGGCTGCTCGGCGTCCGGATCTGGGGCATCCGACTGGGGGTCGGGCCCACGCTGTTCGACGGATCGCTGGGAGGCTGCCGCCTTCACATCGGGCTCTTCCCCCTGGTAGGCTCGGTCATCCTGCTCGATGACGACGCCTCGGCCATCGGATACCGGGACATCCAACCGGGGCCGTGGCGATTCGAGTGGGGGCGGGGCGCGTGGCGCGCCCCCGTCATCTCCGCATCGGGGGGCGTCGCCAATCTGCTCGTCTCGCTGCTGGCGGTGGCCTATTGGTATCTGGCAGGCTCGCCCCGACTCGGGACTGCAACCGGCGATCTCTTCGTGTACACCTTCGTCGCGAACCTATCGGGCTACCTCAATCTGTTCCCGCTGTTCTCGTCGGACGGACAGCAACTCCTCGCCCACATGACGGCGGCTCGGCGGACCGGCCGCCCGGCAGCGGCCGAGTCGGGGGTGGGAGTGGCAAGCGAGAAGTGAGAAGTGAGAAGTAAGAGGTGAGAAGTGAGAAGTGGGTTGGCCCTGCTTTCAAGGGGCCGTATCTTTGCGCAGCAACCGGGATCTCCAGGGCCCGCGCCTTCTTCGTGTGGGAGCCAGCTGTGGCCAAGGATACGCTGACCGTCACGGATAACCGAACCGGCAAGACGTACGAGCTGCCGATCTCCGAGGGCACGATCCGGGCAACGGATCTGCGTCAGATCAGGGCGTCGGAAGAAGACTTCGGCCTGATGACCTATGACCCGGCCTTCATGAACACGGCCGCCTGCCGGAGCGCCATCACGTTCATCGACGGCGACCGGGGCATTCTGCGGTACCGCGGCTATCCCATCGAGCAACTGGCTGAGCAGGCGTCCTTTCTCGAGGTCGCCTGGCTCCTGATCGAGGGCGATCTCCCCACCCAGGCGCAGATGGACCACTGGACCAACGAGGTCCGGTACCACACGTATGTGCACACCAACGTCACCAAGTTTCTGGAGGGTTTCCGCTACGACGCGCATCCTATGGGGATGCTGCTGGGAACGGTCGGCGCGATGTCGACCTTTTACCCCGACGCCAAGCATGTGCAGGATCCCGAGAATCGGCGGCTCCAGCGCGTCCGCCTGATGGCCAAGCTGCCGACCATCGCGGCGTTTGTCTTCCGGCACTCGCGCGGGCTCCCGTTCGTGCTCCCGGACAACGATCTCGATTACATCGGCAACTTCGTGAACATGACGTTCAGCATCGGGGGCAGGCACAAGCCCAACAAGGTGCTGCAGCGCGCGCTGGAGATCCTGCTCATTCTGCACGCCGATCACGAGCAAAACTGCTCGACCAGCGCGGTCCGGGCGGTCGGCTCGTCGCACGTGGATCCGTTCTCGGCGGTGTCCGCCGGGATCGCAGCGCTCTACGGTCCGCTGCACGGCGGCGCGAACGAGGCCGTGCTCGGCATGCTGGACGAGATCGGTGACAAGAAGGACGTGCCCGACTTCATCAAGACCGTGAAGGGCGGTTCCGACCGGCTGATGGGCTTCGGTCACCGGGTGTACAAGTCGTATGACCCCCGGGCCAAGCTCGTCAAGAAGGTCGCGTACGATGTGTTCGAGCAGACCGGTCTCAACCCAAAGCTCGAGATCGCGATGGAGCTGGAGCGGATCGCGCTGGAGGATGAGTACTTCGTCAAGCGAAAGCTGTACCCCAACGTCGATTTCTACTCGGGCCTGATCTACCAGGCGATGGGATACCCCACGGATTACTTCACCGTCCTGTTTGCGCTGGGGCGCATGCCCGGATGGCTGGCGCAGTGGGAAGAGATGATGAGGGACAAGGACCAGAAAATCGCTCGGCCCAGGCAAATTTACGCCGGACCGGCCGAGCGAGCCTTTCCTTCGGGGGCGCGGCGATAGGACCCGCCGCGGCTCTCCGTGGACGAGCTCCTCTCCCGCCTTGAAACGAGCCTCGGCGACCGGTACGAGATCGTCCGGCTGGTCGGCGAGGGTGGCATGGCACGGGTCTACCTCGCGCAGGACCTCCGCCATGCCCGGCAGGTCGCCCTGAAGGTGTTGCGAGCCGAAATCGGCGCGAGCCTCGGTGCCGAGCGCTTCCTCCGCGAGATCCGGATCGTCGCCGGCCTCCAGCACCCCAATATCCTCCCACTCTTCGATAGCGGGGCCGCCTCGCGGGCCGAAACCGGCGTGGAGGGCCTCTGGTTCGTCATGCCCTACGTGCAGGGCGAATCACTTCGGTCGCGGCTCCAGCGAGAGGGACGCCTTCCGTTCGAGGACGTGCTAAGCATCGGCCGGGACGTAGCCAGCGCGCTCGACTACGCCCACGCGCGTGGGGTGGTGCACCGCGACATCAAGCCCGAGAACATTCTGCTGTCGGACGGTAACGCCTTCGTAGCCGATTTCGGCGTGGCGCGCGCCGTGGACCTGGCCGGCGCCCCAGGCGCCACCGCCACCGGGCTCGCCATGGGGACGCCGGCGTACATGAGTCCGGAGCAGGCCGCCGGGGCCGCCGACCTTGACCGGCGGAGCGACGTCTACAGTCTGGCCTGCGTCGTTTTCGAGATGCTCACGGGATCGGCCCCGTTCGGCGGGCAAACCCCGCGCGAGATCATGACCAGGCACGCGCTCGACCCGGTGCCGTCAGTCCGGACCTTGCAACCCGACCTGTCGGATTGGGTGGAGGCCGCGCTGAACCGCGGACTCGCCAAATCCCCGGCCGAGCGGTGGGCTACCGCCGGCGAGCTGATTCGACACCTCGAGCAACCGGGCCTTGTCACCTCGGCGGCGACGCCGGTACACCGCCCCCGCCGCCGCCTGCTGCCGCTCGGCGCTCTCGGACTGATCCTGATTGTGGGCGTGGGCGGTCTCCTCTGGCGAACCCAGGGCCGCTCCCGGTCACCCAAGCCAGCGCTCTCCGCCAGTGCGGTCGCCGTGCTTCCCTTCGCGGTCCACGGCGGCGACACGCTCGGGTTGGGTGAAGGGCTGGTCGGCCTACTCGGCACCAAGCTGGACGGCGCGGGCGACCTCCACAGCGTCGATGCCCGGGCGCTGCTCAGCTACACGGCGCGCCAGGGCCTCCGTGACCTCGGCCCGGATCAGGGCAAGGCAATCGCGGAGCACTTCGGCGCGGGCACGTTCGTTCTGGGTGATGTCTTTACGGTCGGGAACCGACTGCGCCTCACGGCTTCCCTCTATGACGCCCGCCGCAGCAATCGCGCTTCTGCCTCAGTCGAGGGCCCGACCGACCGCGTGTTCGAGCTGGTGGATTCCCTCGCGTCCCAGCTCGTCGCCGGCTGGAGCGGGCAGGAGTCACGGCTTACCGCGATCGCCGCGGTGACCACCCGCTCGCTGCCGGCCCTCAAGGCCTATCTCGACGGCGAGAGTGCTTTTCGGGGCGCCAACTTCGATGCGGCCGTCGAGGGGTTTCAGCGGGCAGTCGCCGCCGACTCGCTCTTCGCCCTGGCCTGGTACCGCATGAGTGTGGCAGCGGAGTGGCTCACCCGCTCGGACATCGCACGGGAGGCGGCCGAGCATGCCGTCCGGCTCTCGAACCGGCTGTCGGAGCACGATCAGCAGCTGCTCCGGGCGCTCGTCGCCACGCGCCGGGGCACTCACGCGGAGGCGGCACAGCTCTATCAGAACATCCTGGCCACCTACCCCAACGACGTCGAGGCATGGGTCCAGCTGGGAGAGGTCCAGTTTCATTACGGGCCGCTGGACGGGCACCCGATCTCGGAATCCAAGCCGACCTGGCAGCGGGTGGCTGCGCTCGAGCCGGACTTCTTTCCTCCAATCGTGCACCTAATGCGAATCGCCGCCACCGAGGGAAACCGGGTCGAGGTGGACTCCCTGGTGCGGCGGGCCCGCGAGCTCCGGGCCAACAGCCCGGCCCGGGACGAGGGCTCGTCGCGATCGGAGATGCTCGAGCTGGAAGCGCTTCGCGCGTTCACTCTCCGCGACTCATCCGCGGAGAGGCAGGTCCTCGGCCAGCTCCAAACCGCCACCGACGTAACCGCATTCCTTTCCACGTGGGGCGTCGCGTCCTTCGTCGGCGACCCGGAAGGGGCAGCGCGGATCGGTGCCTTCATCGTCGAGCCGCATCGCGCGCCGTGGGTTCGCGCCGCGGGCTACCTGGTGCTGGCGAATCTCGCGGTCGCCGGGGGCCACATCGAGCTGGCCCGCGCCGCGCTCGATTCGGCAAGCGAGCTCGATCCGCGCAGCGCCGCCGAGGCGCGCGTTCTGCTCGCCACGCTGCCCTTCCGAGGGGCCGACCCCGCCGAGCTGGCGTCGG
Organism: Gemmatimonadales bacterium; assembly: GCA_035644115.1. GTDB lineage: Bacteria > Gemmatimonadota > Gemmatimonadetes > Gemmatimonadales > GWC2-71-9 > DASQPE01. The sequence goes on from DASQPE010000288.1 coordinate 13,790, forward strand.
TCCGCGACCAGCTGGCTCGTGCGCCCGAGACACCCGATCCCCCGGCGGAGACCGCGGTCCTGGCCGGCCTTCACCCCGGTCTCCACCGTCACCTGCGCGCGTACCTGCTCGGACTGCTCGAGGCTCGTCTCGGGAACGCACCTCGGGCGGTACGCTACGCCGCGGAGCTCGAGGCTCTTCCGGCACCGGTGGACGCGGGCTCGCTGCCACGCGATCTGGCACAGGGAATCCGCGCCGAGATCGCGGCGCACCAGAACCGCCCGGCCGGAGTGACGGCTGCTTTTGCCGGAGTGCGCCGCGAGAGCTGGTACGAGCTCGCGACCAATTCGCCGTTCTTTGCCCAGCCGCGCGAACGGTTCATGCAGGCCGAGGCTCTGGCCGCCCAGGGGCGGGACGGCGAGGCCGCCACGCTCTACCGATCACTCAGCGGCCAGGGGTCCCTCACCGAGCTGTCGTACCTGGCCCCGGCGCAGCTCCGGCTGGGCGAGATCGCCGAGCGGCAAGGGCGGGCGGACGAGGCCGCAGAGCATTACTCGCGGGTGCTCGAGGCGTGGCGCGATGCCGACCCACCGCTGCAGCCGCTGGTGCGGGAGGCGAGAGCGAGGCTGGCGAAGGTGAGAGGTGAGAGGTAAGAGGGGGCCTCTCACCGCGGTTCAGCTTCCATCGCCTTCCAGGTAGGTATATCCCTCCAGCCCCGCCACGTAGTCTGCGATGAAGCTGTTGGCCTCCTGCCGGCTCAGCTCGCGCGCCTTGCCCACCTTGCGCCGGAAGGTCGCGAGCAGGTCGGAGGCGTGGAACTGGACGTAGTTCAGCACTTCGGTGACGGTATCACCGTGGACCAGGTCGGTGACTTCGTATCCGTTATCCGTCAGCCGGACGTGCACGGCGTTGGTGTCACCGAACAGATTGTGCAGGTCGCCCAGAATCTCCTGGTAGGCCCCGGTCAGGAAGATGCCGAGGATGTAAGGCTCATCCTCGATGACCGGGTGCAGCTCGAGCGACGGCTTGCCCTTGCGCCCGCCGGTGAATCGGTCGATCACCCCGTCCGAGTCGCAGGTGATGTCCTGGAGGGTCCCCCGCCGGGTAGGTGGCTCGTTGAGCCGGTGGATCGGCATGATCGGGAAGATCTGGTCGATCGCCCAGTTGTCGGGGAGCGACTGGAATACCGAGAAGTTGCAGAAGTACCGGTCCACCAGCACCGACTCGATATGCCCCGCGATCTCGGGATAGGCCGCTTTGTCATCGGCAATGGCGGCGGCGATGGCGTTGAGCGTGCAGAGATAGAATTGCTCCGCGTCCGCCTTGTCCCGCAGGGAGAAGACCGCGCTGGCGAAGTACTCGTGCGCCCGCTCCCGGGCGAAGACGACGTCGTGGAACACCTCCTGCACCCGGTCGGCGGCGAAGGACTCGAGATTCTCCGCCATCTCGAGCAGGAGCGGGTGGGGCTCCTCCCGAAGCTTCGGGGCCACCGGCTCGGTGAGCGACTCCACGTCGATCACGTTCACCAGCAACAGCGAGTGATGCGCGGTGAGCGCGCGACCCGATTCGGAGATGATGTGCGGCATCGGCAGCTCTTCCGACCGACACACGTTGCCCAGGGTGTAGACGACGTCGTTGGCGTACTCCCGCATCGAGTAGTTCACGCTCGCGGCCCGGGTGGAGCGTGAGCCGTCATAGTCCACGCCCAGACCGCCGCCCACGTCGACATAGTCGAGCCGGTTGAACCCCATGCCGCGGAGCTCGGCATAGTACCGGCTGATCTCCTCGAGACCCGCCTTGATGACCCTGATGTCGGGGATCTGGCTGCCGAGATGGAAGTGCACCAGCCGGAGCATCGACTGCTGGCCCACCGCCGTGAGCCGGTCCAGCAGCCTCACCAGCTCGATTGCGCCCAGACCGAACTTGGACTTTTCACCGGCACTCTTGGCCCAGCGTCCGGAGCCCTCGCTCGCGAGCTTGATGCGGACGCCGACCGTCGGCTGAACCCCCATCTCTTCGGACACCCGGAGCAGCACCTCCAACTCGTTCAGCTGCTCGAGCACGACCATCACCGTGTGCCCCAGCTTCTGGCCCATGAGCGCCAGGCGCATGAACTCCTCGTCCTTGTAACCGTTGCAGACGATGAGGTGGTTGGTGCTCTCGTTGAGGCCGAGCACCGCCATGAGCTCGGGCTTGCTGCCACACTCGAGCCCCGCGCCGTGGGGGGTGCCGAACTCGACGATCTCCTGCACCACGTGCCGCTGTTGATTCACCTTGACCGGATAGACCGTGGTGTAGGACCCGTCGTAGCCGAACTCCTTGATCGCGCTCTCGAACTGCCCGGCCAGGGCCTGAATGCGGGACCGGAGAATGTCGGAGAATCGGAGCAGGAGAGGCAATCCCACGCCCTGGGCGTTCAGGTCGAGGGCGAGTTGGAAGAGGTCGAGACCGCGCTTGGGATTCCCGTCGGGATGGACGGTCACATGCCCGGCATCGTTTACCCGGAAGTAACCCTGCCCCCAGCCGCTCATGTTGTAGAGCTTCTCGGAGTCCCGGGTGGCCCAGGAAGGCGGAGAGATAGTGATGGCGATAGCGGCGCTCCCGGCTTAAGTCAAAGCGTGCAAAACTAACGAGTTACCGGTCCGATTGCCAGCCGGCTGCTGCCGGCGTCCCGTGGCGGGGGCGCAACAAATCGACGGGAGAGGGCGGCACCTGCCGCTGCGAGGCCGGCCCGACCGAGGACCGCGCGAGTCATTGGGAGGACACGGGTTGGCCGATCCGGACCGCAGGGAGGCCCATTCGGCACAAAGCTCGCTCCCCCTTGGGTGTGCAGCCGTAAACCATGACGTTGCAGCCGGTTGCACTTACTGTCTCAAGCTTTGCCCCCGAGGCTCCCATGCTTCCGCTGACGCTCAGTTCCGTGCGCCGTCTTTCCCCCGCGCTCAGGCTCCGCCTGCAGGTGGCTTATGCGCGCGCCTGGGAGGCGCTGACCGATACCCATCAAACCCAGGCGGTCATGTTCGTTCGCCGCCTGTCCGATCGCCTCCCGCTCGAGGACGCGCTCCAGCGCTATTTCCGGCAGGTCGCGGTCCCCGTGGCGATGCAGGAAACCGTGCGGGCCCGCGCCCTCCTCTCCCTGGCCGACGCCATCCCGGTGCCGCCGGCCGCGGCGGAAACACCGGATTCCTGGCAGCGGCTCCGCCCGGATCGGATCGTGGACGCAGTGCGCCGCCGGGCCCAATGGGTCGAGGAGACCACCCTGCAGTCCCGAATGGCGGCGTGCCTGGCCGAAGCTGCGGCCACAGCGACCCACACCCGGATGGCGGTCGAGGTCGCCGAGCTCCTCAGCGAAGCGATTCCGCCGGACGAAGCGCTGATGACCTACATCCGCGGCTTCGATCTGCCGGTCAAGGAGGGCGACACGGTGTTTCGCGCCGCGTTGGCCGAGCTGGCCGATCGTCGATTGCCAGCGAGCCAGCGCCCGCAGCTCCGCGTCGCTGCGAGCCTCGAGCCGGTGCGCGAAGTAGCCGGCCCGGTAACGGCGGCGCTTCCAGGCGCGGCCTTCGGACTGCGGGTCATGGTGTAGCACGCAGCTGTCCCACAGCGGCACGTCGGTGCCGCCCGCCGGTGTATCTTGACCCGGGGGGCGGCACCGACTGCTTTCGAGGGCAGCGCGATGAAATGGTCCTACAGTATCGGCCGAATCGCGGGGACCGACATCAAGGTCCACGTGACTTTCTTGCTGCTGCTCATCTGGCTTGGCGTCGGTACGTATTCCGTCGGCGGACCAGCCGCGGCGCTCGAGGAAACGCTGTTCATCCTCGCCCTCTTCGCGTGCGTCACCCTGCACGAGTTCGGGCATATCCTCATGGCGCGTCGCTTCGGGGTGCGCACGCCGGACGTGATCCTGCTCCCGATCGGCGGCGTGGCGCGGCTGGAGCGAATTCCGGAAGAGCCCCGGCAGGAGCTGCTGATCGCAATTGCCGGCCCGATCGTGACCCTGCTCATCGCCGCGGCGCTTTTTCTGGGACTCTCGCTCGCGGGCACGCCCCCGTCCCTGGCCTCGCTCGACCCTGAGACCGGCTCGTTCGCCGCCCGGATCATGGTGGTGAATCTCTGGCTGCTCGGCTTCAACCTGATACCGGCGTTCCCGATGGACGGCGGCCGGGTGCTGCGGGCCTTGCTGGCCACACGGGTCGGGCTGGTCCGGGCGACCCGGGCGGCGGCCACCGTGGGGCAAGTCCTGGCCGTGGTGATGGGGCTCATCGGCCTGTCCTCCAGGGGCTCGGCCATGCTGGTGCTGATCGCGTTCTTCGTCTTCATCGGCGCCGCGACCGAGGCCTCGGCGGTCGAGACCCGAGCTGCCGCTCAGGGTCTCCAGGTGGCGCAGATGATGGTCACCCAGTTCAAGACCATTCCGATCCACGCAACGCTCGCGGAGGCGGTCGATCTGCTGCTCGCCGGCGAACAGCGCGAGTTTCCGGTGGTGGACAACCTCGGCCGCACCGAGGGCCTGCTCACCCGCGAGAATCTCATTCGCGGCCTGCGAGAGCGCGGGCCGCAATCCACCGTCTCTGAAGCGATGAGCTCGCCGGCTCCGACCGTGTCGCCCGGCACGCCGTTCCAGGAGGGCCTGGAACGATTGCGGGCGAGCGGGCTGCCGGCGCTCCCGGTAGTGGACGGCGCCGGCGCGCTGGTCGGTCTGCTCACCATGGAGAACATCTCGGAGCTGCTGCTCATCCGCCGAGCGGTGGCCCGCTGAGGCAGCGGCCGTGCCCGCGGCCTCATGACACCGCAGGAGACCGGCTCACCGTTCGCCGTCGTCGAGCGCACCAGCCGCATTCCCCTTCCAGCCGACGCGGTGTACCGATGGCACACACAGCCTAGGGCCTTTGAGCGCCTCACGCCGCCGTGGGAGCGGATCGAGCTGCTGGAGCGGTCCGGCGGGATCGAGGATGGCGCGCGGACCGTCGTGCGGGTGCGGTTCGGTCCGCTGGCCTTTCGCTGGACGGCGGTGCACCGGGACCACATCCCCGGGCGCCAGTTCGTCGACGAGCAGGTCGAGGGGCCGTTCGCCCACTGGATCCATACCCACGCCTTTGCACCCGACGGAGAGTCGGGTTGCCTCCTTACCGATCGGGTCGAGTATGCCCCGCCCTACGGCATGCTAGGCGCGGCAGCCGGCCTCTGGCTGCTTCGCCGCAGGGTCGAGCGGCTGCTTGCCTATCGTCACGCCTTGCTGGCTCAGGATCTCGCCGCCCACGCCAGGTTCGCCGGCCATAGCCGGCTCCGGGTTGCCATGACCGGCGCCAGCGGGCTGATCGGTCGCGGGCTCGCAGCGTTTCTCGCCACCGGCGGGCACACCGTGCTCCGCCTGGTCCGCCGACGGCCGGGCGAAGGCGAGATCGGCTGGGACCCCTCCGCCGGGCGGATCGATGCATCGGCGCTCGAAGGTTGCGACGCCATCGTGCATCTGGCCGGGGAAAACGTGGCCGCCGGGCGCTGGACGGAGGCACGCCGGCGACGCATTCGGGAGAGCCGCCTGCGCGGCACCTCGCTCATCGCCGACACGGTCGCGAAACTGGGGCGCAAGCCGCGGGTCCTGGTTTCGGCGACCGCGATCGGCATCTACGGCTCCCGGGCCGACGAGGTCCTCACGGAAAGCAGTGCGCCGGCACCACCCGGAAGCTTTCTGGCGGACATCTGCCGGGAATGGGAGGCGGCGACCGAGCCCGCGCAACGAGCGGGCGTGCGGGTCGCCCTGCCGCGGTTCGGGCTGGTGCTGAGCCCGGCGGGCGGCGCCCTGCGCAAGATGCTGCCGGTGTTCCGGGCCGGCGCCGGCGGACCGGTCGGCACCGGACGCCAGTGGATGAGCTGGATCTCGCTGGAGGACGTGATCGGCGCTATCCACCATGCGTTCTTCACCGACGCGCTCGAGGGACCGTTCAACGTGGTCGGGCCCGCGCCGGTGAGAAACGCGGAGCTCACGGCGACGCTGGGGCGAGTGCTCGGGCGCCCCGCGGTCCTGCCCGCCCCCGCTTCCGCCCTGCGACTGGTGTTCGGCCAGATGGCGGACGAGACCATCCTGGCGAGCCTGCGCGTGCTGCCCGATCGTCTGGTCGCTTCGGGTTATAGGTTCCTCCATCCTAGCCTCGAGTCCGCCCTTCGCTTCGAATTGGGCCGCTTTGCCGGGTTGTAGCCCGCCCTTCACCCGTTCTTGACACGGGATCCGGATCTTCTTCGGGATCGCGAACCTTCCAGCTCGACGTCCCACTCGCCCGGTCGTGGCCGGGAGGAGCTTACCGGATGTCCCGGATCCGTCGCGTCGTGCTGCTCGTCATCGACGGGCTGCGCCCCGATGCGGTGTCCCCCGCTCTGATGCCCTCACTTGCAACCCTCGCTTCCTCCGGATGGTCATCCGAGGGTCGTACCATCCGCCCCAGCATCACAGTGGCTGCGCTCTCGTCACTCGCCACCGGTGTCCCGCCCGAGCGTCACGGCATGGTGGAGGCCCGCCTGCCCGCGCTGGGACGCCTGAGCGCGTTGCGGCCGCTCCCGCTGGTACTCAGGCGACACAGCCATCTCACCCGGGTCGTCGCCGGGCCACTCCCGACGCCCCACCGGCTTCTGGGACGCACTTTGCTTGGTCTGGCCGGAGTCGACAGCCTGGTCTGCGCACCCTCCAACCCGCGGGAGCTCGCGCTCGCGGCGGAGCGGGAGCAGGTCCGCCGGATGGTGGCACTGACGATCGTGTACGTGAACAACTGCGACCAGGTCGGCCACCGGCAGGGCTGGATGAGCGCGGCGTACCTGGACGCGGCCCGGGCCGCCGACGAGGCGGTGGCCGTCCTGGCGGACGGGGTGCTCGGCGATGAGGCCGCACTCCTCCTGATCACGGCCGATCACGGCGGGGGCGGAGTCGCCGCGACCGATCACGATTTGCCGCACCCCACCAACGATGCCATTCCCATCGTGGCGGCAGGGGTGGCGGTGGTCCCCGGGCGGGGCCATGGCAGCGCGTCGCTGCTCGATCTTCCCCCCACCATTCTCCGAGCCCTCGGAGTACCGGTGCCGAGAGAGTACGCCGGACGGGCGCTGAGGTTCCTGGCGGAGGAGGCGGCAGCAGTGGCGTAAGACCCGCGCAGCCCGCCTATCTTGCGGGATGACCACCCCGAAGGCCGTCGTTCTCCTGAGCGGCGGGATGGATTCGGCTACGGCAGCCGCACTCACCAAGGCGCGCGGGTTCGAGCTCTACGCCCTCAGCTTCCGCTATGGCCAGCGCCACGCACTCGAGCTCGAGGCGGCTCGGCGCGTCGCCGAGCAACTGGGCGTCGCGCGCCACGCCGTCGTGGACATCGACCTCCGGGCGTTCGGTGGCTCGGCCCTGACCGGGGACTTGGCCGTGCCCAAGGACCGTCCTCCGCAAGTGATCGGCGAGGGGATCCCGGTCACCTACGTCCCCGCGCGCAACACGATCTTCCTCGCGTTCGCCCTGGCGTGGGCCGAGACCCTCGGCATCACGGACATCGTGATCGGGGTCAACGCGCTGGACTACAGCGGTTATCCCGATTGTCGCCCGGAGTACATCGCCGCGTTCCAGCATCTCGCGAATCTCGCCACCCGCGCGGGGACCGAGCTCAAGCAACGCTTCAACATTCACACGCCGCTCATCCTGCTGTCCAAGCGGGAGATCATCGAGCGGGGCACCGCCCTGGGGGTGGACTACGGGCTGACGCTGAGCTGCTACGATCCGTCGCCAGCCGGCGAGGCCTGCGGGCACTGCGATGCCTGCCAGCTCAGGCTCAAGGGATTTCGGGAAAACGGGCGGGAGGATCCGGCGCCATACCAAGGAGCGGTGAGAGGTGAGAGGTAAGACGTGAGAGGGAGGGCACGACCCTCTCACCTCTTACCTCTCACCTCTTACCTTCCGGGATGGCCTACGCCGTCAAGGAGATCTTCTACACGTTGCAGGGCGAGGGCGCCCACACCGGCCGGCCGGCCGTGTTCTGCCGGTTCGCCGGGTGTAATCTCTGGAGCGGCCGACAGGCGGACCGCGAGACCGCGATCTGCGGGTTCTGCGACACCGAGTTCGTCGGCACCGACGGGCCCGGCGGGGGACGGTTCGCCACGGCCGAGGAGCTGGCGGCCGCGGTGGCGGCCACCTGGCCGGCCGAGGGCGGACTACGATTCGTCGTTTGCACCGGCGGCGAGCCGCTGCTGCAGCTGGACTGCCCCGCGATCGAGGCGCTGCACGCACAGGGGTTCGAGGTCGCGGTGGAAACCAACGGGACCCAGACTCCTCCTCCGGGACTCGACTGGATCTGTGTGAGCCCGAAGGCCGGCGCCGAGCTTCAGCTCGAGTCGGGCGATGAGCTCAAGCTGGTCTTCCCTCAGCCGGGGGCGGAGCCGACCCGCTTCGAGCGGCTTGCCTTCCGCCACTTCTTCCTCCAGCCAATGGACGGTCCCGACCGGGCGGCCAACACCGAGGCTGCGCTGCGATACTGTCTCGCGCATCCGCGCTGGCGGCTGAGCCTGCAGACGCATAAGCTTCTCGGCATTCCTTAGGCGGGCCGGCGGGCAGGCGGGCCGGCGGGCAGGGCGTCGTGACTGCGTCGCTGCCCCAGAGTGCGTGCGCCCCAAACCGCCGTGCTCTGCCCGCCTGCCTGCCGGACCGCCTGCCCGCCTCCTATGCACGCCTACTCCGACCGGATCAACCACGCGTTCGCGTTTGCTGCGAAACACCACCGGGGACCAGGCTCAGCTTCGCCCGGAAGCCTCGGTCATCCGGCGAACGTCGCCGTGATTCTGGCGCGCTACAACGTCGACCAGCCCACGCTGGTCGCCGGCATTCTGCACCACACCCTGGAAGACGCCGCGCCCGACCGGCGCGAGGCGCTGGAAGAGAAGATCGGAGAGAAGTTCGGGCCGGTCGTGCTCGCGATCGCGAGGGACGCGTGCGAGCCGAAGTATGGATCCCGGGGAGAAGAGCGGCCCTGGCGGGCCCGCAAGCACGATCTCCTGGCTCATCTGGCCGTGGCCGAGCCACGGGCCCTCGACATCATCACGGCGGACGAGATCCACCGTTGCGGTTCCACGATCGCGGCGCTGCGTCGCCTCGGAGCGGAATATCTGCGCCCGGTCTCGCAGGCCACATCGGAGGAAACAATCTGGTGGTATCGCTCAATGACGGAAGTTCTCGCCTCACGGCCCGACTGGCCCCAGCGCGCCATGCTGGAGGAGATCCGGGCGCTCGGCGCAGACCTGGTGCGGCACCTCCGGGACACCGAGGACGAGCTGTGAACCGACGGGCTCTCCGCAGCCTGCTGCTCGGGGGTGGTCTCGGCGTCCTGATCGCCTGCACCGGACTTCCGCCCGGCCCCGCCCCGACCAATCCAATGCGGTTCCTGTCGATCAACGACGTGTACGTTGCCGACACGCTCGGTGACGGCACCGGCGGGCTTGCCCGGGTCGCGACGATGCGCGAGCGCATCCGCGCCGAAGGACCGACCTTGTTCGTGCTCGCGGGCGACTTCCTCTCGCCCAGCCTGCTGAGCAAGTACTACGGCGGGGCGCAGATGATCGAGGCCTTGAACGCCGCGAAGCTGGACTACGCCACGTTTGGCAATCACGAGTTCGAGCTGCCGCGGGACACGTTGGTCGCGCGCATCCAGGCAGCCCATTTCAAGGTGCTGTCGGCCAACTGCCGCGAGGCAAACGGCAGCGCGTTCCCCGGGGTCCAGGCGTGGGACACGGTTCGGCTGGCGGGGCGCAAGGTCGGCCTGTTCGGGCTCACCCTGCAGGGCGATTACGCCAAGTACGTGCAGTGCAGCGATCCCGACAGCGCGGCGCGAGTCGCGGTGGACACCCTGGTGCAGCAGAAAGTCGACCTCATCGTGGGACTCACCCACCAGACGGTCGAAGCGGATCGCGCGTTGCTCAACCGCGAGGGCCGGCTCAACCTCATCCTGGGCGGGCACGAGCACGAGCACATGACGGTCGCGATCTCCAGCCGCTACGTTCTCAAGGCCGACGCGAACTCGCGCACGGCTCAGTTCGCCACCGTCTGGGGAACCCGCAGCCAGTGGCACCAGGCGGTCGCTCTGCTGCCGGTGCCGCCCACGGTTGAACCGGACACTGCCGTGGCCCGGGTGGTGGCGGCGTGGAGCGACAGCCTGCGCGCCCGGCTGGGTCCCCCGCGACAGATCGGTACGCTGCAGGCTCCGCTGGACGCCCGCGACGCCGTTCAGCGGCAGGCCGAGACGGGGCTGGGTGATCTGGTGACCGACGCGCTCCGGGTGGGCGCCAAGACCGACCTGGCGCTGCTCAACGCCGGCGCGATCCGGCTCGACGACGAGCTCGCTCCGGGCCCCATCACCAGCTATCAACTCGAGTCGCTGTTCCTGTTTGCAGACGAGACTCGAATCCTCGCGGTGCCGCTCACCGGCGGCCGGGTGCGGGAGCTGCTGGAGCGGAGCGTGTCCGACGGCGTCATTGGCAAGGGCGGGTTCTTGCAGGTGTCCGGGCTGTCGTTCACGTATAACCCGGCCAAGCCGTCGGGCGGCAGAGTCGTGGGCGAGGTAGTGCGCCCAAACGGCCACCCGATCGGGCCGAAGGACACCCTGCGGGTCGCGCTGCCGGCCTACCTCGCTTGCAACGGCGGCGACGGCTATCAGGTCCCGGAAGCCGGCCCAGCCTGCGGCGCGCGAAACCTGGCGCCGCGGGCGGTCGATCTCCTCGCGAAGTTCCTCACCGATTCGCTGCATGGCACCATCGCGCCGCCGCTGACAGGACGTATCACCCGGCAATGAACCGACTCCCCTCCGGCCGGTGCGCTAACTATCTTTGGGCTCAATGGGTTTAACGCCGACGCCCTCCGCGCTCGCCTCCCTACCCAGCGCCTTTGCCGCCGCCTGCCGTCTTTCACGTACGGACGGGGAGCTGCTGGAGCGCTGCCGGGTGGCCCTGGTCCAGCGATTTCAGAGTGAACGGATCTGGTTCACCCTGGCTGGCCCTGAGGGGGAGATGCCGGTGGTCGGCCCGACCACGGGGTTCGACGAAGCGGTGGAAGTCGCCCGGCTCAAGAGCGGCGAGACCGAGGCGGTGGCGTTCGCCGATCCCCAGGTCGCGGTCGACATGCGCGCGGTCGCGATGCCGCTGGCCCTCGGGCTCAGCGTGGTATTCGAGCTTCGCGGCATTCTGCTCGACCGCCAGGCTGCGCTGGACGACGCGGTCTTCCAGCTTCGCGCCCTACGGCAGGTGGCACGGCTGCTGTCTTCGGTCCACTCGATCGAAGAGACCGAGCAGCTGATCCTGGACTTCATGGCGGAGGTGTTCTTCGCCTGGTGGGCCTGCCTGTACCGGCCCGACGGAGGCGCGTACGCCCCCAAGGCCTCGCGTTCGCTCGGCGACCGGGCCCAACCCGCCCCGATCGATCGCGCGGCCCTCGACACGGCCCTGCCAACCGGGAGTGCCTCGGTCGGCGCGGACGACGTAGCGGTGGCGACGCTGGTCGGCCAGGGGGCCGAGCTGGTGGTGCCGCTGGACGCGGGCTCGGAGCGCATGGCGGTCCTGGTGCTGGGCTCGCGGATCAGCAACAAGAGCTACGGGCGCGCGGAGCTGGAGCTGGCGGGCACGCTGTCCTTCGCGGCGGCTATCGCGCTCAAGAACTCGGAGCTGGTGGAGCAGCTCCATAGCGCCGCAACCACCGATGAGCTCACCGGGCTCTACAACCGGCGCGCGCTGGAGGAGCGGCTGGGCGCGGAGATCTCGCGCAGCCTGCGGCACCAGCTGCACACCAGTGTGCTGCTGCTGGACCTCGACCGGTTCAAGGTGGTGAACGACACCATGGGCCACGCGGCCGGCGACCGGCTCCTGGTGCTGGTGGCCAATATTCTACGGCAGCAGGCCCGGGCGCTCGATGTGGTGGGGCGCCTGGGCGGCGACGAGTTCCTGGTGATCCTCCCGATGACCAAGCCGACCGAGGCCCAGGTGTTCGTGTCCCGGGTGCAGGCCAGCCTCGACGCGCTCGCCAAGACCCACCCGGAGTTCGGTCACAGCACCCTGAGCATCGGGATCGCGGAGTCACCCCGCCATGGCACCACCGTCAGCGGGGTGCTGGCCGCGGCCGATACCGCGCTCTACCGGGCCAAGCGGGGCGGCCGGAACTCGGTCGAGATATCCGACCTCGAGGTCGGGACCGAATAGCAGGCTCGCCCGCCATGCCCGATCCGGAGTTCACCCTGCTGGGCGACGCCTGCTGGCTCGACTTCGTCAACACCGCCCGAGGTCGCGCCGCGGCTCCTCCCGATCGTCTGCCCGATCCAGCCGCTTACCATCGTTGGACCAAGGCCGAGAAGCTGCTGTCGGATGTCGAGACCGTCCCATTCGACGAGATCCTCGGATTTCGCAGGGACCTCACGCGGCTGGCCGAGTCGCTCAGCGCGGGGCGCCAGGCCCCGGCTTCCGCCGCTGCCGCCATCAACCGCCGGCTGGGGGCCGAGGGCGGTCACGAGCAGCTGATCCGGACCGCCGGCGTCTGGCAACTGCGCTTCGCACCCGCTCGACCACCATCGGCACTGGAGGCCGTGGCGCGGTCGGCGGCTGTGAGCCTCACTGACCGGGTCCGCGCCGTGCGCCAGTGCGCGGCGGCACCGTGTTCGCTCTTCTTTCTCGACGGGTCGGCCACCCAGAGCCGCCGCTGGTGCAGTTCGGCGGTGTGCGGCGGGCGCGGGCGCATCGAGCGCCGCCGTGGGCTGGTCCGATGACGGCGCCGGATCCCCTCGCCACGTTCCAGGCCGCTGAGGCGGTGCTCGGCAGCCGGTTCAAGCTCGAGCGCCTCGTCGCCGCCAATCGGGAGCGGGTGCTGTTCGCGGCGGTGGACCAGATCCTCAAGCGCCGGGTGAGCCTGCGGCTCAACTTCTACTCGGACGAGCCGACCCGGGCCTGGTTCCTGCGAGAAGCCGAGGCGTTGGGCCAACTGGATCATCCCGCCATCCGGCATGTGTACGACGTCGGCATCACCGGCACGCTTGCGTATCGGGTCGGCAACTGGATCGAGGGCGAGGGACTTCAGGAGGCGGTGCAGCGGGGGCCGCGCTCCATTCCCGGCGTGCACACGTTGGCGCGCGACCTGTTGAGCGCGATGGAGCACGCTCACGCGCGCGGGGTAGTGCTCCGGCGGGTGGTGCCGACATCCCTGATCCTGAGTCCGGCCGGCCGGAGCACCATCACCGACGCGCGGTTTACCAGCTGGACCTTGCCGGCGATCCCGTCTGGAGCGCGGCCGACCCAGCAGGCGTTCATGTCGCCGGAGGTGCGGGACGGTGCGCCCGGCGACGCGATCAGCGACGTCTACACCGCCGGCGCCATTCTGTACTACGCCATCACCGGCCAGGAGCCGCCGCTCGACAGCCGGCAAATCCGGCGGCCCTCGGAGCTCCGTCCGAACTGCCCCCGGGCGCTGGAACGGGTCATTCTGCGAGCGCTCGTCCCAGTCCCGGACGACCGCTACCAGACGGCAGCGGAGATGCTCGAAGACTTCGCGTCCGATGCCGGCACCTTCGAAGTACCATCGGCGACGCCGGGCGCGGGAGTGCCCGCGCTGCTCGAGGGCGAGGACAAGGCTCGCTGGGAGAAGCGTCTGCGGCGCGCTTTGGGAGACGACTATGAGCTCCTAGCCATGTTGGGCCAGGGCGGCTTCGGTCGGGTGTACCGCGTGCGGGACCTCCATCTCGAGCGCGAGGTGGCGCTCAAGGTGCTGCATCCCCTCCTGACGCAGGAGCCAGCCGTGGTGGAGCGGTTCCGCCGGGAGGCGCAGCTCGCGGCCCGGCTGAGTCATCCCAACATCGTCAACATCTACGATATCGCCGGCCGCTCCGGGTTGATCTGGTACACGATGGAGTTGATCGAGGGTCCGAGCCTGGCGCAGCTGGTCGAGCGCGAGGGACCGCTGCCCCTGGACCGAGTTCTGCGGCTCCTGCGCGAAGCGCTCTCGGCGCTGGCCCACGCGCACGGAAGCGGTCTGGTACACCGCGACATCAAGCCGGAAAACATGCTGCTCGAGCCGGACGGCAGCCTTCGGATCACCGACTTCGGCCTGGCCCTCGCGCTCCGCGGCACCGGCCGGTTCGGCGGGGCAACCAGCCAGAGCGGGACTCCTCAGTTTGCCAGCCCGGAGCAGTTGCTGGGCGAACGGGTCGATCAGCGATCGGACCTCTACAGCCTGGCGGCGGTCGCGACCTACGCTCTGCTGGGCACCGTGCCGTTCCCGGGGGCGACACCGGAGCAGGTGCTGGCGCAGCAGACGACCAACCAGTTCCCGGTGACCGCGGGCGTTCGGGAAGACGTGCCGGAGGAGCTGTGGGAGGCGCTGGAGCGCGCGATGCGGGCCGAGGTGGACGCACGCTACCCCTCGGCCGCCGAGTTCCTCCAGGCGCTCAACCGGGCCGCGGGAACGTCCCGGCGGCCGGGCGCCGACCTGGCCCGAGTAGCCGCCAGGTGGCTAAAAATCTGACGCCCTTGACGGGGGGCTGACCCACCGCATATTTAACAGCGCGAAATTCGGCCTCGGTGTTTCCTTGTCCCCAGCGAACGTTTAGACCACAGCACCTAGAAGACCCGGGCGGATCGCCCCTCGGGTCTTTTCGTCTTTTTGTGACTCAGGACAGGCCTGTGTTCACAAGAGCTCGGCGCCCCGGACTTCTCCGATCGCCGAGGCAGTCAACCAACCCGGAGTAGTCGCAATGTCTCGCATCATCGGCACGGTCAAGTGGTTCAACGACGCGAAGGGCTTCGGATTCATTACTCCGGAGAACGGGGACAAGGATTGCTTCGTCCATCACACGGCGATCAAGATGGACGGGTTCCGCAGCCTCGCGGAGGGCGAGAAGGTCGAGTTCGACATCGTGCAGGGTGCGAAGGGGCCCGCTGCGGAGAACGTCACCAAAGCGAAGTAATCAGCCCTGGCCGCGCAGAAAAGACGACGGGCCGCTCGCACGAGCGGCCCGTTGTCGTTGGGGAAGCCGGAGCAGCTATTTGTGCCGGTAGATGACCCGCCCGCGCGTAAGATCGTAAGGAGAGAGCACTACGCTCACCCGGTCCCCCTCCAGCACGCGAATCTTGAACTTGCTCATCTTGCCGGCCGCGTAGGCCAGGACTTCGTGGCCGTTCTCCAGCAGGACCCGATAGTTCCGGTCCGGCAGGACCTCGGTCACGACGCCCTCCATCTCGATTCCTTCTTCTTTTGCCATCCGGTGCTCCCCTGAGGAGGGGGGAATCTTGCCGCCCGACGCCCCGGAAGCAACTCCCGAGCGAGCGTCCGTTCGGGCGCGCTAGCTCGCCGCTCGCGCCGGCAGCTCGGCCCGCAGAGCCTCGATCCGCGATTCGACTAGGCCGACCAGCTCGCCCATCAGCCCGGTGTCGAACGAGAGCTCGGCGCCGGCTGCCTGATAGATCTCCGGCAGCGGTCGGGTCGCTCCGAGCGCCAGGGCCTCGCGGTAGTGCTTTACCGCGGACACCGGATCGGACAGGCTGTTCCGCCAGACCTGCAGGGCGCCCAACTGGGCGATGCCGTACTCGATGTAGTAGAACGGGTAGAGAAAGACGTGGAGCTGGCGGTACCAGCGGGCGATCCGCTGCTCCTCGAGGTCGGTCCAGTCGATGCCTCGCTCGAATCGGGAGCGGATCCGGACCCAGGCGCGGTCACGGGCCTCCGCGTCGCCCCCCTCGCCGCTGGTGTAGATCCAGTGCTGGAAGGCGTCCACCGAAGCGATGTGCCCCAGCGCGATCAGGACGTCCTCCAGATGCTCGAGCGCCGCGGAGCGGGCTTCGTCGGGCGTGAAGTAGCCGGTCGGCGCGAGCAGGTGGGGCGCGGCCAGCAGCTCCATCGACATGGAGGCCAGCTCCGCCGCCTCGGAACCGGGATGACGCTGCCAGATGAACGGCTGCCGATGCGAGGCAAAGGCATGGAACCCGTGGCCCGCCTCGTGGAGCAGCGTGTTGACGTCGTCGACCAGGCCGACCGCGTTCATGAAGATGAAGGGTCGGCCTTGAAACTGGAGCGTCTCGCAGTATCCGCCGGGCGCCTTGCCCTTCCGGCTCTCGAGGTCGAGCAGCCGGTGATCGATCATCGCCTGGAACTCGCGGCCCAGCTCGGGGGCGACCCGCTCGAATACGCGGCGCGCCTT
>DASQPE010000289.1:0-3856 GCA_035644115.1 Gemmatimonadales bacterium
TGGCGGTCGGCGCGTGCGAGCAAACGAGAGGTCTCACGACCAGCCTGATCGGGTGTGCCGACGAGATCAGCACCGGAGTTCGTCCCATCGCCACGAGCAGAGACCGTCGGTTTCTGGGCAAGGTCCAGGCGAGCACCGCGCGCTGCCGCGGTGGCGACAAGGCGGGCGATCGCCGCGACGTGTCCTGGGTGGACTGGGCCAACTACTACGCCACCGGCGACGGGAGCACCAAGGCGTTCTGGCCCACCCGCAACTGGCGCGGCGTCAACGGGGCGCTGATAGACTTGGAGTACGAACGGGTAGAGCTGATCCGGTTCAATCTGTTCGACAACAGCGGGAGCTTCGAGGATTACGTGAAGGGCCGGGGTGACGTCGAGGGCCCAGCCCTCAAGACCTGGACCTCGATGCGGCTGCCGCCCGACCATCCGAGTTACAGCGCGGTGGGCGGGGGCGGCGAGCAGATCTGCCAGGGCGCCCTCATCCGGGGCCGGACCCTCACCGGCATCTGCAACGACATCCGCAATCCACTGATGGGCTCGACCGGCACGCTGTTCGCCCGCAACGTGGAGTTCGAGACCACATTCCCCGACGCCGGCCTGACCGAGATCACCCGGAACCGCCACGGGGGGCGGCTGTCGCTCATGACTCCCGATCCGCAGGTCATCAGCCGCAGGCTCTTCACTCGCCTCCAGTCCGACAGCGCCGCGTGCGCCGATGGCTACGGGAAGCCGGGCTACGCGAAGGACGCCAACTGCGATTACCAGAAGGCACCGTTCTTCAACGTGCTCGCCGCCTTCTGGATCCAGTTCATGACCCACGACTGGTTCTCTCACCTCGAGGAGGGCCACAACACCGCCGAGTACATGAAGGTGGGGTGTGCGGGCGATGCGGCCCGGCTTGGCTGCCGGCCCGCCGACGCCATGGAGAAGGCCTACGTGGCCGACGCCGACGCACCCGCCCGGTTCACCCACAATGGCCGGGAGTATCTCGCCCGGGCGCCCAAGACGTTCCGCAACACCAACACGGCATGGTGGGACGGGTCGCAGCTGTACGGCTACGATGAGCGGTCACGCACCCGGGTAAAGCGCGACCCGAGAGACCCGGCCCGCTTGCAGCTGGTCCCGGTGCCCGGCGACACCGCCGAGGGGGACCGACAAGGCTACCTGCCGCTGCTACAACCCTCAGACCCGATGAATCCGGATTGGGCCGGCCAGGAGGCGACCGGCTTTCCCGACAATTGGACCATCGGGATGAGCTTCTATCACAACGTATTCGCCCGGGAGCACAACCAGTTCGTGGATGAGTTCCGCCGGGTGGCGGCGAAGGCCCCTGAGCAGGATTCCGGGCTCCGCGATCCGTCCAACCCCGAGCGGGTCATCCGCTACCGCGACGTCACGGCAGACGAGCTGTTCGAGGCCGCCCGCCTCGTCGTCTCGGCCGAGATCGCGAAGATCCACACCATCGAATGGACCACTCAGCTGCTCTACGACGAGCCACTGTTCCGGGGCATGAACAGCAACTGGAGCGGACTGATCGCGGGCAACAACGGAGTGGCCGACGCGCTCGCCGCCGTGGTCAACCGGCTGGGCAAGAGCAGCCGTGCGAAGACCGCGAACCAGTGGTATTCGATCCTCGCATCCGGCCCGGGCATCATCGGGCTCGGCAGCCAAAAGCGGGGGTGGAGCATCTCCAATCCCGACGACGTGAACGGCGGGGTGAACCACTTCGGCTCGCCGTTCAACTTTCCCGAGGAGTTCGTCACGGTCTACCGGCTGCACCCGCTGGTGCCGGACCTGATCGAGTACCGCGAGTTCGGGAATCCCAACGCGATCCGCAACAAGATCCCGGTGGTCGAGACGTTCCGGGGCCGGGCGACGGGGTTCATGCATGAGCGCGGGCTGGCCAACTGGGCGCTCAGCATGGGGCGGCAGCGACTCGGGCTGCTCGCGCTCCAGAACCATCCTCGTTTCCTGCAGAACCTGAAGATCAACCGGCTCAAGAGCCCCACTCAGCAGCTCGACGTCGCGGCGCTCGACCTGATCCGCGACCGCGAGCGGGGGGTGCCGCGCTTCAACGAGTTCCGGCGGGAGTACGGGCTGCGCCAGCTCGCCGGCTTCGACGACTTCATCAACCGGACCGGGACGGCCGAGGAGCAGGCGCGGCAGGCCAAGCTCGCCGCGACCTTACGCGAGGTCTACGGTCAGCATCGGTGCGACAGCACCAAGGTCATCACGCTGGCCCAGGTCGATACCAGCGGAAACCCGATCAACGACTGCCTGGGTCATCCGAACGGGTCGATGGTGGACAACATCGAGGACCTGGACACGGTGGTGGGCTGGCTGGCCGAGTCGACCCGGCCCCACGGCTTCGCGATCTCGGAGACCCAGTTCGTGGTGTTCATCCTGAACGCGTCGCGGCGGCTCTACAGCGACCGGTTCTTCACCTCGAGCTTCCGGCCCGAGTTCTACACCGCGCTCGGAGTGGACTGGGTGAACAACAACGGGCCGGTGGCCATGTACGAGGCGCGGCCGGTCAATGGGCACACCCACCAGCCGGTCTCGCCGCTCAAGCGGGTGCTGCTCCGGACGATTCCGGAGCTCAAGCCGGAGCTGGACCAGGTAGTGGACGCGTTCGACCCATGGGCCCGCGACCGTGGGGAGTACTACTCGGTGGCGTGGAAGCCGAGACCCGGCGCCGAGTCCGACGAGGCGTTCGCCACGCCGAAGTGAGACCGAGCGTCAGAAGGTCTTGAGGTATTCGACCAGCGCCCGCTTGAGGTCGTCGCTCAGCTCGAGGCCGTAGCGGTGGCCCCGGTTGCCGTTGCCACGCTGGGCAGTGTTGTAGAGCCAGCCCCGATCGCTGGGCATGCAGCCCCACTGGAACTCGACCGACTCGCGCCCGGGCGGCAGCTCCGCCTCGTCGCCGGCGCAACGGCGAGAGATGAACCCCACGTTCCAGCGGTCCAGCACATCGTACCCCCGATAAAACGCCTTGGGCCGCCGGTCCTCCGGCTCGAGCAGAGCCCGCAGCGTCGGCACCGACCCGTTGTGCAGATACGGGCCGCGCAGCCAGACGCCGTCGAGCTGCAGCGCGACGTAGCCGGGCTCCGGTTTTGCCATCGGCGTGCGATGAATGCCGAACCGGTGGCGCACGGTTCGATTGGCGCTGTCGGCCGCCTCCTTGGTCCACGAGTTCACCCGCTCCGGGTCGGTGCCGATCTCGGCCAGCGGAATGATCGTGCCCAGCCGGTTGTCGCGGCCACTGGCGTGGCACTGGGCGCAGTGCCGCTCGAACGCCGGCTTTCCCTTCGCGGCGAGGGCCGAGTCCACCGGGAGCGGATATTTGGGCGCGGGCAGGTTCATCAGCCAGTCTTCCAGCTCCTGCATCCGGCGCAGAAAGAAGGGGGATGACCTGAACGTGAGGCCCAGGCCGGAGTCGAGGATCACCGAACGGAACGAGGTCGTCGCGCCGTCGAGATTCATCAGCATGAGTCCCGAGGGCCGCACGGTGAGCTTGGACCAGTCTGCCTGGAGGGCGTCGTCGTCCGCCGGCCAGGTGCGGCCCGGTTGCACCCGGCTCTTGAGGTTCCAGAGCGAGGGGAAGTCAGTGTTGTCCACGCTGCTGTCGAGCGGCAGCCGGAGAAAGTTGAACTTGGTCAGGTTCATGGGCGCGTCCCGGCCGGGACCCCACCGGGGCCGGTGAGCCGCCCATGCGAAATCGCGACCCTGTTCCCGCAGGCGCTTCCGGGTGATCGGGATGAGCACGAACTTGTACAGCAGGCGGTCGGTAAAGCTCAACGGGTACGTCATGTCGATCTGGGTGACGATGGTCTCGGCCCCGAAGCGGGAATCGTTCG
>DASQPE010000290.1:0-2941 GCA_035644115.1 Gemmatimonadales bacterium
TGGCCGCGAAGGTGATGACGAGCGTGCCCAGCCAGAAGTCGGGCAGCGACAGGCCCGACACCGCCACCACCCGCCCCACGTAATCGGACGCGCTGTCCTGCCGTGTGGCCGACAGCACGCCGATGGGGATGGCGACCACGAGCCCGAGGATCATCGCGAGGGCGGCGAGCTCCAGGGTGACCGGGATCGCCTTGGCCAGGCTGGTCGTGATGGGCTCGCCGGTGAAGATGGAGTCGCCGGGGCGGAGGCTCACCATCTGCCAGAGCCAGAGCAGGTACTGCTCGTGGTACGGCAGGTCGAGGCGGAGGTCGTGGCGGATCTTCGCCAGCTCCTTCTCGCCGATATTGCCGGACTCGCCCATGAGGGCGGTGAGCGCGTCCCCCGGCATGACGCGCATGAGCCCGAAGACGATCAGCGAGGACAGGAGCAGCACCGGGACCGCCAGCATGACCCGGCGGAGTGTGTACTTGTACATCGAGCGCGGCCCCGGCTCCCGCGCCCCCTACTTGTCCAGCCAGACCCGCGAGATCGCAGGGGAGCCGTAGCCGTCGGTGCGCCGGAGGGCGGCCGCGGCCCCGTTGCGCATGTGCGGCTGGAAGACCAGGAACCCGTTGTCGTAGGGCATCCACATCCGGAGCACCTGGTCGAACTCGCGGTCCACGATCTTCTTGGTGAGCGCTCGTTGATCGGCCTGGACCGGCGTCTGGCGCAGCTTGGTGGTGAGCTCGTCGATGACCGGATCGTTGACGCGGAAGAAGTTCTTCGTGGACTTGGAGTGCATGTACTGGTAGGTCCGCTCGTCGAGCCCGACCGCGTGGCCGGACTGAAAGCCCCACGCCATGCCGTCCCACTTGCTCTCGACGTAACGGCCGTAGTAGGTCGTGTAGTCGAGCTTGGTGATCTTGATGTTGATGTTGAGGTTGCGCTTGAGATCCTGCTGGACGACCTGCACCTGCGAGGTCATCTGCGGGAAGTACTCGTAGTAGAACAGCGTGGTGTCGAAGCCGTTTGGATGCCCGGCCTCGGCCAGCAGCTTCTTGGCCTCCGCGGGGCGGTACTGCGACCAGGGCCCGAGCTGGGCCAGCGTGGGCTGCTTGTCGGTGTAGTAGATGTACGGCACACCCCAGCCGATGATGCCGTGCCCCTCGAACAGCGTGTCCACCTGCTTCTGCCGGTCGATCGCCATCGAGACCGCGCGACGCACGCGCACGTCGTTGAAGGGCGGTTTGTCCTGGGCCAGCGCGACCCCGAACGGCGCCAGCGTATTGTGGTACGACTGCACCTGCACGTTCGCGTTCGTCTTGCGGAGAGTCTCCACCTCGGAAGGGCTCGCGAGCCAGATGAAATCGCTCTGCCCGGTGCGGAACGCGGCCATCCGGGTCGCCGCGTCCGGAGTCGAGAGGATCACGTACTCATCCACGTAGGGACGGCCCTTGTCCCAGTAGTCGGGATTCCGCGTGAGCACCACCCGGACCTTCCGGTTGTGCTCCTTCAGGATGAACGGGCCGGTCCCGATCATACGCTTCTTGAGATCGCCGTCCTCCTCCAGCACCTCGCGGGAGAACATCACCGTGATCGGCTCCGCCACGTTCTGCGGGAAGAGCACGTTGGGCGTCTTGAGGTGGACGCGGACGGTGTGCTTGTCGGGCGTCTCGATGCCCTCGACTTCCTGGAAGGTGAAGGACTGCACGCCCTCCTTCGCGTACGCCTCGAAGCAGTACTTGACGTCGGCGGCGACGAACTCGCGCCCGTTGAGCGGCGGCACGTTGTGCCACTTGACGCCCTGGCGCAGCTTGAAGGTCCACACCCGGGCGTCCGGGGTCGACGTCCAGGACTCCGCGAGGTCGCCCTTGAGGCTCATGTCGGAGGGGCCGGTCACCTCGTCCGGGAACGCGTAGCGCACGAGTCGGCTGCCCACCAGGCCCGCGAACTGGTAGGTACCGACCGACTGCGTCAGCCGCGGGTCCATCACCGGCGGATCCCACTGGGAGGCGCGGGTCAGCAGCCCGCCGCGCTTGGGCGGCTTGGGACTGGCCGGGATCCAGTCAGGATACGCGGACCCCGCCTGGGCGAAGGCGCGGCGGCGGCCGGGGCCGACGAGGGCGGTGGCGCCCAGGCCGGTCCATCCAGCACGCGTGAGGAACGTACGGCGGTTGAGCCGGCTGAGCGGTCCGAAGCGGTCGATGGGCATCGCGGCTCTCCTTCTCACGTATTCGTGAAGGAAAGGACCCCCGAGCGAACTCGAGCCGATGCGTCATTACACCGGCTGGGAGTGCCCGGGACTATGCCGTACCCCGAGCGCCAAAGTCAAGCTATGCTACCGCCCAATGGACTTCGGGCTCTTCTTCCTGATGCAGCGCGACGACCAATGGAGCGAGCGGGCGGTCTACGACTCGGGCCTCGAGCAGATGCTGGCCGCCGAGGCGCTCGGTTACTCGTCGGTCTGGATCGCCGAGCACCACTTCAACGACTATGGCCTCTGCCCGGTTCCGCCGGTGCTCGCCGCGTTCCTGGCCGCCCGCACGCGCGCGCTGCGGCTCGGCATGGGCGTGAGCCTCCTGCCGCTCCACCACCCGGTGGACCTGGCCGAGCAGCTCGCGGTGCTGGACGTGGTGAGCGGTGGCCGGCTCGACGTGGGCATCGGGCGCGGCGGCACGCTGCAGGACTACCAGACCTTCCAGTCCGACCGCGAGGACAGCCGGGCCCGCGTCGAGGAAGGCATCGCGCTGATCCAGAAGTCGTGGAGCGGGGAGCCGTTCGATTTCGCGGGGCGCTTCCACTCGGCCGAGCGCCTGCACGTGCGCCCGCGCCCGGTGCAGCGGCCGCACCCGCCCCTCTTCATCGCGGCCAACAGCGAGGACAGCGTGCACTCGGCGGCGCGTCTGGGCCTGCCCACGCTCTCCTCGTTCTTCGTGCCGATCGAGGAGCTGCAGCGCCGGCA
>DASQPE010000291.1:0-7859 GCA_035644115.1 Gemmatimonadales bacterium
GGCCGGGGTAGGCCGGCGGCGGAGCTCGACCAGCAACCAGCAGGCCAACACGACCTCGAGCGCCAGCAGATACTGGCTCTTGATGGAAGAGAAGACGCCGTCTTGTACGTCTTCCAGCAGGATGAGGATGGTTCCCGCTAAGACGCCGGTCGCGGTGCCCAACCTGGGGCCGAAGAGGGTACGGGCCAGTAACAGGAGCGCCGGTGCGGTGGCGATGAGCAGGAGGGCGCGCAGGCCGATGAGGGCGTCCCGGGCGCGCCCGGAATCCGGAAACACCCGATCGGCGCCGGCCATGACCGCGGGCCAGACGGGCTCCTGCCACGCGGTGGGACGGAACCGGGTGGTGTCGCGCTCGCGGCGCAGGAAGAACCACTGATCCGCCGCCGGATAACTGAACCCGTGACCCTGGGCCAGGGCCTCGGCGATGCGGCCCGGCTCATACGGCTCCGCCTTCTGTCGCCCGTCCTTGAAGCGGAGAGCGGAGGCCGCCGTGTAGGCCAACAGCAAAACGACCCAGATCCGGGTCGATCTGGATCGAAGCATGCAGTTAGTCGGTGTAGCTGAGCTCGCGATAGCGGCGCCGGTAGCCGCCCTCACTGGTGGGTTCGTACACGTGGCAGTAGGTCATCTCGCCGCCGTAGACGTGGATCGTCAGCGCCGGCGTCTCGTCCGGGTTCTCCAGCCGGTGATACTCGAACGGAGGGATGAGCGCGCCGGCTTCACCCACGCCCGCCATGACCACCGTTTCCGGCTCGAACCGCACCAGATCGCGCTCCGGCTCGCCGCCCCGCACCGAGTAGGACGTGACCCGAATGCGGCCCCGATACACACACTCAACGCACCAGGTGCCGGCGTGATCGTGGAGCGCCGTTCCCTGCCCCCGGTCCCAGACCATCGCGAGCACGGTGTAGCGAAGCTCGGGGTCGCGATAGAGCAGTCGGCGAGCGTAGCGATCGGAGGCAGGCAGCGCAAACCGGGGATCGAGGGCGATCTCGCCGCCGGTCACCGCCGCGACCAACGCCTGCTTTACCGCGCGGCAGCGGCCGGCGTCGTCCCGCACGACCACCGCGGCATCGAGCCGCTGAACCAATGACTGCAGGCCGGGGGGAACCGAGATGGCGGTCATTGGAAGCGCCGCACCGCCAGCGTCACGTTGTGCCCGCCGAACCCGAACGAGTTCGAGAGCGCGACCTTCACGTCGCGGGTCACCTTGTGGTTCGGCGCGCAGTCCAGATCGCACTCGGGATCGGGCGTGAACTGGTTGATCGTGGGCGGTATCACGCCGCAGGTCGCGACCAGGAGCGAGATCACGAACTCGAGCGCCCCGGCTCCGCCCAGCAGATGCCCGGTCATCGACTTGGTCGAGCCGAACACGAGCTTGTAGGCCTGGTCGCCGAGCACGGCTTTCACGGCGTGGGTCTCGGCCAGATCGCCCGACGGCGTCGAGGTCCCGTGGGCGTTGATGTAGCCGATGTCCTTCGGATCGATGTGTCCGTCAGCGAGGCAGTCGCGCATGGCTTGCGCGGCCCCGGTTCCCTCGGGCGCCGGCTGGGTGATGTGGTACGCGTCGGCACTCAGCCCGTACCCGAGGACCTCCGCCAGGATCCGGGCGCCCCGGCGCTCCGCGTGCTCGAGGCTCTCGAGCACCACGGCACCGGCGCCGTCGCCCAGCACGAAGCCGTCGCGATCCAGGTCGAAGGGGCGGCTGGCGGTTTCCGGCGAGTCGTTGCGGCTGGACAATGCTTTCATGTTGGCGAACGCCGCCACGGTCAGGCCAGTGATCGCGGCCTCGGACCCTCCCGCAACCATGGCATCCGCTCCCCCGTGCCGGATCAGATTGAGCGACTCGCCGATCGCGTGGGCCGAGGACGAGCAGGCGGACACGGTGGCAAAGTTGGGACCTTTGAGCCCGTAGCGGATCGACACCAGGCCCGCGGCAATATCGGGGATGAACATCGGGACGAAGAAAGGCGAGACGCGGTCCGGGCCTTTGGTCAGGTAGGCCATGCAGTTGTCTTCGTAGGTCTGCATGCCTCCGATACCGGTCCCGATGATCACGCCGGTCCGCTGGGGATTGGGGAACTTCCCCTCCAACCCGGCCTGGGTCACGGCCTGAGCGGCCGCCCCCAGGGCAAACTGCGCGAACAGGTCGTAGCGCCGAGCCTCCTTCTTGTCCATATACAGCAAGGGTTCGAACCCCTTCACCTCGCAGGCGAACCGGACCGACAGCTTGGCGGGATCGAACTTGGTGATGCGGGCGGCGCCCGACCGCCCTTCGAGCAGGCCGGCCCAGGTCGAGTCGACGTCAGTGCCAATGGGAGTCACCAGGCCGAGGCCGGTGACGACGACGCGGTGGGGCAAGCTATTTCCCGATCTTCTGGTGCAGGTAGTTCATCGCATCGCCGACGGTGCGGAGCTTTTCCGCTTCTTCGTCCGGGATGTCGATGTCGAACTCCTTCTCGAAGGCCATGACCAGCTCGACGGTGTCGAGACTATCGGCGCCGAGGTCCTCCATGAAGCTGGCTTCGGAAGTGAGCTTTTCCCGCTCGACGCCAAGCTCCTCGACGATGATGTCCTTGACCTTCTCTTCGACGTCGCTCATGTCGTCCTCGTTCGATTGAGGTGCGCCTAGATGACCATCCCACCGTCCACGACCAGCACCTGGCCGGTGACGTACCCCGCCAGGTCGGAAACCAGGAACAGTACGGCGCCGGCGATGTCCTCCGGCCGCCCCAGTCGGCCCAGGGCAATCTGCTGTAATAATGACGCCCGCGCTTCGACCGGCAAGGCGTCCGTCATGTCGGTCTCGATGAACCCAGGCGCCACGCAGTTGACCAGAATATTCCGGCTGGCGTACTCCCGGGCGACCGACTTGGTGAGGCCGATCAGGCCGGCCTTGGAGGCGGCATAGTTGGCCTGGCCCTTGTTGCCGATGAGGCCCACCACGCTGCCGACGTTGACGATCCGGCCGGCCTTCCGCTTCATCATGCCTTTCACCACGGCCCGGATCGTGAGAAACGCGCCCTTCAGATTGGCGTCGAGCACGGTGTCCCAGTCGGCCTCGCTCATCCGGAGGACAATCTGGTCCCGGGCCAACCCCGCGTTGTTCACCAGGATGTCGATCGGCCCGAGAGCCGCCTCCGCCCCGGCGATCGCGGCTTCCACCTGATCCGCGTCGGCCATCTCACAGCCGAACCCCGCGACACCGTCGCCCAGCTCGGCAGCCGCGGCCCGGGCTCGCTCGGCGTCGCGGCCGGTGATGGCAACCTTGGCCCCCGCCGCGCGGAGCCGCTGCGCGATCGCGCGCCCGATGCCGCGGGTCCCCCCGGTGACGAAGGCGACACGGCCAGTCAGGTCTATCGAGACCACGTCGGCCGCAACACTACGTGAAAAGTGAAAAGTGAAAAGGCGCTCCCGATGCATGAGCAGAACCCCCATCCGAGAGCCCGGCAGCCATCTTTTCCCGAACCACCTGTTCACTTTTCACTTTTTACTTTTCACGCGGTTAAGAACCGCTCGACTTCGTCGGCGGTACCGAGAGTTACCGTCCCTGCCTCCGGCACGATCCGCTTGAGCAGCCCCGCGAGCACGTTGCCCGGTCCGACCTCGACAAACGTCGCGCCGGGCGCGAGTGCCGCGGCCGCGCGCATGCACTCGACCCAGCGCACGGGAGCCGTGAGCTGCTCGACCAGGAGGCGCATCGCCTCCGGCGCTTTCCGGACCGGTTGGGCCGTTGCGTTGGCGACCACCGGGAAACGCGGATCGCGAAACGCCGCGCCCGCGAGTGCTTCCCGCAGCCCGTCGACCGCCGGCTCCATCAGCGGCGAATGAAATGCCCCGCTCACCTTGAGCGGCACTACCCGTTTGGCGCCGCGCGCCTTGCAGCCTTCGCCCGCCCGGGCGACCGCCTCGGGATCACCCGAGATCACGGTCTGCTCCGGAGCGTTGAGGTTGGCGGGCACCGCCACCCCGCCGTTGGCCGACGCCTCCCGGCAGGCGGCCTCGACCGCTGCGGTCTCGAGGCCCAGCACGGCGGCCATCGTTCCCGGCCGCTTGGTGCCGGCCTGGTGCATCAACTCGCCCCGGCGGCGGACCAGCCGGGCGGCGTCGGTGACCGACAGGCTCCCGGCGGCGACGTGCGCGGTGTATTCGCCCAGGCTGTGGCCGGCCGACGCGCCAGGCACCCCCAGCGCCTCGCCCGCGACGGCGAGCACCGCGGCGGAGTGGGCCAGGATCGCCGGCTGCGCGTTGTGGGTCCGGGTGAGCTCCTCGTCCGGGCCCTCCCACATGATTCGCGAGAGCGAGACGCCGAGCGCTTCGTCGATGGCCGCGAAGGTATCCCGCGCCGCCGCGAAACGGTCGGCGAGGTCCTTCCCCATGCCGACCTTCTGCGCGCCTTGTCCGGGGCACATCACCACCGTCACCACCGGACCACGGCACTCCCCCAGGTGAACCCCGCCCCGAACGCGACGAAGAGGAGGAGCGATCCCTTTCCGATGCGGCCTTCCTCGAGCGCCTGCTCCAACGCGATGGGAATCGAAGCCGCGGAGGTATTGCCGTACTTGTCCAGGTTCACCATGACCTTGTCCATCGAGATCCCGGCATGCTTCGCCGTCGCCTCGATGATGCGGTAGTTCGCCTGGTGGGGGACAAAGAGATCGATCTGATCGGCGCTGACGCAGGCCCGGCGCAACGCCTCGTCGGTCGCCTCCGCCATGGCGAGCACGGCGGCCTTGAACACTTCGCGCCCCTTCATCTGCATGTAGTGCGACCGCTCGCGCACGACCTTGTCGCTGACCGGCTCGAGCGAGCCGCCGCCGGGAATCCACAGGAGCGGCGCCAGCCGTCCGTCGGTCTTGAGAAAGGTGGACAGGAGGCCGCGGCCGTCGGGCCCCGCCCCCCGCACGATCGCCGCACCGGCTCCGTCACCGAACAACACCGCGGTGGAGCGGTCCTGCCAGTCGGTGATGCACGAGAGCTTCTCGGCCCCCAGCACCAGGGCAGTCCGGCTGGACCCGGCGGCTACCAACCCTTCGGCGATGCTGAGCCCATAGATGAAGCCGGGGCACGCGGCGGCGATGTCGAACGCGGCGGCGTTGGTGGCGCCCAGCATTGCCTGCACTTCGCAGGAGGTGCCCGGGAGA
This sequence comes from Gemmatimonadales bacterium, assembly GCA_035644115.1. Lineage (GTDB taxonomy): Bacteria > Gemmatimonadota > Gemmatimonadetes > Gemmatimonadales > GWC2-71-9 > DASQPE01. Next base: position 5,145 of record DASQPE010000291.1, read on the forward strand.
CGCCGGTCGGGCGACACGGTGGCGAGGATGATGGTATCGAGCTCTTGGGCCGCGACACCGGCGCGGGTCATCGCCTGCCGCGCCGCCGTATCGCACAACGAAGCGAGCGACTCGTCCGGCCGGGCAATCCGGCGTTCACGGATCCCGGTCCGCTCCCAAATCCACTCGTCCGACGTGTCCAGGGTCCGGGAGAGGTCCTCGTTGGTGACCACCTGCGCCGGCACAGCCGTGCCGATGCTGGCGACTTCGACGACGGGCCGGAGGGTCATGCCGAGGTGGCCGGAGCGCGCTGGGCAAGTTGCGCGTCGATGTGAGTGTCGAGCTGGCTTTCGACCGCCTGCACGGCGACGCGGATCGCGTTCTTGATCGCGTTCGCACTGGAGGAGCCGTGACACATGATGGTCACGCCCTTGACGCCGAGCAACGGGGCGCCGCCGTACTCCGAGTAATCCAGAAACCGGAGCACCCGGCCGAAGTCCGGCCGGGTGAGGACCTCGGGAGCCTCCCGCTGGACAATGCCGATCAGGAGCCGGGCCGCGGACTCGTAGAACTTGAGCACGATATTTCCCACGAACCCGTCGCACACGATCACATCGATCGCCCCGTGCTTGGGATGCCCCAGGATATCGCGGCCTTCGATGTTGCCGATGTAGTTGAGACCGGGAGCACTCTTCAGCAGCTGGTGAGCTTCCTTGGCGACCGCATTTCCCTTCTCGTCTTCCTCGCCCACGTTGAGGAGCCCGACCCGGGGATTCTCGCGGGCGTGGACATCGCGCATGTACACGCTGCCGAGGTAGGCGAAGTTGACCAGCTCGCGGGCGGAGCAGTCCACGCTGGCGCCGGCATCGAGCACCACGACCGGCCGATCGGCGGTGGGAAACGGCGTCGCCACGGTGGCGCGCTCCACACCGGGATGGAGCCCCAGAATCATGGTAGAGGCCGCCAGCACGGCGCCGGTGTTGCCGGCCGAGAGAAAGGCGTCCGACTTGCCCTGCTTCTGCAGCCGCAGACCGACTACCAGGCTCGATTGCTGCTTTTTCCGCACCGCGGCGAGGGGCTTTTCGGCCATGCCGATCACGTCGGTCGCGGGATGGACCTCGATCCGGGCGCGGTCGATGTCGGGAAGGCGCCCCAGCTCGGCCTCGATGACCTCGGGGCGCCCTACCAGCTGGACGTGAACCGTGTCGGGCAGGGTTCTGAGCGCCTCAGCAGCCCCTTCGACCTCGGCCCGGGGCGCGTGGTCGCCCCCCATCGCGTCCACCGCGACGCGGATCACGCTCAGGCGTCCTCGACCTCGACCACCTTCTTGCCGCGATAGTAGCCGCAGGTGTCGCACACCCGGTGCGACAGCTTTGGCGAGCCGCAGCGGGGACAGGCCTGCGAGCGAATCCCCGCCGCGGTGTGGTGCCCGCGGCGAAGCCGCTTCCTGGATTTGGAGGTTCGTCGCTTGGGAACGGCCATGGAGTCCTCAGACTGGTTGCGCCGGGGCGCACTGGCACCTGCCGGCATTGAGATCGGTCCCGCATCGGGGACACAGCCCCGCACAATCTTCCCGACAGAGGAGGTAGCGGGGCATCGCCAGCGCCAGCTCCTCCCGCACTACCCCGGCGAGATCGATCGTGATGGCTGTCGGCGGCACCACGTAGACCGCCGGATCGTCGGCCGCATCGGGATCGTCGCTGAAGAGGACGTCTACCTCTTCGTCGACATGGTGGACCACGTCCGTCAGGCAGCGCCGGCAATTGGTGCGAAGGTCGGCTCCCAGCCTGGCCCGCCAAAAGTACTCGCCCGCGCCGGTGGTCTGGAGCCGACCCGTGACCGAGACCGGTCCGGCGAGCTCGAGCTCGAGCCCCTGGAACGCCGGATCACCCGGCTCGAGCCGCCCGACCGTGTCGACCGGACCTCGATTGAGCGCCCGGAGGTCGACCTGAAGCATAGCCCACTAACCTAGCCTGCGAACCGGAGTTAGGTCAAGAAGCAGTAAGAAGTAAGAGGTGAGAAGTGAGAGGGACCGAGCCGCGGGCGCCCCCGTCTGGGCGCCCCCTCTTACTTCTTACTTTCTCACCTCTTACTTCCAAAGTCCCGCCAACTCCCCCTCGGCAAAGAAGAACCCCACCTCCCGAGCCGCGTTTTCCGGACTGTCCGAGGCGTGGATCGCGTTCCGCCCCTTGGACTCGGCATAGAGCTTCCGTACCGTGCCCGGGGCCGCGTCTTTGGGGTCGGTCGCACCGATCACGGTCCGGAGATGGCTCACGGCGTCGGCCCGCTCGAGCGCCATTGCCAGGCACGGGCCGCTGGTCATGAACTGCACCAGCTCGGGATAGAACGGCCGCCCGCGATGGACCGCGTAGAACTCGCCGGCCTGGCTGTCGGTGAGCCGCACCAGCCGAGCCGCGCGCAGCACGAACCCCTCGCGCTGGAGATGGGCGAGGATGAGTCCCGCCTTGGCGGTCTCGATGGCGTCGGGCTTTACGATCCCCAAGGTCAGCTGGTCCAAGGAGCCTCCGTCAGGTGAGAGGTGAGAGGTGAGAGGTGAGAGGTGAGAGGGAAGCACGACCAGGCCCGCCGCCTCCGGCAGTCCCTCTTACCTCTCACCTCTCACCTCTCACTGCCCTATCAATTTCCGTACGATCTCCGCCCGGGTCAGCACGCCGCGCAACACTCCTTCGCGCACCACCGGCAGACAGGGCACGTCCTTGTTGGCCAGCAGGGTGG
>DASQPE010000292.1:0-7117 GCA_035644115.1 Gemmatimonadales bacterium
CGGGACACCGACAGCGACGGGGTCAAGGACAATCTCGACAAGTGCCCCAACACCCCGGCCGGCGAGCAGGTGGATGCGAACGGCTGCTCGCGAAGCCAGCTGGACGCCGACGGCGACGGCGTGACCGATGGGGTCGACAAGTGCCCCGACACGCCCAAGGGTGAGCCGGTGGACGCGAGCGGCTGCTCCGCCAGCCAGCGCGACGCCGATGGCGACGGCGTGAAGGACGGCCTCGACAAGTGCCCCGACACGCCGAAGGGCGAAGCGGTGGACGCCAATGGCTGCTCCGACAGCCAGCGTGATGCTGACGGCGACGGGGTGAAGGACAAAGACGATCAATGCCCCAACACGCCCGCTGGCGAGCCGGTGGACGCGCGCGGATGCTCCCGCGACAGCGACGCCGACGGCGTACCGGACGGCCGCGACAAGTGCCCCAACACCCCCAATGGCCAGGCGGTGGACGAAAACGGCTGCCCGGTGCTGTTCGAGGGCGAGAAGAAGTCGGTGATCTTGAAGGGCGTGAACTTCGACGTCGGTAAGGCGACCCTCACGGAGGACTCGAAGCTGGTCCTCAAGGACGTGGCGACGTCGCTGGCGGCCCGGCCGGACGTCCGGGTGGAAGTACAGGGCCATACCGACATCTCGGGCGGCCGCCCGCTGAACCTGCGGCTGTCGAAGGCTCGGGCCCAGACGGTCGAGAAGTTCCTGGAGGAGAACGGTGTGTCGCCGTCGCAGTTGACGGCCAAGGGTTACGGCCCCGACAAGCCGATCGCCTCGAACAAGACCAAGGCCGGGCGGGCACAGAACCGGCGAGTAGAGCTGGTGCGACTGAACTGACCAGCGGTGCCTCGCTGGGGCGTTTCAGGGGGGCGGTGGGCGCGAGCTCACCGCCCCTCGGCTATGCCGGCGCGCTGGGCCACTTCTTGCGCGTTGAGCCGCGGGTGAGATGCATCACAACCGACTCGGCTTTCCGCCACGGTCACAAGGCGGGTAGCCCGGGTCAACGCGAGAAGGAGAGCACCGTATGCACCGACCCAGATTGCTTCAGGCCGCCATCATCGCCGCCCTTGCCGGCCCGGCGGCGATCGCCGGATGCGCGACCCACCAGACCTACAACCCGTACTATCGGGACTATGGCCGCTGGGACGGCGACGACCGGTGGTACTACCAACGGTGGGAAGTCGTAACCCGTAGGGATCATCTGGACTTCGACCGGCGAACCGCCGACGAGCAACGGGCGTACTGGCATTGGCGCCAGCGGCATGACAAAGACCGGGATCGGGACCGGGATCGGGATCGGGATTAAGGTATGGAGGGGCGGCGAGCGAGAGCTCGCCGCCCTTTTTCCCCTGCCCCTCTGGCGTTCCCGGCGCACCGTCATACCTTGTGACCGGTCTCGTGTCATCCGATCTCGATCCCGCCGCAATCACCAGGCTAGAGCGCCTGGGCGGGCCGCCGTTCGCGGCCCACTTGGTAGACCTGTTTCTGCGAGAAGCTCCCCCCAAAGTCGCCGCCATTCGTGCGGCACTGGACGCCCGCGATGCCGATGCGGTCGCCTATTGGGCCCATGGTCTGATCTCGACCTCAGGCAACCTCGGCGCGACCCGCGTCTGGGAGCTGGTGCGCCAGATCGAGGCCGCGGCGCTGGCCGGCCGGTGGGAGCCGCTCCCGAGCCTGGTGGACACGCTGGAGCCCGCGTTCGACGCGGTCCGGGCTGGGCTCGCTGCCGAGCTCGAGCGCCGGAGGGCCTGAGCGACAGTGGGAGCCTTGGTCGAAGGCGGGAGGGCGGATCAGCTGGCGGTGCGCCCCTCCAGGTACTCCTGGCGGTACATCCGGATCAGCTCGAAAAAGTACGAGATGGCGAGCGGACCGATCAGAAGCCCGAGCAGCCCGAAGTAGCTGATGCCGGCCATGGCCCCGATGATCGTCACGAAGGGATGGATGCTGGCGTAGCGGCGGAACACCCAGGGCCGGATCAGGTTGTCCACCTGGCCGACCGCTACGATGCCCCAGAGGGTGAGGGCGACCGCGGCACCGTAGCGATGCTCGAACGCAAGGACGGCCACGCCCGGCGCCCACACCAGCCCGCTGCCCACCACTGGCAGGATCGACAGGAGCACCGTGACCACGCCCCAGAAGGCGGCATTAGGCAGCCCGGTGACCCAGAATCCCAGCGCCACGAAGGTCCCCTGCACCACCGCCGTCACCCCCGTGCCGATCAGCGTCGAGGTCGTCACATCCTTGAATCGCTGCCGCAGCGCCTCCGCGTTCGCCTCGGAGAAGGGAATGAACGGAGCCATCAGGCGCCACGCGTCGTCGGCCGAGACGAGCAGATAGTAGAGGCCGAAGAAGGCGACGGTGAGTTGCAGCAGGAGACGGGTCGCGGTGCCCGCGATGCCGAGCAGGCTCGCCCCGACGAAGGACACGAGGCGGGAGCCCAACTGCTCGATCTGGGCGCCGATGTCGTAGCCGGCGATGTTGAGCTCGCGAACCCGCTCGAGCAGCGGACTCCGAATGACGCCCCGGGCCATGTCCTGCGCTTCCCCCGCCAGCAGGCCGACAAACCCGACGCCGGGCACTAGGATGAGCGCCATGGCGAGAAGCAGGGTGATCCCGGCCGCGAAGCGCGACGGAATGCGGCGGGCGAGCTCTCGATGAACCGGGGCGAACACGATGTACAGCACCGGGGCGCCGACCAGGCCGGTGAGGAACGGCCACAACGCCAGGGCGAGGCCGATCCCGAGGACCAGAATGACCCAGGACGCCCGCTGCTGCTTGGTGTCCAAAAATGACATCGCGGAATTGTACGGACGCACCGGGGGCACCGCCAGCCGCGCGGCGCGCTAGATTACCTCGATGACCCTCCCTGCCGTGGTACCAGCTGCATGACGGACGACTTCAGCCATTCGACCCGCCCCTCCGGCGTCGAGTCCCCGATCGAAGAGTTGAGCGTGAGTCGTGCCTGCGTGGCGCGACTGGTGGACTCGAACATCATCGGCGTCCTGGTCACCCACGGGGACACCATCGCCGAAGCCAACGACGCCTTTCTCCGTATGGTGGGCTACACCCGGGACGAGCTGGCCGAGGGCCGAGTCCGCTGGCGTGAGCTGATCCCCCCGGAGCACGCCGACGCCGACGCTCGCGCGCTCGAGGACATGCAGCAGCTCGGCGGATGTCCCCCCTTCGACACCGAGTTCATCCGTAAGGACGGCACCCGGTGCGCCGTGCTGATGGGCGGGGCCATCCTCAGCCGATCGCCGCTCCAGAGTGTCTGGTTCGTCCTCGACCTCACCGAGCGACGGGCCTTCGAGGAGCGGGCCCGGCGGGCGTTGCGGATGGAGTCGCTGGTCCATCTGGCCGGCGGCATCGCGCACGACTTCAACGACCTGCTCACGGCGATCCTGGGATCGGCCGAGCTGCTGCTCGAGAACGAGTCCCTGGGCGCCGAAGCGCGGGAGGACGTCGAGCAGATCCGGAAGGCCGCCAAACGAGCCGCGCAGCTCACCTATCAGCTCCTCGCCTTCAGCCGGCGGCAGGTGTTGCAGCCCCGGGTGCTCGACTTGAACGCGGTGCTCCACGACCTGCGGACTATCCTCCGGCACCTCCTCGGTGAGCACGTCGAGGTGGTTACCGATTTCGACCCCGACGTGCCTCCGGTCCTGGCGGACCTGGCCCAGCTCGAGCAGATCGTGGTGGACGTCGCCCTGGAAGCGCGCGACCGGATGCCGGCAGGGGGGCGGCTCACCCTGGCCACCCAGAACGCGCGGGTGGACTCGGCCTTTGCGGCGGACCACCCGGGCCTGCGACCGGGACGCTACGCGGTGCTCGTCGTGCGAAACTCGGAGCTCGCCCTCGGGGGGCCGACGCTCGATTCCGTGTACGGGGTGGTGCGTCATAGCGGCGGGTACTTCGCGGTGCAGCAGGAGCCGGGAATCGAAGCCGGGTTCACCCTGTACCTCGCCGCCGTGGAGCAGCCGGCCCGCGAAGGCCCCCCCGCGGAACCCCCGAGCGACGATGCGCCCGGCGGAGGGACCATTCTCCTGGTGGACGACGAGGAACAGGTGCTCTCGCTCGGCCGCCGGGTTCTCGAGCGGGTGGGTTTCACCGTGCTGACCGCGCCGGACGCGCAGGAAGCAATTCAGCTGACCAATCGGCATCCCGGCACCATCAACCTGCTGATAGTGGACATGGTCTTGCCGGGGTCGAGCGGTCGCGAGCTCGCCGCCCAACTTGCCATCCACCGCCCGGCGATCAAGGTCATTTACATCTCGGGCACGGTGGACGACGCGATCGGCCGTCACCGCGTGCTCGCGCCGGGCACGGAGTTTCTGCAGAAGCCGTTCTCACTCGACCATCTGGTCCGGAAAGTGAGACAGGTTCTGGATGCGCCGGCGGTGCGGACATGAACAGCGTGAAAAGTGAACAGTGAACAGTGAAAAGGGAGCTCCGGTGAACGCCGGTCCCCCTTTTCACTTTCTACTTTTCACCTTTCACGCTGTTGTTCCTGAAACCATCCCCGCTCGCGAGCCGTAGGCGTGTCCCAGCCACCATCCCCAAGCATACCAGGAGGTTTCTTGCCCCCACGGCTCTTCGGCCGGCTCGTGCTGGCCGGCGCCTGTATCGCCACCGCCGCGCCTGCCCTCGAGGCGCAGCGACCCGTGCCGACCGCCGCGCACCAGGCCCCCATCGATATTCCCTTCCGGAAGTTCGTGCTCAAGAACGGCCTGACGGTCATCGTCCACGAGGACCACAAGGCGCCCATCGTGGCGGTCAACGTGTGGTATCACGTGGGCTCCAAGAACGAGAAGCCGGGACGCACCGGGTTCGCCCACCTGTTCGAGCACCTGATGTTCAACGGCAGCGAGAACCACAAGGGCGAGTACTTCACCCCGTTCGAGGAGGCGGGCGCCACCGACCAGAACGGGACCACGAGCGAAGACCGCACCGACTACTTCGAGAACGTCCCCACCAACGCGCTGGATCTCGCCCTCTGGATGGAATCGGACCGGATGGGGCACTTACTCGGCGCGATCGACCAGGCCAAGCTGGACGAGCAACGCGGCGTGGTCCAGAACGAGAAGCGGGAGGGAGAGAACGAGCCCTACGGAAAAGTGTGGGACTTCCTCACGCCAAGGCTGTATCCGGCGAACCATCCCTACTCCTGGACCGTCATCGGGTCGATGGACGATCTCAACGCCGCAAAGCTCGACGACGTGAAGGAATGGTTTCAGACCTACTACGGCGCCGCCAACGCGGTCCTGGTCATCGCCGGCGACGTGGATAGCGCGACGGCCCGCGCCAAAGCGGAACACTATTTCGGTGACATCCCGTCAGGGCCGCCGGTGGGGCGCCAGGACGCGTGGATCGCCAAGCGCAGCGGAAGCCAACGAGGCGTGCTGCAGGATCGGGTGCCGCAGGCGCGGCTATACCGGGCCTGGAACGTCCCCGGCTGGGGCACGGCGGACAACGAGTATCTCCGACTGGTGGGCCAGGTTCTCTCGTCCGGGAAGACCTCGCGGCTCTACAAGCGGCTGGTCTACGACGAGCAGATCGCGACCGACGTAGCCACGTTGGTGGACTCGAAAGAGATCGGCGGGCTCTTCGTGGTCCAGGCGACAGTCCGCCCGGGCGGCGACCTCTCCAAGGTGGAAGGTGCCGTCAACCAGGAGCTGGCGCGTTTTCTGAGGAGCGGGCCTACGCCGGCCGAGCTGGCGCGGGCGAAGACCGAATTCCGCGCCGCCTTTGTCCGGGGCGTCGAGCGCATCGGCGGGTTCGGCGGCAAGTCCGACGTCCTGGCTCAGGGCGAGGTCTTCGCGGGCCGACCCGATGCGTACAAGCTCCGACTGCAGCGGGTCGCGGCGGCAACCCCCGCCGATCTGCTGCGCGCCGCCCGGCAGTGGCTCGGCGATGGGGACTACACCCTCGAGCTCCATCCTTTCCCCGACTACCAGGTGGCAACCACCGGCGCCGATCGCTCGAAGCTGCCGGACCCGGGAACGCCGCCGGACCCGAAGTTTCCCGCCCTGGAGCGGGCCACCCTCTCGAACGGGCTCAAGATCGTGCTGGCGGAGCGGCCCTCGATCCCGCAAGTGCGATTCGATCTGCTCCTGGACGCGGGCTTCGCGGCCGACCAGTCTGGCGTGCCCGGCACCGCCAACATGACGTTCGCCATGCTGGACGAGGGCACGAAAGGGCGCACCTCGCTCGAGATCAGTGAGGAGCTGCAGCGGCTCGGCGCGAACCTGAGCACGTTTTCGCGGCTCGACTACTCCAGCATCGCCCTGGAGGCGCTGCGGGAGCACCTCGACGCCTCGCTCGATCTCTTCGCGGATGTCGTGCTCCACCCCTCGTTCCCTCAAGCGGATTTCGACCGGCTCAAGAAGCAGCAGCTGGCCGCCATCCAGCGGGAAAAGGCCGAGCCGTTCTCACTGGCGCTCCGAGCCTTCCCCCCACTGGTGTACGGCCCGGGGCACGCCTACGCGGTTCCCTGGAGCGGAACCGGCACCGAGGAGTCCGCCGGCAAAATCGGGCGGGCCGACGTCGTGGCCTTTCACCGGACCTGGTTCAAGCCCAATCATGCGACGCTGATCGTGGTAGGGGCCACCACCATGGCCGAAGTGCGACCCAAGCTCGAGCGGCTGTTCGCCGGCTGGAAGCCGGGGGACATCCCCCCGAAGAACCTCGCCGACGTGCCGCTGCCGAGCACACCCGCGGTCTACCTGATCGATCGGCCGGGTGCGCTCCAGACCGTCATCCTCGCGGGCAATGTCGCCCCGCCCAAGAACAACCCCGACGAGGTCGCCATCGAGGCGATGAATACCATTCTAGGGGGCACGTTCGGATCGCGGATCAACATGAACCTCCGGGAGGACAAGCACTGGGCGTACGGGGCCGGCAGCTTCATCCGCGACGCCCGGGGGCCGCGTCCGTTCGTCGCGTATGCGCCGGTCCAGACCGACAAGACCAAGGAAGCGATCGTCGAGCTCGCCAAGGAGCTCCAGGGGATTCTCAAGGACCGACCGATCGAGGCCGCCGAGTTGTCCAAGGCGAAGTCGAGCCTCACCCTGACGTTGCCCGGCCAGTGGGAGACCATGGGCGCGGTGGACGCCACCATCCG
>DASQPE010000293.1:0-49351 GCA_035644115.1 Gemmatimonadales bacterium
GTTCATGGTGCTGGTGATCCGGACCGGATTGGTGCCGACCAGCATCAGCCGAATGAAGTTGCCTTGCTCCTTCATCAGAGTGGTCAGCTGGTCCTTCAGCGCCAGCGATGCGTCACGGGGACTGGTGACTTTGAACGAGACCTTCCGTCCCTTGGTGCGGGCGAGGCGGTCGGTTGGCGGGGTCCAGTCGAAGCCGATGCGGGTGCCAACCGCATCTCCGACCTTGCCCTGCTGCACGGCGAGTCCTTCGGCCGAGCGTAGGCTGAAGCTGCGGCCGGCGCGGTCGGTCTGCAGGACGTACTCGCCCGGCCGGAATCGCTCCCGCAACCGGAAGTTGGTGAAGAGGACGGAATCCTTCGGATCGGTGAACGTCAGATACAGCCGCTCGCGCGCAACCACCGAGTCGAGCACGGTGAACGTGGTGAGGAGCTCGACCCAGTTGTACCCCTCTACTACGGAGCCGGCGCGTACCGGACCGCCGTGACCGGACGGACTCTCGATCCAGATTGTCGCCTGCACCGTGTACTGCGGCTTCATGAAGCGGGTCGCCAGCACGGTGGCCCCGGTGCCGACGATAATCACCAGCAGCATGAGCCACTTGTAGCGACGGAGCGCCGAGATATAGCGCCGCCACGGAATGCCGCCACCTTCAGCGGGCGGCTGGAACGGCGTCAGATCGTAGTCGAGCGCTGGGGCAGGCGTGAAGGCCGGCGGCTGGACCAAGGCGCCGGGGGGATCGCCGGGAGGAAGAAAATTACCAGCCATGAGTCTGAGTCCATGCTCCTGGAGATCGTTCAGGCGATATGCCGCACGCCGCGGAAAACGGTCCCCGCCACTGCAAACTAAGGACCGCGAACGTGGCGGCAAGCGACCAGCCCGGAAGCAGGTGCGGGCTCCAACGATATGCGTGGTCCGGGGTGCCGGCCATGAGGGCCCCCCGGTCTGTTGCACGGACCTTGCACTCGTTGCGTGGGGCCACCAGATACCTGTGGCTCGGATGACACCTTGGTGCTTGACACGTGCCGCATGGTGTGGTATCCAAGTGACGCCGGCGCTTAACCCAAGGTCTTGTAGGCGAGTTGTGGAACGCCATCTGCTAAGGTGACTGCCGCTCGGGTCCCACCCGGCTGGAGGCATTCAGACTCGCGCCCGCCTCCGGCCGACCAGCGCCATCCCTAAGGAGAGTCCGCATGGGCAGTTCGCTTGCATCGTCGTCCCCGACCCCGACGCCGGCCGGTCCCGAGGCGACCGCCCGAGATCCGCTGTCGATCCCGAGCGACGTCAAGGCCAGCATTCGGGTACTCGTGGTGGACGACGAGCGAACCCTGCGGGAGAGTTGCGCCAGCGTGCTACAGATGGACGGCTACAATGTGACGCTGGTGGGGCGGGGAGAGGAGGCGCTCGAAACAGTCAAGCGGCGCAAGTTCGACATCATCCTGGTCGACCTTTACATGTCCCAGGTGTCGGGCCTGCAGATCCTCCAAGGAGCGCTCGAGGCGTACAAGGATACCATTGTCGTGGTCATGACCGGCAATCCGAGTGTGACCACCAGCATCGAGGCGCTTCGAGCGGGGGCCTGGGACTACCTTCCCAAGCCGTTCTCGGCCACACACCTGCAGGTGCTGATCGGCCGCGCCTCGCATGCCGTGATGGTCGGGCGGGAGGCGCAGGACCTCCGTCTGCAGCTGATGAAGCAGAACGGGCAGAGCGAGAAGATCGCCCTCATCGGCATCTCGCCGCCGTTCCGCAAGGCGGTGGACCTGGCCCGCAAAGTCGCCGGGACCGATGCGTCGGTCTTCATCAGCGGGGAAAGCGGGACCGGCAAGGAGCTCATCGCCCAGTTCATCCACCAGTACAGCCGGCGGGCGCACAAGACGCTGGTGCCGATCAACTGCGCGGCTTTGCCGGAGGGGCTGCTCGAGAGCGAGCTCTTCGGGCACCGGAAAGGCTCGTTCACCGGCGCCGACCGGGACAAGCCCGGGTTGCTGGAGACGGCGAATGGGGGCACGCTCTTTCTGGACGAGCTCACCGAGATGTCGATGCCGCTCCAGGCCAAGCTCCTGCGGGTGATCCAGGACGGCGTCGTCCGGCGGGTCGGGAGCGAGCAGGTGGACGCCGTGGTGGACGTCCGGTTCATTTCGGCTACCAACCGCGACCCGCAAGAGGCGGTAGACCAGGGCGCTCTCCGGAGCGACCTCTTTTATCGGTTGCGGGTAGTGCCGATCGCGCTCCCGCCGCTCCGTAAGCGGCAGGAAGACATCGCGATGCTGGCCAACCATTTCCTCACGTACTATTGGCACCGTCATCGCCAGATGGGCGACCGGGCCCCCCGGCTCAGCGATGCCAGCATCGGGTTTCTCCGGTCGCGGCCCTGGCGAGGTAACGTTCGCGAGCTCCAGAACGTCATCGAGCATGTCGCCGTCCTGGCGGAGCCGGATCAGATCATCCAGCCGAACGACATCCCGATCTATGAGGACGCGGCGGAATGGCCTGCCGAGGCCGCCGTCCCCGCCGGGGTGATGGACGAGGCCTACCACGTGGCAAAAGACCGGATCGTGGCGCAATTCGAGCGGGAATACCTGAGCCGTCTGATCAACCGTGCTGGGGGCAACATGTCGAAGGCAGCCCGCCTGGCCAGCATCGACCGGACCACCCTGTACCGGTTGATGGACAAGCACGAGTTCCATCGAGAAGAGAGCACAGGGACGCCCGAGTGAAATCGGAGGCCGCGCTGCCCCACTCGACCAGCGGGGAACGCCGGCGCGCGTCCGGGCCGGCCTACCCCGCCCCGGTGCGGGTGTGGGATCCGGAGGGCCCTTCTGGCGGCGGCCTGGCGCCGTCAGTGTGGGAGGCCCTGCGGGAGAGCGTCCTGGCCGTCCAATCCCGCTGGGAAAGCGTGGTGGAGCACGCGGCGTCGCCGGAAGAGGTGGTGGCGCACGTCGCCTATCTGTGCGCGGCGATCCGGGAAGCGGGGAGCGGGCAGGATCCCGATATGGGGCTGGTGCCCCGGAACGCGCTGGCGCGCCGGCTGGTGGCGATGATCCGAGGCGCCGTGCTCGAGCGGCTGGAGGCGCTCACGCCCCCACCGGAGCCGGGCCAGGCGCTGCGGCTCTTGGGCGCGGTGGAGCGGATCGCGCAGCGGCTGGAGGTCGATTGGTCGCAGCGGTTCACCGACCGCCTTGCCGGACCCGACGGCCTCGAGCTGGTCGTCGAAGTAGCCCACGATCTCCGGTCTCCGCTCACCTCCGTTCTCTTCCTCGCCGAAACCCTGCAACGCGCCCGGAGCGGCCCGGTGAACTCGGTCCAGGAGCGGCAGCTCGGCCTCATTTACAGCGCGGCGTTCGGGCTGAGCTCCGTCGCGAGCGACGTGATCGAGCTGGCGCGGGGTGGTGACCGATTGGTCGATCTCGACCCCATCCCGTTCTCCATCACCGACATTCTCGAATCGGTGCGGGACATCGTGCTGCCGATCGCGGAGGAGAAGTCGCTCACCGTACGCCTCTCGCCGCCGGACGCCGACTTTCGCATCGGTCATCCGGTGGCGCTCAGCCGGGTGCTTCTCAACCTCACGACCAACGCCCTCAAGTTCACCGCCGAAGGCTTCGTCGAGGTGGCGGCGCGCCAGGTATCGGCCAGCGGGGTCGAGTTTTCGGTGCGCGATACCGGCCGGGGGATTCCGCCGCAGTCGATGGCCACCTTGTTCGAGCCGTTCCGCCGACGACAGAAGCAGGGTGAGTACGCGTTTTCCGGATCGGGGCTTGGCCTTTCGATCTGCCGCAAGCTGGTCGAGGCCATGGGGTCGAGCCTCGAGGTGGAGACCGCACCCCAGTTCGGCACCCGGTTCCATTTCGTGCTGGCGCTGCCGCTGGCCGGCGAAGGTATGATCGGGTAAGAAACGGTGAACGGTAAACGGTCAACCGTGAACGGGGGGGCTCCCGGGCAGGGCGTCCCCCGTTCACTGTTTACCGTTCACCGTTTACCTTTGGGGCGACGCGATGTCCGGCTATACGGCGCCGGGGTTGCGTGCGGGTCTGGGACACCGGCCCGACGGCAGGCCTGAACGTGCGGCGGCGACCCGGCCGACCAGCGCAGGCATTCCGTCGAATGGTCCTCCGGCCCCGCTGGTTCGCACCCGTGGAGGGTGCGGTCGTGCGTGGTGAGGGACTCGATGAGCCCCGTCGCCAACGATCCGATTGACTACGAGGTCCCCATCCCGGGCGCTTCTTCGTCGCATTCCCACCGACCGGGTCCGGCACGGTGAAGCGACGGTAGTTCGCCGGGGTGCCGGGGCTGAAACCGAGTGCCACGTGAGCTCACCATTGAACCGCCCGAGCCGGCATCTGCCGAGCCCGCCCGTGCACGCCCCCAACGCGGCGCTGCTGATCGACTTCGACAACGTTACCCTCGGGATCCGGTCCGACCTCACCAAAGAGCTTCGCACCCTCCTCAATAGCGACATTATCAAGGGGAAAGTGGCCGTCCAGCGGGCCTACGCCGACTGGCGGCGCTATCCGCAGTACATTGTGCCGCTGTCCGAGTCCTCGATCGACCTGATCTTCGCCCCCGCATTCGGCACCAGCAAGAAGAACGCGACCGACATCCGGCTGGCCATTGACGCCATCGAGCTGGTATTCATCCGCCCCGAGATCGGCATGTTCATCATCATGTCGGGCGACAGCGACTTCTCGACCATGGTGATCAAGCTGAAGGAGTACGGGAAGTACGTGATCGGGGTGGGCATTCGGGAATCGGCCAGCGATCTGCTGATCCAGAACTGCGACGAGTACTACTCGTACAGTGACCTCGCCGGCCTCACCAAGGAGGTCGATACCCCCTCGGTCCAGCGCGACCCCTGGGAGCTCGCCCGCGAGGCGGTCGGGCAGATGGTCCGAAACGGCGACGTGATGCGCTCCGACCGTCTGAAGCAGGTCATGCAGCAAATCGATCCAAACTTTGACGAGAAGAACGCGGGCTTCAGCCGGTTCAGCAAGTTCGTCCTCGAGGCGGGCCAGCGCGGCGTCGTCCAAGTGACCAAGATGGACAACGGGCAGTTCGAGGTGGCCCCGACGGGATCCGCCCCGGTGGCTCCTGTCGCCGAGGCATCCCGCAACGGGGTACGAGAGCCCGCTGAAGAGGGCGAGCGCCGCGGGCGGGGTCGTGGGCGGGGGCGCGGCCGTGGGCGCGATCGCGCTGCCGGCGGGGCGCCCAGATCCACGGCGCCGGTGGAGCGGCCGGCCGTCGTGGTGCGGGGGGACGGGACGCTGACGCTGGCGGCCGCGTTCCAGCTGATCACGCGCGCCCTGACGGAGCTCAAGCCGCCGGTGCCGCACGAAGCGCTGCGTCTCAGGATGGTCGCCCTGCGCGGGCGCGAGGACACATTGCTCGAGCCCGGTCGCTTCCTTCGCCTGCTCCGTCAGGCCAACGACGCGGAAGTCGCTGACGTGCGAAAGCTGAACGAGAACGAATACGAGGTTGCGCCGCATCGGCACGATGCCACGGCACCGGCTCCTCCCCCGCTGGCGGCTGCCGAGCCGTTGGCCATCGAGCCGGCCCCGGAGATCGAGGGCGAAGCTGCCGTCGCCCTGTCGAACGGGCAGCGGGCCGGGCTCCGTTTCCGGCGGGGCTCGCGCGGCGGTGTGAGAGCGGCCGGGATCCCGCTCATCGGCGTGGTCCAGGAGGAAGTGGCGGCCAGTGAGCCGGTCGCGGAACCCGCAGCCAAGCCCGCACGGCCCCGAGGTCGCGGACGCAAGCGCGCGGCTCCGGCGCGAGAAGAGCCGACCGAGACGGCTCCAGCTCAGGCGGCGACCGAGCCGGAGGGTGCTCCGACCCCACCGAGACGCCGGCCGGCCCGACCGCGAACCAGGAAGAAGCCGGAATGACGAGCCTCCAACGGGCAGCCACGCTGCCCGTTCGGTTTTTCGCGCGTCCAGCGGATGCGGTGGCACGCGACCTCGTGGGGGCGCTGATCGTGTCCTCCATCGACGGGCAGAGCGCGATGGGCCGGATCGTCGAGACCGAGGCCTACCTGGGCTACGACGACCCGGCATCGCACGGCTACCGCCACCGGCGCCATGCGCAGAACGAAGCCCTTTATGGGCCGCCTGGGAGCTGGTACGTGTACCGGTCGTACGGCATCCACTGGTGTGCCAATCTGGTTTGCCAGGCGGAGGGTGACGGGAGCGCGGTGCTGCTTCGGGCGGTAGAGCCGCTCGAGGGCGTGGAGGTGATGCGTGGGCGGCGCCGCTTGGACGAGCCGGGCTTGCTGTGTGCGGGGCCGGGCCGCCTGTGTCAGGCGCTCGGGATTACCCGGCTGGGGCTCGATGGACAGATGATGGAGCAGTCGCCAGTTATGGAGCTGGCGCGGAACGGCTGGGCAGGCGCGGTGGAGGCGACCCCGCGGGTCGGTATTACGAAAGCAGTCGGCTGGCCGCTTCGCTTCGCGGCCGCGGGATCACCCTGGGTGTCGCGGCGCGGGATCAGTATCCCGCGCGTGGCTGCTCGCGAGCGCTCCCGAGGCTGACCCGGAGGCCGCCGCTGAACGTGTGGGTGGATCCGACCAGCAAGCGCCCGCTGGCGCCGCTGTCGAGCGTCTTGTCGCCCTGCGCGGACGTGAGCTGGTACTGCCCGAACGCGACCAGGCGACCCACCTTGAACTGCAGACCCCCCACCAACGTGGCAAATCCGGTGCTGCCGAGGTCCCGTGCGTCCTGGGTTGCCTGCGCCAGTGCGGCGGGCGTGGCAAACGCGGTGCCCGTCGGCTGCGGATTTACCGCGTGCATGATGCCGACGCCAATCCCCAGGTAGGGCTGGGCTGCCGACCGGATCGGGAACGCGGTGATGACCGCGGAGTACTTGCGAATGTCGTTGAACTGCACCGTCTGAGTCGTCCCGGTCTGGTCGAAGTACGCGCTCTGCTCGTTGGATCCGACGCCCTCGTCTACCGAGAGCAGGAGCGCCGTCCGCCGGGCGGTGATGAGCGTGTGCCCGCCGGCCGTGAACATCCCTCCCCGGGTCTGGGCCGGAGTCCGGAAGACCAGCACGCCAGCCTGACCACCGACGTACCACTGGAAGTCGCCCTGGACCGGCGCTTGGGCGGCGAGGCGCGCCGCGCCCACGGCGAGCACCAGTCCTGCGACGGTCAGACTCCGGGTGAGCTTGCTCATCAGACTGCCTCCGTGGGTAGGACGACCGACAGCGGACCGGTCCGGAAAATTGCGTGAGTTCCGGTGGAGTGCGACGTAGAGCGGGGTGTTTTCCCGTCCCGGCCGCGCTCGCTAAGTTGTTGTTGTGTAATCGCCTGCGAAAGTGACCGCTGATTGTCGCCGCGGCCCCGCGACCAAACTTGCACTACGGGGAGTGCAAAGAACGGGCCTCCCCTGCTTGGTCAGATCAAGCCGAGGCGCTGACCCACTTTTCGGAACGCAGCGAGCGCGCGATCCAAGTGCTCCCTTGTATGGGCCGCTGATATCTGGCAGCGGACCCGCGCCTGGCCTTGGGGGACCACGGGAAAGCCGAAGCCGGTCACGAACACACCATCGTCCAGCAGCTCATTGCTGAGCCGAATGGCGAAGGCGGTCTCGCCCACGATGACGGGAACGATGGGGGTCTCGCCCGGAAGCGGCTGGAAGCCCAGGCTCCGGAGCTGCTCGCGGAAGTATTGCGCGTTGTCCCGCAGGGTGCTGACCCGGTCCGGGTGGGCCTCCAGGTACTCCACGGCCGCGAGGGCGCTCGCGGCCACTGTCGGCGGCAGCGCGTTGGAAAACAGCTGGGGGCGGGCTCGCTGGGTAAGGTAGTCGCACACGGCGGCGGAGCTCGCGACGAATCCGCCGGCGGCTCCTCCCAGTGCCTTGCCGAGGGTCGAGGTAATGATGTCGACGTCACCCACCATGCCGAAGTGCTCGGCGGTGCCCCGGCCGGTGGCGCCGAGGACGCCGGTCGCGTGCGAGTCGTCGACCACCAGCACGGCGTGGTGCTTCCGGCAAAGCTCCACCAGGTCGGGCAGTTTGGCGATCGCGCCTTCCATCGAGAATACGCCGTCGGTGATCACCATGCGAACGCGCCGGTCGCGCGCGGCTTGGAGCTTCAGGTCCAGGTCGGCGAGATCGGCGTGCTGGTAGACGCCCGTCTGGCACTTGGTGATGGCCTTGGCGAGACGAACGCCGTCGATGATGGATGCATGATTGAGCTGGTCGCTCAGGACCAGGTCGTCCTCTCCGAGCAGCGTACCGGGGACCGCCTCGTTGGCGTTCCAGCAGCTCACGAAGCTGAGCGACGCTTCGGTCCCCACCAGACGGGCGCAGGCCTGCTCCAGCGCGCGGTGAATGGTGAACGTCCCGCAGATGAAGCGCACCGAGGCGGTCCCGGCGCCGAACCGGTCCAACGCCGCCTTGCCCGCCGCGACCACCTCCGGCTGAGCGCTCAGCCCGAGGTAGTTGTTGGACGACAGAATGATGACCTCGCCCCGGCCTTCCATTCGAACCACCGGGCCCTGGGCGCTCTCCAGGAAATTGAGCCGCTTGTAGACCCCGGTCCGGCGGAACTCCTCGAGCTCGCTGCCGAGTCGCTGATCGAGGGGGTTCGCTTTGAGCGTGTGGCTCATGGTCCGATCTCCAGGATCACCTTGCCGGCCTGGCCTTCCTTGATCACCTGAATTGCGTCCGCGATCTGCTCGAGCGGGAAGCGGTGGGTAAGCACCGGGCGCGGGTCGAGTTGGCCGGTGCGGAGGAGGCGCCGCATCTGGTCCCACGTCCCGTACATCTTGCGGCCGCTCACGCCGTAAAGGGTGAGGCCCTTGAAGATGACGTCGCGGTCGAAGTGGACCTCGGTCGGTCGGCTCGGCGTGCCCAGCAGATTCACCCGCCCGCCCAGCCTGGCGGCGGCGAAGGCCTGGGCGTGTCCCTGGGGATGACCGCTCATCTCGCAGATCAGATCGACCCCGTCGCCCTGGGTGAGCTCGCGGGCCCGAGCGACGACGTCGTCGTGGGCGGGATTGAGCACGACGTGCGCGCCCATGCAGCGGGCGATATCGAGGCGCCGGGGGTTATAGTCGCTCGCCATCACCAGCGAGGCTCCCGCGGCCCGGGCCACGCCGACGGCGAAGCAGCCAATGGGGCCGCAGCCGATCACCAGCACCGTGCTGCCCGGGACCTCGGCCTCGAGCACGGTATGGACCGCGTTGCCGAGGGGGTCCATGATGGCGCCGATCTCGGTGGGGATGCCGTCGAGCCGCATCACGTTGGAGACCGGCATCGCGATATACTCGGCGAAGGCGCCGTCCCGGTCGACCCCGATGACCTGGGTGTGCTGGCACAGGTGCGCGCTGCCGGTGCGGCACTGAAGGCAGTGGCCGCAGACCAGATGCCCCTCCGCGGTGACCAGGTCGCCGACCGCGAGCAGGCCGGACGGGTTGGCCTCGCTGCCGAAGCCCACGATCTCGCCGGCGAACTCGTGGCCGACCACGACCGGCAGCCGGAGTCGGCCGCTGGCCCAGCTGTCCCATTCCCAGATGTGAAGGTCGGTGCCGCAGACACCGGCGTGCCGGACCCGGATGAGAACGTCGCTGGGTCCGCAGGTGGGGCGCGGGACGTCCCGCAGGGTTATGCCGGGGCCCGCAGAGTCTTTGACGAGGGCGCGCATGCGGCGCGAAATATGGCAGCCCTAGGCGAGCGCCGGGAGTTGCTCCTCTGCTTCGCGCTCCTGCTGCTCTCGCACCCGCTCGACTCGGACTGCGGCCACCTTGAATGCGGCGATGCGGGCGTACGGGTCGAGCTGCGGGTTGGTGAGCAGGTTGGCCGCGGCTTCCCGGAAGTGCATCGGGATGAAGATCTGGCCTCGGGCCTGCCGGTCCGACAGCCGCGCGCCGATCAGGATGGAACCGCGGCGGGAGGTAACCCGGAGCGTGTCGCCCTCCTGCACATCGAGCTCCCGGGCATCGTCCGGGTTGATCTCGACCACCGGGACCGGCTCACGGGAATCCAGCCCGGTGGACCGGCGGGTCATCGTCCCGGTGTGCCAGTGGTACATCTGCCGGCCCGTGTTCAGCACGAACGGGAACTCCTCGTCGGGTAGCTCGCCGGGCGGGAGGTACTCGACCGGGACGAAGGTGGCGCGGCCATCAGCCGTCGGAAACCCGTCGGCGAACAGGAACGGGGTGCCGCGCGACTCCTCGTCGGGCACCGGATACTGCAGCGAGCCGAGGCGGTAGAGCTTCTCGTAGCTCACACCACGCCAGGACGGCGTGACCGACGCGATCTCCCGCATCACTTCTTTCGGGGTGTTGAACTCGGTCTTTAGGCCGAGCCGACGCGTGAGGTCGATCAGGATGTCGAGATCGCGGCGGGCCTGGCCGGGAGGAGGCACGGCCGGCTGCATCAGCTGGATGTGGCGGTCGGTGTTGACGACGGTACCGCCCTTCTCCGCGAAGGAGGAGCCGGGCAGGATGACGTCGGCCCAGCGGGCCGTTTCCGTGAGGAAGAGGTCCTGCACCGCGAGGAACTCGAGACGGCGGACCCATTCCTCGGCATGCGCGATGTTCGGGTCCGAGATGACCGGATTCTCGCCAAACACGAACATCCCGCGCACCGGGCTGTCGTCCTGGACGATCTGGGTGACCATGAGGCCCGGCTTGAGCGAGAGCGACGCCTCGGGCACTCCCCAGGCCTTGGCGAACTCGGCCCGGACCGCCTGGTCGGCGACCGAGCGATAGTCGGTGTAGGCGAAGGGGATCGCGCCCATGTCGCTGGCGCCCTGGACGTTGTTCTGACCCCGGATGGGAATCATCGCGGCGCCCCAGCGCCCGATCATGCCGCAGGCCAGCATCAGGTTGAGCAGGCTCGCTACGATATCGGTGCCGGTGCTGTGCTGGGTGAGCCCCATGGCCCAGAGCGTCGAGGTATTGGGGCCCCGGGCATACAGCTCGGCCGCACGGCGAATGGTGGCCGCCGGGATGGCCGTGATCTTGGCTGCCATCTCCGGGGTATACCGCTCCACTGCCGCCCGCACTTGCTCGAACTCCTTGGTGCGTTCGGCAACGAACTTCTGATCCGTCAGGCCGGCCGCGATCACGTGGTGCAGCATGGCATTGAAGAGCACCACGTCGCTGCCCGGCATCATCTGGAGATGGATGTCGGCCAGCCCGGCGAGCTCGGTCCGGCGCACATCCGCCACGATCAGCCTGGCGCCCTTGGAGACCGCCCGCTTGATCAGCGCGCCGAAGACCGGGTGGGTCTCGGTCGTGTTGGCGCCCGCGATGAGGATGACGTCGCAGGCCTCCTCGATCTCGCGCATGGAGCCCGAGGCGGCGCCGGTGTTGAGGGCCCGGCCCATGGCGGCCACCGACGACGAGTGACAGAGGCGGGTGCAGTGGTCCACGTTGTTGGTGCCGAACGCGGCCCGGACCATCCGCATGAAGACGTAGTTGTCTTCGTTGGTGCACTTGGCCGAGGAGAGCGCGGCGAGGGCGTCGGGCCCGTGCTCCCGCTTGATCCGTTGGAGCTCCTGGGTCGTCAGGCTCATGGCCTCGTCCCAGGTGGCTTCGCGGAATGCGCTGTACCATCCCGCCGGCGTCGCAACCCGGTCGCGCACGTCGTATTCGCTCAGCACGGCCAAGCCGGTTTGGGGCGGCTTGCCCACGCTGCGATTGGGTGGCCGGGGCTTTTCGCGCCCGCCCGCCTCTTCCACCGTGCTCCAGGGACCTTCCCGGTGGCGGGGCCACTCGCCCCGCCAGACCCACTGCCCGTCCTGGTGCTCCCAGCCCTTCCGGATCAGCGGCCGGGTGAGGCGGTCGCGGTGCTGCGGGAAGTCGTAACCGAACCGGCCCTTCACGCAGGTGGAGCCCTGGTTCGGCGTGGACTCCTCGATCCAGGGCGAGGTGACCCGCACGATCTGATCGCCTTTGACGTGGATGTCGAGCTGGCACCCGACGCCGCAGTAGGGACAGACGGAGCGGGCGAGCTTGTCGGGCGTGCGAACGGCCTCCGAGCCGAACCGTTGCTGGGGTATGAACTCGAAGATGGCCCCGGTGGGACAGACCCGGACGCATTCGCCACACCAGGTACAGCCCGCGTGGTCGGGGTCGCCATCGCCGCCCACGATGATCTGCGTCGTGGCTCCCCGTTGGGCCACGTCCAGGACGCCGACTTCCTGAATGTCCTCACAGGCGCGCACGCACCGGGTGCACAGGATGCACAGGCTCATGTCGTGCTGGATCATCACGTCACCCGGACGCTCGTCGCCGGTGCGGAGCGGCAGCTCGTGATGCGGCCGCACCGGCACGTCATAGCGCACGACCATCTGCTCGAACTCGTTGCGGGGGTTCGCCCGCCCGCCGTTGGCCAGGTGGTCGTCCGGATAGCGCTCGAGCAGGAACTCGAGAACGCCGCGCCGGCTCTCGACCGCCGCCGGCGACTCCGTTTCCACCACCATGCCGTCCGCCGCCTGGGTGTAGCACGCCGGGGTCAGCTTGTTCTGACCCTGGACCGAAACCAGGCATATGCGGCAGTTGGCGACGATGGGGAGCTTGGGATACCAGCAGAGGGTCGGAATGTTGATTCCGGCCTTCCGGGCAGCGTCGAGGATGGTTGCACCCGGCTCGAAGGGAACCGAGGTGCCGTTTATGGTCAGCGTGGTCATGGCGGTATTTAAAGGGAGCCTTTACCCGAGTCTAGAGGCAACCCGAGCAGGGGCAAGGAAATTAGGCAATTCGTTGGCTAGCGTCTGGATGCGCGAAGGGTGGAGGGCGTCTCAGCAGACCGCCATGTCGTCGGCGGAGAGCGTCCCGGGCTCGGCCGGCGCTCGGACCAGGACGATGCCCGGAGAACGGGATCCGCGACGCCGGGGCTTGCCGATTTCTTCTCGGACCCAGCCGTCGTAGTGGTGCAGCAGCGCCTCCGGCGCCATCCCGCCCCGGCCGGGCAGCAGGACGTGGACCCCAGCCTGACAGGTGCGGCACTGCAGCGCGCTGATCAGGCCGTCGCGCACTCCCGGATCGAGCTCGCCTATCTCTCCGGCATCGACGACGGTAATCGCGATCACGTCCGGCAGCGGCGGACACCAGAGCTCGAAATCCACCACGGTAGCCAGGATCGGGACCGCAAGCGACTCATCCTCGACGCGCGATTCGACCCGGTCCACACTCCCCAGATCGGCGGCGAGAAACGTCACCGGGACGTCGTGCGCGGCCAGCAGGAAGGCCGCGCCGTCGGCCGCCCCGCCCACGACCACCGCTTCATCCTGGGGCTCCACTCGCCGCACCAGGGCAGCCACCGGGCACTCGGGCTCCAGTCCCCAGTGCGTCGGCCCTCGCTGGGCATCCCGCAGATCCTTGATCCAGCTCTTCCATCTCTTGAACGGCTTGAGCTTGAGGCGCCGCTTGATCAGATCGTCGACGCTGTCGAGCATCAGGATCTCGGTCAGGAGGAATTGACCTTCAGTGGCCTCCTGAAGCTCACGGTTGGCTTCGTCGCCGAGCCGCAGCAGCTGGTTGCGGGACAGCGAGTTCTTGTAGGCCTCGATTTTCTGGAGGATGTACTCGTCGTA
This sequence comes from Gemmatimonadales bacterium, assembly GCA_035644115.1. Lineage (GTDB taxonomy): Bacteria > Gemmatimonadota > Gemmatimonadetes > Gemmatimonadales > GWC2-71-9 > DASQPE01. The sequence goes on from DASQPE010000293.1 coordinate 13,537, forward strand.
CTGCCGCTTGGTCGATGTGCGGGGGCGACGCCGGCGTTCGACCCGGAGGGCCTGGACGGAAGTCAGCATGCGTTCTGGGCTGGCGCTCGCGCTGCACCCACTGGTGCCATCTGCGGTCCTTCGGTCCGACGCTGGGTCAACGGAGAAACTACGGTGATCGCAAGCTGGTAAGACGCGCGGTTTGTGTCAACGCTTTGGGAAGTCTTCGCCGCTCGCGCGCAGCACCGCACCCTTCAGATACCCGGTTTCGGGAACGGTGAGGATCTCGGGGTGGTCTTCGCCCGCGCCGAGGATGGCCCGCAGCTCGAGCCGGCGGCCGCTGTCGGCGGCGGCGACCGCCAGCATCTCCAGGAACTCGGGGCGGCCGACGTGAAACGAGCACGACGCCGTCACCAGGTGACCACCGGGCGCCAGCAGTCGCATCGCCCGGAGATTGATCTCGCGATAGCCGCGAAGCGCCTCCGGCACCGCCGACCGGGACTTGGCGAAGGCCGGCGGGTCGAGGACCACGGTATCGAACCGCTCCCGGGCGCGGTCCATTGCGCGGAGGACCTCGAACACGTCTCCCTGCCGCCAGACGATGTTGGTGAACCCGTTGAGCTCGGCATTCACGGCGCCGCGCGCGAGCGCGTCGGCGCTCGCATCCACCGCGAGCACCTCGGCCGATCGGGTCGCAAGGTGGAGGGCAAACGAGCCGTGGTAGGCAAAGCAGTCGAGCGTGCGACCGCTCGGTGGCGTCAGTGCGGCGGCGAGCAGCCGATTGGGGCGCTGGTCGAGAAACGCCCCCGTCTTCTGCCCGGTCCATGGGGCGGCGAGATACCTCACCCCAGCTTCGCGAACCTCGATCCATTCGGGGACCGTGCCGTGAGCGAGCACCGTTTCCTCCGGCAGTCGCTCCCGCCGCCGCGCCGGAGCGTCGTGCCGCAGCAGGACGCCGTCGGGATGGAGGAGGTCCACCAGCGCGTCCACGATCTCGGCCCGCATCGTCTCGAGCCCCGCGGAGAGCAGCTGCGCCACCAGCCAGCGATCGTAGCGGTCAACGACGAGGGAAGGGAGCCCGTCGCCCTCGGCGTGCACCAGCCGCCAGGCGGTAGCATCGATCCCCTGGCGGCGGCCGATTGCGGCGGCCAGGCGCTCACGCCACCACGCCGCGTCGACGGTGCGATCGGTCCGCTCGAGGAGGCGAAGCCGGATCTCGGAGCTGGGTGAGTAGAGCGCCTGCCCGATGAATTTGCCCCGTGGGTCGCGCACCGGGACCAGGCCGGGCTGGCCGGGATCGTCGCGCACGTCGCTACGGTAAATCCAGGGGTGACCCCGTACCCACCGCTCGGCTCCGCGGGCGGTGACCCGGACGGCGGTCACACCCGATCGGGGCGCAGGACGGTGGCCCGTCGCAGATAGCAGTGCTTGATTTCCGCGCGCGAGCGGGAGGTGTAGGCGTGGACCAGAAGCCGGATGCACCTGGGCAGCGAGCCCGGGACCGGGATCTCGGTCGCGTGGAGCAGCGCCACGATGTTCCAGCCGAAGTCTTCCGCTGCCCGGGCCGGAAACGCGGCGTCGAGATCCCGGGTGACCGTGAAGAACGCGCTGACGATGTCGTCCGGCTCGAGATCGTTCGCCGTGATGAGCGTGCGCAGCAGCTCGTCGGTGGCGCCGAGGATTTCGGCGGCGTCGTTCGACTCCACCGTGGTGGCGCCGCGAATGCCGTGAATACGAGGAACCGGGACGTCTGACATGGCGCCTAATCTAGCGTCGCTCCTGCGGCTGATGCTCGTGACCGACGACGCGCTCCTGGCCGGGCGGGACTTGGTGAGCCTCGCGCAAGCCGCCGAACGCGGCGGTGTCACCAGCGTGGAGCTCCGGCTCAAGCGGGCGACCGGGCGAGAGCTGGTGGCCGCGGCCCGCGCCCTGGTAACCGCGCTCCGGGTGCCGGTGGTGGTGAACGACCGGCCCGACATCGCGCTCGCGGCCGGGGCTGCAGGCGTGCATCTCGGTCCGGATGATCTCCCGGTCGAGCACGCACGACGGCTGGCACCGCCGGGATTCATCGTGGGCGCGTCTGCGGGGAGCTCCGAAGAGGCGATGGCGGGGCGAGACGCGGATTACTGGGGGGTTGGGCCCTGGCGCACCACCGGTACCAAACCGGACGCCGGGGTGCCGCTCGGTGCCGAGGGATTTCGGCGGCTGGTCGCGCTGGGGCAGGGCAAGCCGTGCCTCGCGATCGGCGGCGTGCGAGCGGAGGACGTCGAGGCGGTGCTCGCGGCTGGCGGCGCCGGGGTGGGGGTAGCGTCGGGGATCCTGGCGGCGGGGGATGTCGAGAGGGCGGCGAGGGAATACTCAACGGCAGTAAGAAGTAAGAAGTGAAAAGTAAGAGGGACGCACCCCCCTCTTACCTCTCACCTCTCACCTCTCACCTGTCTGGGTCAGTCTCCGAATCTTCCCGACGTTCCGGAGGTGCTCGTCATACGTCCGGCTGAAGATGTGCCGTCCATCCGGCCCGGCGACGAAGTAGAGATAGTGTACGTCCGCCGGGTAGAGCGCGGCTTCGATGCTCCGGCGGCCGGGCGAGTTCACCGGCCCGGGCGGCAGGCCGGGATGCAGATAGGTGTTGTAGGGGGAGGGGAGCAGGTAGTCCTTCTGATAGAGGCGCGGCTTCCGGAGACGGTTTGCCAGCAGGATGGCGTACTGCACCGTGGGATCGGCCTGGAGCGCCATGTGGAGGCGAAGGCGATTCCGGTAGACGCCGGCAATCGTCTCCCGCTCATCGTCCGCTCGGGCCTCGCCCTCCACGATCGAGGCGAGCGTGAGCAGCTCGCTCTGGGTCAGGTGTAAGGTGTCCAGCCGTGCGGTCCACTCCGGGCGCCACGAGGTCTGGAAGCTTTCCACCATCCGGCGCACCAGGTCTCGGGCCGACGAGCCGAGCGGCACGGCATACGTGTCGGGCCGAAGGAAGCCCTCGAGGGAGGACCCGGTGACGCCCAGCTCTCGCGCCAGCGTGGGGTCGGCCGCGGCGGCGATGAACGAGTCGACCGGGATGGCGAGCCGGTCCGCCACCATGCCCGCCACCTCCGGGATGGTGAGCCCCTCCGGGATGGTGAGCCGGGCGGTCGCGGTGCGGCCCTCCGCCAGCGCCGTGAGCACCGCATCAGTCGGCGTCCCGCGGCGAAACTCGTAGACGCCCGCCTTGGTGCTTCGATCGACGCCGCGAATCCGGGCGACCAGCTTGAACCAGAGCCGGCTCCAGATGATCTGATGCCGGGCCAGGGAGTCCGCCACCGCGGAAAAGGTGGACCGGGGCGGAATCGTGACCCGCTCGACCGGGCCGGATGGCCCCCCGCAGGCGAGCAACGGAATGGCCGCGAGCGCAACGAGGCGGCTCCTCATTTCGCGACGGCCGCTTTCCGGGTGTCCAGGAAGTGTTGCAACAGTACGGCTGCGGCCAGGGCGTCCACGTCCTGCTTTCGCCCGCGGGTCGATCCGCCCTGTTCGCGAACCGCGCGGAGCGCTCGTGCGGTCGTGAGCCGCTCGTCCCACAGCTCGAGGGGGAGCGCGGTGCGCGCCGCGATCGACTGCGCCAGGGCCCGGGACTCGATCGCGCTGGGGCCCTCGTCGCCTTCGCCGGTGAGGGGTAAGCCGACCACGATCCCGACCGGCTGGCGCTCGGCGACCAGCTCCAGCAGGCGCGGCATGGGGAACCGCTTTCCTCGGCGGCGCACCAGGGTTTCGAGGGGAGAGGCGAGGGTCTGGGTCTCGTCGCTCAAGGCGAGGCCGATCCGTACCTCGCCCCAGTCCACTGCCAGGATGCGGCCGCCCGTCGGGAGCATGTCGGAAGGTAAGAGGTGAGAGGTAAGAGGTGAGAGGGCGACGACGAAGGGGCCCCGTGTGCAACGGAGCCCCCCTTACCTCTCACTTCTTACTTCTCACCGCGGTCATTGCGCCATCGTCGCGAAGAAGTCCTTGTTGTTCTTGGTCCGCTTCATCCGTTCGAGCAGGAATTCCAGCGCCTCGACGGGGGGCATGTCGGCCAGGAAGTTGCGCAGCAGATACACCCGATTGAGCTCATCCTTGTCCATGAGGAGCTCCTCTTTCCGGGTGGACGTGCGCTGGATATCGATGGCCGGGTAGATACGGCGGTCGGCCAGCCGACGGTCGAGCACCAGCTCCGAATTGCCGGTGCCTTTGAACTCCTCGAAGATCACCTCGTCCATCCGGCTCCCGGTGTCGATCAGCGCGGTCGCGATGATGCTGAGGCTGCCGCCCTTGTCGATGTTGCGCGCCGCGCCGAAGAACCGTTTGGGCTTCTGCAGCGCGTTGGCGTCCACGCCGCCCGAGAGGATCTTGCCCGAGTGCGGGACCACGACGTTGTGCGCCCGGGCAAGCCGGGTGATCGAATCGAGCAGGATCACGACGTCGCGGCCGTGCTCGACCAGGCGCTTGGCCTTCTCGATGACCATGTCGGCGACCTGGACGTGACGGTCGGCCGGCTCGTCGAACGTGGAAGAAATGACCTCGGCCTGGACGTTTTCCTCCATGTCGGTCACTTCCTCGGGCCGCTCGTCGATCAGCAGCACGATGAGCACGATCTCGGGATGGTTCTCGTTGATCGCGTTGGCGAGCTTCTGCATCAGAATCGTCTTGCCGGCCTTGGGCGGCGCGACGATGAGCGCGCGCTGGCCCATCCCGATGGGGGAGAGAAGATCGACCACGCGCATCGAGAGATCGCCGTTGGTTCGCTCCAGCCGGATCCGGCGGTCGGGATAGCGCGGCTTGAGGTTGTCGAACGCGATCCGGTGCTTGGTCTTTTCCGGCTCTTCGAAGTTGACGCTCTCGACCTTGAGGAGGGCGAGATAGCGCTCGCCCTCCTTGGGCGGCCGTACCTGCCCCATGACCGTGTCGCCGGTCCGGAGATCGAAGCGCTTGATCTGGCTGGGCGAGACGTAAATGTCGTCCGGGCCGTAGAGGTAGTTCCAGTCCTGGCTCCGCAGAAAGCCGTAGCCCTCGGGCAGGATTTCGAGCACGCCCTCGCCGCGGATGACCGTGTCCTGGTCCAGCAGCGATTGCTCGATGCGGAAGATGAGATCCTGCTTGCGGAGGCCCGAGTAGTTCGTGATGTTGAGTTGCTCGGCCAGCTGATGCAGCTCCGCGACAGATTTTTGCTTTAGCTCAGCGATATCCACGGACGGGACTCCACGCAGGGACGCCCGATCGGCGGACCGATGGGCTCGAAAAATTGGCGCAGTTCAATGGCGGTATCGTGTATGTGGCGAGCTCCGCAGCGGCGGAGCGACTTGCATCGAGATGGTCTGGGGAGATGGCGTCAGTCGCAGAAGCACTGCAACTTAGACCGCATTGGAAAGGGCGTCAAGAGGGAACGTGGACGCACTGAGCGCGACGTGCGACGCCTGGCGGACCCATGCGCTCGGTCGCCGGGAATACACCGAGGCGTTGGTCGCGCCCGAGCATCGGGGGCCGTCGCCCGCCCTGGCACAGGCGCTCGCCGCCTGGCCCGGCAGTCATTATTGGGCCGATGCCGAGCACTCGCACCTGGTGCTCATCCGGGTGCTGGGCTCGGGGCGAACCGAACGATGGCTGCTTCACCTGGTGCTGTTCACGCTCACGGTGATCTGTGCCCTGGGCGCGGGGGCCGTGCTGGCGGGCAGCTGGACTCCGGCCGAGCCTCCCGGGCTCGTGGGCGTCATCATTGGAGGGGCGCGTTTCTTTGAGCGCCTGGCAGGCCCCGGCTGGCAGGATCTCATCGCCGGCTGGTCGTTTGCCCTGCCGCTCCTCGGCATCCTACTGGTCCACGAGCTGGGTCACTATTTCGCCGCCCGGCGGTATGAGATCGACGCGTCCCCTCCGTATTTCCTTCCAATACCGCCAAATCTGTCGCCCATCGGAAGCCTGGGGGCGTACATCCGGCTCCGATCGCCGGTCCTCGACCGGCGGCAACTGCTCGACGTGGGGGCTGCCGGCCCGCTGGCCGGCTTCGTCGTCACCCTTGGCGTCCTCGCCTGGGGACTTCACATCTCGCAGCCGGTGGAACCGGGGCTAGACCGGGCGCAAAGCTTCGTGCTGCTCGGGGGGGACCGAATCAACCTAGGCGATTCACTGCTTACCGCCGCGCTGCGGGAGCTGTTCCTGCCGGGCGCCCGCAGCGTGCACCTCAGCCTGCCTGCATTCGCGGGTTGGGTCGGTGCTTTCGTCACCGGCCTCAATCTGCTTCCACTAAGTCAGCTCGACGGTGGCCACGTGCTCTATGGTCTACTCGGACGCCGTCAATCGGCTGTGGGCCTGATCACGCTGGTCGGACTGATCGGGCTGGCCCAGCTCTCGTGGAACTGGTACGTCTGGGTTGCGCTGGCCCTGTTCGTCGGCCGCGGGGGCTGGGCCCACCCCTCGGTTCTGGCGCCGGAGCGACCCGTGCCGCCCGGCCGGCGGTGGATCGGGTGGGCGGCGGTGGTCGTGTTTCTGATCACGTTCGTGCCGGTGCCGTTCAGGTAACCCCCGGGCTTCTTGCCTAAGTCTCGCCGCCATGTATATTTAGCTAAACCTGCGCGGACATAACGCGATGGCCCTACAAACCACGGTGCGGCAGCCCGCCCGGGATTCTCGGGAACCCGTCCACCACGAGCTCGACTCCATTCGTTTCGCCGGCCAATCGATTCATCTCTCCCTGATCGTGCGCCGCACCGAGGACGGTGCCTGGCGCGGACGCTTGCGATTCGCCGACCCCGACTCGACCCGCGAGCGCGAGACGGCGGAAATTTTTTGCGCAGAGTCAGAGGCAGATCTCTGGGAGTCGGTGCGGGTGCTGCGCGATCACCATCTGCGTGACCTGTATCGGTCTCTCGACTGAGCCGGCGCGATGACTGACCCGGAACGCCTCAGCAAGCTCCGACACGATCTGTCCAATCCCCTCTCCGCGCTGCTGGCGGAGATCCAGCTGCTGCTCCTGAACGAAGGGCGCTACGATGGCGAGACGCTGTCCAGTCTACGCGAGATCGAGGGACTGGCGATCAGGATGCGGACCATGCTGCGAGAGGGCTGAGGTGCGCCGCCACGCGGCGCCGCGGGCCAGATAAGCGACCAGGAACGCGAGGCTGCCTGCACTCGTCCCGATCCGCGGCGCGAGTCCGCGACCGCTCACCGACAGGAATCCCTCGATCGTCCCGGCAATGGCGAGCAACACGACGACGGCGCCCATCATTCGGACGGCGATTCGACCGCTCGCCACCATCGCGTCGGCCCGTGATCGGTCTCCCGGTGCCACCAGTGACTTGCCGAGCAGAAAACCGGCGGCTCCGGCGACCCAGATCGCGAACAGCTCCAGCGCACCGTGGCCCACGATGAACTCCATCAAATAAGAGAGCAGGCCCTGGTTGGCGAAATGGCCGGCGAAGGTGCCAAGCGCCAGCCCGTTGAACGCGAGCAGCACGAGTGAGCCGACCCCAAGAAAGATTCCGCCGGCAAAGCACGCGATCGCGATCCGGACGTTGTTCGTGATGATGAACGACGCCACTAGGGGCCGGCCGGCGACTTCGACCGAGCCGTACTTCCGACCCTCGGCCATCCGGGCTCGGCCCGCGTCGGCGCGCCGCAGCATGACCTCGGGGAGCAGTTCGGTCGCGAGAGCAGGCCGTTCCCGCAGCAGGGTGTATCCGCCCAACGCGGGGGCAGTAAACAAGGCCCAGGCGAGCAGGACGAGCCAGCGGGAGTCGATCACCGCCGCGGGAAACTCGCGGCTGATCGTGACCCAGACTCTGGCCCAGGTGTGCCGGTCGTCGCGATACAGGACGTTGTGCCCGGCAGCGACCAACCGCTCGAGCCGGGCAACGGTCGCCGGGTCGGCCTGATAGGTTCGCGCGCGGGCAAGATCGGCGGCCAGCTCGCGATAGCGGGCGGCGAACTCCGGCAGCTCCTCAGGCGCGAAGCTGTCGAGGCCCGCCGAGGTCGCGCGCTCGGCGAGCGTCTGAAAAGCGTCCCAGCGCGCACTCTGCCGGGCCGCGAGTCGCTCGCCCAGGCCGGCGCGACCGGCCAGGCGTCCCCGGCGGCGAGCCAGCTCCTTGGCGTACAGGTCCAGCAGGAACTCGGCGGCCCCCAGTCCGGGGGCCGCCGGCCGATCGGCGAAGCGACCGGCGAGGGTCGTCGCGATCCGCTCCCGGGCAGCGGGCGGCAGGTCCGCCGCGCGGCCTCCGAACCGGGCCAGCAGGCGGAAGCGGTCGTCGTCGAGCGGCGGCCCTCCGGTCAAAGCCGTCGCAGCCGCGGTTGCGGCGAAACGGCCCACCGGAGACGGGCGGTCTCGAACCACCACGGTGCCCGCGGCAAGATCGCCCAGCCGCTTGCCCCGGGGGTGGAATGCGATGAGCGCGAGCCCAACCAGGTAAGGTGGCGGCAGGAAGTCAGCGATTCGCAGCAGGTTGCGGAGGGCGGCAGCGCCTAACGTGACCGGGTGGCCGGTCTCGCGCACGACGCGGATGCCCACCAGCCGCTTCCCCGGCGTCTGGCCGCCTCGGAGTCCTTCGAACAGAATGAAGTAGCCGTTACCGAGGGCGAAGCCGAGGCCAATCGCGAGGGCCGCGATCCAGGCCCGCCCGAGGGCGGACGAGGGAACCAGACCGAAGCTGCCCAGGACTACGACGAGCAAGGCGCCCGCGAGCATGATCGCGGCGACGATCGCGCTGTCGATGACCGCCGCAAGGAGCCGCGAGCCTACCCCGGCGATCTCCAGATCGAGCAGGACATGCTCGGGAGTCTCGATCGGCAGGTGCTGACGCAGGTCGCTGGGCATGAGGCGAGCGGCTATTGGGGTTGAGCGACTCCGGTCGGTTCCCTAAGCTAGCTACCACGCAACCGCTCCCCTAACTTCAAAACTCGCCACATCCCCAGCGCCGCCTTCACGAGGAGCCCCCGATGACCTCCCTTGCGCTGCGCCCGCTCTCCGTCGGCGAGATTCTGGATACTTCCTTCCAGGTGTACCGGCGGCACTTCAGCGCGCTCGCGACCATCGTGCTGGTCTGCAACGGGCTGCCGATTCTCCTACAGATCTACAACCGCTCCGCGGGCGGGGCGCATTGGGCGCTCACCCTGCTGTACCTAGTACTCGTAGTGGTGCTCGGGTTGATCGCTACCGGTGCATCCGTGTTCGTGGTATCGGAGAGCTACCTGGGGCGCGCGATCACGGCGCGCGAGGCGTTGGCCCGCGCCGCGCCATTCGTGGTTCCATTGATCGTCGCGTCGCTCCTGGTCGGGCTGCTCGCGATGGTGGGCTTCATCCTGCTCGTGATCCCCGGTCTCATCGTCATCTGCGGCCTGGCGCTCACGGTACCGGCCCTGGTGGTCGAGTCGGCCCCGCCGATGGACGCTCTGGGGCGCTCCTGGACGCTCACCCGGGGCTACCGCCTCCGCATGTTCGGCTTGTTCCTGCTGATCTTCCTTCTCATTCTGATCCCCTACGTCGCCGTAATGGGCGCCTTCGGCGTAGCCTCCGCGATGCTCGCTTCGACCGGCGCGAAGGGCGTCAGCACGACCATCCTTCTCAGCGGGACGGTCGTCGCGGCTATCGTTCAGTTGCTGCTCTCGCCGCTTTACCAGGCGGCCCTGGTCATCGCGTACTACGATCTGCGGGTGCGCAAGGAGGGCTTCGATCTCGAGGTCCTCGCTGCGGCGCTGCAGCCGGCCTGATCCGCCGGGCCGCTCCTGGTCCCTTCCATCGTGCAGCTTCCGGACGACTCGTTGCGGACCGTGCTGCACACGGTGTTTGCAGCACCGGCGTATGCCTGGGTCGATGAGCCACATCCCTTCATCGCGGTGCAAGAGTGGTGGCGCCGGCTGGCGGACTGGCTGGTCAACGCGCGCACCCTCCATCCCCTAGTGTTTCAGGGTCTGGTGCTGGCCCTCACCGCGGTGCTGGTGGCAATCGTCGTGCACGCGGTCTATGTGTTCCTCCAAACGGTCCGGGCCGCGGCTCGTCGCGAGGGGTCGGCATTCAGCTCGGCGCCGGTCTCGGGCCGGGACGCGTCATGGTACCTCGGGGCCGCCGACCAGGCGGCGGCGGCCGGACACTACCGGGACGCGCTCCGGCTCGCGTTCGACGCGCTGGTGGTCCGGCTCGACGCAATGGGGTCGATCCACTGGGCACCGGGCAAGACCGCGCGGGATTACACGCGCGAAGCGCGCCTCACGCCGCTGGAGCGCGACCGACTCGGTCGGGTGGTTGGCGTGCTCTACCGACACGTGTACAGCGGCGTTCCCTGCGGCCCTGACGAGTATGCCGCGCTGCGGGGCGCGGCATCGGATGACTGGCATGCGGCCGCGGACTGAGCTCGTGGTCGCGCTCGGCATCTTCGGCCTGCTCGCCGCCGGCGCGGCGGCGCTGGGCGGCCGGGGACGTCGGGAGCCCGACTTCGATATCCGCCGTTCCACGTTCCTCACCGGTCCGGATGGCGCCCGGGGATATGCCGAGGCGCTGCAGCGGCTCGGAGTCGACGTCGAGCAGTTTCGCCGCCGACCGGCGGAGCTGCGCACGACCGTTCGAGGCGCGGAGGCGACCGTTCTCGCGGCGCTGGGCCCGACCGAACCGGTGGATCCGCTCGAGGCAACCGTGATGGTCGCGTTCGCCCGATCGCACGATCTGCTGCTCGCGGGCGAGGGCGCCGAGGCAGCGATGCGGTGCTACGGCTACGCGGTCGAGACCCGACCCAACGCGATGCTGGCGGTCATGCCGGGGCAGCTACCGGCGATCAGCCGGCTACGGGTCTGGGCCGTGCTGAGGCAGGCTGCGCCGCGCGCCCCGGGCGCATCCTCTGCTTTCGAGGAAGAGCCGCCGGCCCTCTGCCAGGGCCCCGCAGTGGTGCGGACGGACACCCTGCTTCGCACAGTGGGCGGCCGCGTGGTCGCGCTCCGTCTCGAGCTGGCCGAGAGTCGCACGGTCACGCTGGTGGCGGACGACCTGATCTTCTCCAACCGGGCGCTTCGCTCGTCCGAGGCGGGTCCTTTCGCCCTCCGGCTGGTGCTCGGTCGCTACCGCCGGATCGTGTTCGACGAGTATCACCACGGCTACGGACCGTCGGGATCGCTGCCCGGCGCGCTGCTCGCTTGGAGCGGCCGCTCCCCGTGGGGCTGGGCCGCCTGGCAGCTGGCGGCGGTGGGGCTCCTCAGCCTGACGGCGACGGCGCTACGCTTCGGCCCGGTGCGGGCATCGCCGGATCGGCGGCGGCGATCACCTCTCGAGCACGTGCATGCGCTCGCGACCGTGCTGGCCGCGGCCAAGGGGCACGATCTCGCGGTGCGGCTGATGGTGCAGGGGCTCAGGCGCCGGCTCTCGCGCAGCCCCTATACGGCGGCGGGTTCCGGGCTGCGGGCCGATCCCCGTCCGTGGCTGGCAGACCAGGCCCGGCACATTCGTGCCGGCCCGGCCCGGACGGCGGTCACCTCATTGGCCGCGCTCATGGATCGCCCGCAGGACGCCGAGGGCGTGTTGCGCGCGGCCAACGTGGTGGAGGATGTATGGGCGGACCTGAAGCCATAGCACTGAGCGACGAGATCGCGCGTCAGTCGGACGCCGCCAACGCGCTGGTCCGGACCCTCGGGGGCGTGGTCCTGGGGCAGGAGCCGGCGATCCGGGAGGCGGTGGCGGCGCTGATCGCGCGGGGCCACGTCCTGCTCGAGGGCGTCCCCGGCACGGCCAAGACGCTCCTGGTCCGAAGCCTGAGCCTCGCGCTGGGACTCGAGTTCCGCCGAATTCAGTTCACCCCGGACCTCATGCCGTCCGACATCACCGGCGTCAACCTGCTCACCGGCCAGGGAGCCTTCGCCTTCCGGCCGGGCCCGATCTTTGGCGACCTCGTGCTGGGCGACGAGATCAATCGGGCTCCCGCGAAGACCCAAGCGGCCCTGCTCGAGGCGATGCAGGAGCGCAGCGTCACGGTCGACGGCACCTCGCACCCGCTCTCGGCGGCGTTCACCGTGTTCGCGACCCAGAACCCGATCGAGTTCGAGGGTACCTATCCGCTGCCCGAGGCGGAGCTGGATCGCTTCCTGGCGAAGGTGGTTCTCGGCTACCCCGAAGCTGAAACCGAGCAGCAGATCCTGCATCGCGTGCTCGACGGCTTCGAGGCCGACGATCCACGGAGCTACGGCATCGGCCCGCCTACCGGGGCCGCACTTGCCGGACTGCGCCAGGCGGCGCGGCAGGTCCGGGTCGACCCATCGCTGGTCCAGTACGTGACCGCGATCGTGCGGGCCACCCGAGCCACCCCCTCGCTCACACTGGGCGCCTCCCCGCGGGGGAGTGTCGCGCTGCTCAAGCTGGCGCAAGCGATCGCGCTGCTCGACGGACGCGACTATGTGATTCCGGACGACGTGAAAGCCATGGCGCCCGCCGTGCTGCGACACCGGGTGAGCGTGGCACCCGAGCTGGAGCTCGAGGGCGTCACGACGGACGCAGCGCTGGCGGCAATCCTCGAGCAGGTCGACGCTCCCAAGTGACCATCCCGATCCCCTCGCGGCGCTGGCTCGTGGTCGCGGCCGGCCTCGCCGTAGTAGGCCTCGCCGGCCTGGCCTGGCCCGGGGCGCTCGGCGTGCTGATCACGCTGGATCTCGCCTGGTGCGCCGCGTTGGCGGCCGACGCCTGGGCGGCGGCCGGGACCGGTCCGATCGAGGCCGCGCGCAACGCACCGCCGGCCTTCTCGGTGGGGCGGGCGCTTCCGGTGCGGTACCGCTGGCGACACGGACAGCGCCGCACGCTCACCGTGCTGGCGCAGGAGACGCTCCCGCCACCGTTGGGTCTGGCCACCGGGGTTCGCCGGCTCCGGCTCGCGCCCGGAGGGGCGACCATCGAGGAGCTGCTGGTCGACCCGCTGGTACGGGGCCGAGGTGCCGGCGGGCGGATCGATCTCCGGATTCTGGGACCGCTTGGCCTCGCCTGGTGGCAGCGGCGGCTCGAGCTCCCCTGGGAGGCGACCGTCTTTCCCAGCCTGGTCGGCGCTTCGCTGCGGGCACTGCCGCCGCAAACGCGGCGCCGGCGCCAGGCCGGCTTGCGCAACGTACGGCGCCCGGGCGAGGGGCGGTTGTTCGAGGGACTCCGCGAGTGGGTGCCCGGCGACGACACCCGGATCATCGACTGGAAGGCGACCGCCCGACGGGGCAAGCCGATCGCACGCCAGTACGAGGACGAGCGCCGGGAGCATCTCATCATCGTGATCGACGCCGGCCGGCAGCTCACCGCCGAAGTGGATGGAGTCCCGCGGCTCGAGTCGGTGGTGAACGCGGCGGTCCGGCTGGCGCACGCGGCAGTCGAGCACGACGACAACGTGGGCGCGATGGTGTTTGCGGACGAAGTTCAAAGCTTTGTCCCGGCCGCACGAGGGCGGCGGGGCCTGCGGGGCGTGCTCGACGCCCTCGCCGCCGCGGAGGGTCGCCTGGTCGAGCCCGACTATCCGGCGGCGTTCCGCTACCTTGCCACCCGCAACCGGCGCCGCGCACTCACCGTGTTCTTCACCGACGTGATCGATCGGACCGCGAGCGAGGCGGTGGTGGCGCAGGTAGCGACGCTGCGAGGACGGCACGTGCCGCTCGCGGTAACGCTGCGGGATCCCGCGCTCGAGCGACTGGCCTCGGCCCGCCCGGCTACCGAGGCGCGGGCGTTCGAGCGGGCGGCGGCGGAAGAGCTCTTGCTCGCCCGCGACGAGGCGCTGGTGGAGATGCGACGCCGCGGGATCCTGGTGCTGGACGTGGCGCCGGGCTCGGCGGCTGATGCGGTGGTCGAGCGCTACCACCAGCTCAAGCGCCGGGGCGTTCTCTGATCCGGGCTAGGGTTTGATCGGCAGGGCCTTGGGGTCGGGAAAGGCCGCCGTAAACGCCTCGACCGCACCGGGGTCGAGCTGGCTTCCGGCCACCCGCTCAAGCTCCCGCAGGGCCTCGCCTGGCGCCCGTGGGTCGCGGTAGGGCCGCTCCGAGGTCATCGCGTCGAAGGCGTCCGCTACCGCCACGATGCGTGCTTCCAGCGGGATGTCTTCGCCGCAGAGGCCGTCGGGGAATCCGCTGCCGTCGAGCCGCTCGTGATGCGAGCGAACGATCAGCAGCACGGCGGGCGATTCCCGGGCGAGCGGTGCGAGCATGCGCTCGCCCAGGACGGGATGCTGGCTGATCTGGTGCCGCTCGTCGTCGGTCAACGTGCCGGGCTTCTCCAGCACGGCCTCGCGGGTGCCGATCTTCCCGATGTCGTGGAGCTCCCCTCCAATGCGGATCTGCTCCAACTCCTGATCGTCGAGGCCCAGCAGCCGTCCGGTTTCCACGGCATAGCGGCTGACCCGGACCGAGTGGCCCCGGAGATAGGCGTCCTTCGCCTCCAGCGCCCGGGCCAGCATCTGCACCCCCTCGAGAAACAGCTCACGGATCCGCTGCGCCTGCTCCTGGACCCGCCGCTCGAGGTGGGCCTGGTAATACCGGTTCTGCATGACCAGGGAGCGCTTCTCCAGCGCCCGGGCGACCCGCGCATGCATCTCGCTCACCGAAACGGGCTTCACCAGGAAATCGGCCGCGCCCAGGTGAAGACACTCGACCGCCACGCTGGTCTCGGCCATGCCGCTGAGCATCACGACGGCGGTGTCGGGAAACCGGCGGCGGACCTCGCGCAACAAGCCTATGCCGTCGAGCTCGGGCATCCGGAGATCAGAGATGATGAGGGGGAGCTCGCCGTTCGAGGCCAGCACGTCCAGCCCCTCGCGGCCGGTGCCGGCCTCGAGGCAAGTGAACCCCTGCGCCTCGAGCATCCGCACGACCGAGCGGCGCACGATCGCCTCATCGTCCACGACCAGGCAGCGCATTACGAGGCCACCGCCGCCTCGGTGCGTCGTCCGCTGGCCGCATCGAGCACCTCGCGAACCTTGCTGGCCAGCGCCTCAGGCGAGAACGGCTTCTGGAGGTAGGGGGCTCCGGGGCTCAGCAGGCCGCGCCGGATGATCTCGTCGTTGGTGTACCCGGACATGAAGAGGACCGGAAGTCCCGGCTTCAGGCGGGCGACGTGGTCCGCGAGCTCCCGGCCTCCCATGCGGGGCATCACGGCGTCGGTGAGAACCAGGTCCACCGCATCGGGCTCTGCCTGCAACAGCTCGAGGGCACTCTGGCCGTCGGTGCTCTCTCGGGTCAGGTAGCCCTCGTTGCGGAGGAAGCGGCAGGCGAAGCCACGCACCAGCTCCTCGTCTTCCACCACCAGGATGGTCTCGCCTGCTCCGCGAGGTGGCGCTTCGACCGGGACCCACGCAGCCGTTTCGCCGGTCTCCTCCACCTGGGGGAGATAGATCCTGAACGTAGTGCCTTCTCCGGGCTCGCTGTACGCCCAGATGTAGCCTCCGCTTTGCTTGACGATGCCATATGCCATCGAAAGGCCGAGGCCGGTTCCGTGGCCGACCGGCTTGGTGGTGAAGAACGGGTCGAAGATCTGCGCCTGGGTCTCCGGATCCATGCCTCGGCCGGTGTCGCTCACGGTGAGCACCACATACTGTCCGGGCCGCACGATCGCCGCGGGGTGCCGGCGGGCATACTCGTTGTCCAGAACGATACCGCTGGTCTCGATCGCGAGACGGCCGCCCTGGGGCATCGCATCACGGGCGTTGAGTGCCAGGTTGAGAATCACCTGCTCCAGCTGGGTCCGGTCGGTCTTGATCCAGCGAGGATCGAGTCCCAGTCGCAGTATGACGTCACGATCCTCGCCCATCAGGCGGCGAAGGACGGATTCCATGTCGAGCAGCACCGAGTTGAGCTCGAGGACCCGAGGTTGGAGCAGCTGGCGCCGGCTGTAGGCCAGCAGCTGCCGGCTCACCTCGGCGGAGCGCTCTGCCGCCCGCGCGATCTGGGCCACGTCCTGCTGGCGCTCGTCGGCCTCCTCGAGGCTCTTCGCCAGAAAGGTACAGAAGCCCAGGATCACGGTCATCATGTTGTTGACCTCGTGAGCCACCCCGCCGGCTACCCGCCCGATCGCTTCCATGCGCTGGGCCTGGCGCAGATGCTCCTCGACCCGCTTTCGCTCGGTCAGGTCGCGCACCACGAACGCGCCGGCCAGCACCCGGCCGGTCTGGGCGTCACGAATCCCGAACGCGTTGCACTCGACTTCGATCGGCTCGCCGGAGCCCACGTGTCGCAGTCTGCCGTCGAAATCCCACGACTGGCCGGCTGCCAGCCGGGGCACGACGTCGCGCTGAACCGTCTCCTGCGAGTCCTCGTGCCAGAGGCTGGCCAGCGACACGTCGCCCAGCGGCGAGTCGTCGGAGAAGCCCATCAGCTCGCGTCCCGCCTTGTTGAGATAGAGCAGGCGCCACTGGGGGCTCACCATGGCGATGAAGTCGCCGGCGTTCTCGACCAGGGACACGAAACGTTGAACGTCTTCCTCCATCCGGACCCGGCCGGTCACGTCGCTGGCCAGCACCAGACGGGCCCGCATGCCGCCGTAGAGGACTTCCTGGCTCGACGTTTCCACCTCGATCCGGGTACCGTCCTTCCGCCAGTGCCGGGCCCGGCCGCCCAGCGTCAGGCCGGGACTCCGGCGCCGGATCCGCTCGTCGAACATCGGGAGCTCCTCCGGCGGGCGGATCTCGCGGATCGTCATCCGGAGGAACTCTTCCCGAGTCCAGCCGTACTGGTCGATCGCGGCCTGATTCACGTCGAGGAATCGGAGCGATTCGTTGTCGTAGACCCACATCGGCGCGGGCAACCGGTCGAACAAGCTCCGATACCGCGCCTCGCTGGCACGCATCTCGGCTTCGGCTCGCTTGCGCCCACTCGCGTCCAGCACGAACGAGGTCCACTCCACCGGCTGGTGACCGGTGATCGCCCCGCCGATCACGACCGACACTCGAGAGCCGTCCTTGCGGATGTACTCTTTCTCGAATGGCCGGACGACCCCGGTGTCCATCAGCTCCTGGAGGGCACGGGCATCGGCTTCGGCGTACTCCGGCGGCGTGATCTCGCTCCAGCGGATGTCACCCGCCAGCATCTCGGCACGCGAGTAGCCCATGAGATCCAGAAAGGCTTCGTTGGCTTCGAGGATCCGCTCCCGGTCGGCGACCAGAACCCCGATGACACCGGACTCCGACAGCGCCCGAAACCGGGCCTCGCTTTCGCGGAGGGCGGCCACCAGCCGCTCCCGCTCCTCTTCGGTGCGGACGCGGGTGCTGACGTCCAGCATCGTGGCGCCCACCCACAACACCCGACCCCAGGGGCCGCGCACCGGGAACAGGTTGCCGTAGAAGTCGCGGACCGGCTGGGGGCCGCCGGGCTCGCCCAGGCGCACGTGCACCCCGAGGACCGGCTCGCCGGTCTCGAACACACGGCGGAGCAGGGGCTCGCCGATTTCCCAGGCCCGCGCCGGCAGCAGCTGGCGGACGGGCCGGCCGACGTGAGCTTCGGGCGGCAGCCCGTTGAAGCGGGCAAACGCCTGGTTCACCCGGACAAACCGAAGCGCTCGATCGGCGAATGCTATTCCGATGGGGGTCGCCGAGAGCGCAGCTTCGAGCATGGTCGTAAGCGAAACCCCGTCGTCGCCGACCGACTTGGAGCGGCGGCCCCGCCGGATCGACGCGCGGAGGAACCAGGCGACGCCCGCGGCACCCAGCAGCGCCAGCGACCCGAGCAGCCAGGCAAGGCCAGCAACGTGCCGGCCCGCTTCACTCGGGACCATGGGCTCGGTTCGCCGGCGGGTTCAACGGCTGTGGGTATGGCGTATTTTGCCTTCGCGGACCAGCGGCAACTCGACCTGGCACCTGGGAACCGTCCTGGAGTTTTCGGAGAGCACCCACTCCCCGGTGGCAAGCCGGGCGTAGGTGCACAGCTGGACGACCATCGCGTTGCCGTGGTCGTCCAGGCACTCGGGCCAAGGTCGGGCCGTTCGCCGGTCGAGCCACGGCCCCTTGGCTTGGATTGCGCTTCGGCACGCGGGAGTGATCGCGGCAACCCGAAGCTCGAGCGGGGTCGTCAGCTGCTGTACTGCCAGGGCCGGGGGCGCGGTCGCCGCGGGTGGCGGGGCGAGCGGCGGCGTTGCCGGCATCGACTCTGATCTTGCGGGCGTTGCGCCGACCGACTCGCGGGGCTCCCGGGAACTGGAATCGGCCCCAGCGGCATGGGCAGCCAGCGGGTTTTCTTCCAGCTCCGACGCCGGCGGCACGCCACCGACCCAGCGGGACTGCCCCTCCGCCTTGAGACTGAGCTTGATCGCGACGGCGACCCCGACCAGTGTGAGGAGGAAGAGAGTCGCCCAGAGCAGCCGGTCCGCCCGCTTGTGCTTGAGCACGCGGCGCAACATGAGATAGATCTTAGGGGTGTCGCCTTCGACGCGCCACGGTAACTGGCACGATGTTGGCGCGCCTGTACCTTATGTCTACCATCAAGCCCTTGTGACCAGGTGCATTCTCCGTTCATGGACTTCCCCGAGACCTTGCTGGACCAGCCCGCCGAAGAGACGGCGCGGCTCATCGTGCTGCGGCTGCTGACGGACGTGGCAGTTGCTCGGCTGCGCGTAGGCGAGTCCCAGGATCCGGAAGCGCTGCACGATTTCCGCGTGGCGTTGCGACGCCTGCGGAGCGCGGTCCGAGCCTGGCGCCCGCAGCTCGCTGGCACGGTCACCAGGCGTACGCGCCGGCGGCTGCGCGCGATCGCGCGCGCCACCGGCCGCAGCCGCGATCTGGAAGTACATCTCGAGTGGGTGCGCTCGCGGAGCGCGGGTCTCCGGCCATATCAGCGCGCGGGCGCCGAGTGGCTGCTCGCCCGGATGGACGGGCGAAAGGTCCAGGCAGATCAGCGGCTCGCGCGACGACTGACCCGCGACTTTGCCCGTACGGAGGACCACTTTCGGGCGGGCCTCTCCGGCTTTCGCGTGACCGTGGTGCCGCCGCTCCCGGCGCCCCACGGGGCGACGGGCGGCGCCGTGCTCGGGCGGCTGGTGGGCGAGCTGGGGTCCGAGCTGGCGAGCCGCCTGGTGGCGGTCCGCAGCATCGCCGATCAGGTGGAGGCTCATCAGGCCCGGATCGCAGGCAAGCGGCTCCGCTACGTGCTCGAACCGGTGGCACCCAGGATCGACGGCGCACCCGCGATCATCGGGCAGCTCAAAGCGCTACAAGACGGGCTCGGCCGGCTGCACGACGCCCATGTCTTCGCGGGTTATCTGGTCCGCGCGCTCCAGGCCGCGGCCGCGGAGCAGGCCCGGCGGGTGTCTCATGAGCTGTTGGCCTGGGCCGCCCCCGACGCCTCGGTTCGCGATCCGGCGCCCGGCGAGGACGATCCCCGCCTGGGGCTGGTTGCGCTGGCGCACCGGCTGCACGAGGAGGCCGAGGTTGCTTTTGGCGAGCTCAAGGGTGTCTGGCTGGACGGCGGGGCGGCCCCGCTGCTGGCCGATGTCGCCGCCCTGGCCTACCGGCTCGCCGCCGAGCCCGGGATTGCTGCCGGCGTCGCGGGCATCCGGCCGGCTGAGGCACCGGCGTTTTCCTTTCCCCCCTGAGCCTGATGCACGCATTCGTTCCACCTGCCGGATACCGGGCCCAGGCGGTATCATAGAAGCCCCCAGGGAGCACAACATATGTGGTCTGCTGCCGGTCGAGTCACGATCGCCATGCAGCTCGCTGCCCCTCTCGTCACGGGCGGGCGGGCACTGCTGGCACAGGGAGTAACGTACGCCCGCGTGGAGGCGGCCGAACCCGAGACTGCGCAGCGCCTACGACGCCTGTTTCGCGAGGACGCGCCACTGGCGCTGACCATCGGCGCCGACTTCCGAGCCGTCTTTGCCCATCGTGACACGCTCAAGCCCCCCCGAAATCCGGCAACGCTGACCTTTGCCGGGGACTCGGGACCGATGGTGGTCCCGATCGAGCTCGCCACCCGGGGACACTTCAGGCTTCGGTCTTCGGTCTGCGGTTTTCCGCCGCTCAAGCTGTATCTGCCGAAGGAGCAGTTGAAGGGGACGGCCTTCGCCGGCAATGGGTCGCTGAAGCTGGTAACCCACTGCGGGAAGCAGCCGCGCTCCGAACAAAACCTCCTGACCGAGTACGCGATCTATCGGGCCTACAACCTGCTCACCGACCTGAGCCACCGTGCCCGCCTGGCCCGCGTGACCTACATGGACACCCGCGACTCGAGTCGGACCCTGACGCGCTACGGGTTCCTGCTGGAGAATGACAAGGACATGGCGGAGCGGAACGGCGGCTCGCTGTTCGACCAAGCCGGCGCCAGTTACTCCGAGATGGACTCGGCGCAAATGGATCTGGTCGGCATCTTCGAGTACCTGATCGGCAACACCGACTGGTCCGTGATCATGCGACACAACGTCCGCCTGATACAGGTGCCGGGTCGCCCCGTGTTGTATCCGGTGGCGTACGATTTCGACTTCTCGGGACTGGTCGACGCGGGGTACGCGACGCCCGACCCCCGGATGCCGATCAAGAGCGTCCGCGAGCGGCTGTACCGAGGCATGTGCCGGCCGCTGGATGAGTTGACACCGACGCTGAGCCGGGTCGTGGCCGCGAAGGACGCGATCACCCAGGCGTTTGCAACCGTGCCGGACCTCGACGCCAAGCGGCTGAAAGACGTTCTCGCATATCTGAACGACGGCTTCCGGAAGATCGGCGACCCGAAGGGCTTCATGGCGGAACAGGAGTACGTGTGCTCCAAGACCCGCCAATGAGCACCTCATCCGTGCCCGTTGAGACAGCGCCCCACCCCGGCGGCAGCTCGTAGACCGGCCCTGTCCTCCCGCCGCACGCTCCTCCTCATCGGTCTCGGCAACGTCGGGCGCAGCTTCCTGCGAGTGCTCGCGTCGCAGCACGCGTACCTGCGGGAGTGCTACGGCGTCGAGTTCCGGGTGGTGGGAGCGGCGGACTCGAGTGGGGCAGCCATCGACCCCGGCGGGTTCGATCCGGCCGCGCTGCTGGCGGTGAAGGAGCAGGGCGGGCTGGCCGATGCACCGGAGGTCGGCCGGCCGGGCATGACCGCCGTCGAACTGGTGGAGACCGTGCACGCCGATGCGGTCCTGGAAGCGACACCGGTCGATCTCCGCACCGCCCAACCCGGGCTCGAGGTGACCCGCACCGCGCTCGGGCTGGGGATGCCCGTCGTGCTCGCGAACAAAGGGCCGCTGGCGCTCGCCTATGCCGAGCTGGCCGCGCTTAGCGACCTGACCGACCCGGCCGGGCCGGCGCTCCGTTTCAGCGCCTGCGTCGGGGGTGCGATGCCCACGATCAACCTCGGGGTCCGCGATCTGGCCGGGGCCCGGGTGCTCCGAGTCGAGGCCGTGCTGAACGGCACCACTCAGTTCATGCTCCGCAGCATGGAGCTGGGCCAGAGCTACCAGGCGGTACTGGCCGATGCACAACGGCGCGGGTTGACCGAGACCGACCCCTCGCTCGACGTGGACGGCTGGGACGCCGCGGCCAAGCTGGTGATCCTGGCGAATGCCGTACTGCGGCAGCCGGCGACCCTCAATGATGTGGAGGTGGAAGGCATTGCGGGGGTCGGGGGGGCGGCCCTCGGCGCCGCCGCGGCCCGGGGCGAGCGGATCGTCCTGCTCTGCCTGGCCCAGCCCGACCCGGCCGCGGTCGGTCGATTCCGGCTCAGCGTGAGTCCGACTGCATTGCCCCTGGACCACCCGCTGGCCCGAATGGGCGCGGACGAGATGGGGGTGGTCTATCACACCGACATCGGGGGGCGCGCCAGCGCGACCAGTCTGGAGCGCGACCCGGTCCCCACCGCGGCCGCGATGCTCCGCGATCTGCTGGAGATCACCATCCCCGCACTGCACTGATCCGCTCAGAACCGATCCCTTCTGTGCCGGCCGGCCGGCGCGCTCGAGGTTGCAGGAACTCCCCGATAGGGCGCACGGTTGGATCTAAGGCTTTCAACCCGACGGAATTGCGGAATGTGGTTGGTGCGGGTGGGGCTGCGACGCCCCTATACGTTCATCGTCGCCGCCATGCTGGTGGTCGTTTTCGGGATCGTGTCCCTGCAGCGCATGGCCACGGACATCTTCCCCGAGATCAAGATCCCGGTCGTCACCGCGATCTGGATCTATAACGGGCTTGCGCCGGAGGACATGGAGCGGCGGATCGTCACCGTGCACGAGCGCGCCATGACCACCACGGTGAGCGACATCGAGCACATCGAGTCGCAGATCCTGAACGGCGTGGCCGTGATCAAGGTGTTCTTCCAGCCCGGGGCGAGCATCGACGCGGCCGTCTCCCAGGTGACGGCGATCTCGCAGACGGTGCTCCGGGTCCTGCCGCCCGGGGCGACGCCTCCGTTCATCATCCGGTTCAACGCATCGAACGTCCCGATCCTCCAGGCGAGCCTCAGCAGCCAGTCCCTGTCCGAGCAGCAACTCTACGATTACGGCCTCAATTTCCTTCGGACCCAGCTCGCCACGGTGCAGGGAGCCCAGGTGCCGTTGCCGTACGGGGGCAAGGTTCGCCAGATCATGGTGGACATCAACCCGCGGTCGCTTTACGCCCAGGGCCTCTCACCTACCGACATCGCCAACGCCGTCAACGCCCAGAATCTGGTGCTCCCCAGCGGCACGGCGAAGCTGGGGGCGCGCGAGTACACGGTCCACCTGAACTCGAGCCCGGAGGCAGTCGAGGCGATCAACGATCTGCCGATCCGGACTTCCAACGGGGCGACGGTCTACCTGCGGGACGTGGCCCAGGTGCGGGACGGCTTCGCGGTACAGACCAGTGTGGTCCGGCAGGACGGCAAGCGTGGCGCGCTCCTCACGATCCTCAAAGGCGGCGGGGCATCCACCCTGGACATCGTGCGGCGGGTCCGCGAGGCGCTGCCCAAGATCCAGGCCACCCTGCCGTCCGCGCTCAAGATCGACTTGCTGGCCGACCAGTCCTTGTTCGTTCGGGCGTCGCTCAACGGGGTGCTTCGGGAGGCCGTCATCGCGGCCTGCCTCACGGCGCTCATGATCCTGCTCTTTCTCGGCAGCTGGCGCTCGACCCTGATCGTGGCGCTCTCGATTCCGCTCGCCATTCTCTGTTCCATCATCGCGCTCGCCGCGTTGGGCCAGTCGATCAACGTGATGACGCTGGGCGGGCTGGCCCTCGCCGTCGGGATCCTGGTGGACGACGCCACGGTCGCGATCGAGAACATCCACCGGCAGGCGGAGCAGGGCGGCCCGCTGGACGACGCGATCCTGCAGGGGGCCCAGCAGATAGCGGTGCCGACCTTCGTCTCCACGCTGTCGATCTGCGTAGTGTTCGTGCCGGTGTTCTTTCTGACCGGCGCGGCGGGCTCGCTCTTCGCGCCGCTCGCGATGGCGGTGATCTTCGCCATGCTGGCGTCCTACCTGATCTCCCGAACCCTGGTACCCACGCTGGTGAAGTTCGCGCTCCAGCAGGAGCAGGGACATCAGGCCGAGGGGAACGGTCTGAAGGACGGCGGCTGGCTGGGGCGGATTCTCGGCGGCTTCGATCGCGGGTTCACCGCGACCCGCTCCCGCTACGGCGGTCTGCTCGAGCGGGCACTGGGCTCGCGCCGGCGGGTGGGGCTGGGCTTCGCCGGCCTGGTCGTGGGATCGGCGCTGCTGGTCCCGTTCGTGGGCCAGGACTTCTTTCCGGTGGTCGACGCCGGGCAGATCCGGCTCCACGTCCGCGCGCCGTCCGGCACGCGGATCGAAGAGACCGAGCAGCTGGTGAGCTCGATCGAGCGCACCGTCCGTCGCACCCTCCCGCCGCGCGAGGTGGCGCTGGTCCTCGACAACATCGGCATCGGCGGCGGCGGCATAAATCTGGCCTTCAGCGACAACCCGACCACCGGCTCGGCCGATGCCGAGATCCTGATCTCGCTGGCGGAGCACCGGCGCCTGGCGACGCCGGACGCGGTGGTCCGGCTCCGGCGGGTGCTGAACCGGGAATACCCCGGGGTGGTGTTCTTCTTCCAGTCGGCCGACATCGTGGGCCAGATCCTGAATTTCGGGCTGCCCGCGCCGATCGACGTCCAGGTGGTGGGCCAGAACAAGCTGGCCAACTATCAGGCGGCGAAGGGGATCGCGGCGCGGCTCGGGCGGATTCCGGGCGCGGTGGACGTGCACGTGCACCAAGTGGTGGACGCGCCCGACCTGCTCTTCAACGTTGACCGGGTCAGGGCCCAGGCCATGGGTCTCACCCAGCGCGACGTCGCGAACGACGTGCTGATCTCGCTCAGCTCGAGTATTCAGGTTCAGCCGAACTACTGGGTGAATCCGGTGAACGGGGTGAACTACCCGGTCGCGGTACAGACGCCGCAGAGCCAGGTCACCGACATGGAGGCGCTGGAGCGCACACCGATGGTGGCCAGGACCGCCGGCGCGGCCCTGCTGACCGATCTCGCGCGGGTGCAGCGCCGGACTCAGATGGCGGTGGTGAGCCACTACAACGTGCAGCCGGTTTTCGACGTGTACGCCAACGTCCAAGGACGTGACCTCGGCTCCGTGGCCCGCGAGGTGGACCGGATCGTCGCGGCGGCAAAGCCGACTCTGGCCAAGGGCTCGTCGACGGTGGTGCGCGGTCAGGTGCAGAGCATGCGTTCGTCTTTCGTGGGGCTCGGGACCGGCCTCGCGTTCGCCATCTTGCTGGTCTATTTCCTTATGGTCATCAATTTTCAGTCGTGGCTGGATCCGCTGATCATCATTCTCGCGCTGCCGCCCGCGCTCGCCGGCATCGCGTGGACGCTCTACCTCACGCAGACGACCCTGAGCGTGCCCTCGCTCATGGGGGCGATCATGGCGATGGGCGTCGCGACAGCGAATAGCGTCCTCGTCGTCACCTTTGCCAACGATCAGCGGGCACTGGGTCGTACGCCCCAGGAAGCGGCGCACGATGCCGGCGTGACCCGGTTCCGCCCGGTCCTGATGACCGCCCTCGCCATGATCATCGGCATGCTGCCGATGGCGCTGGGCTTAGGCGAGGGAGGCGAGCAGAACGCGCCCCTGGGGCGAGCCGTGATCGGAGGTCTGATCGTGGCCACCGTCGCGACGCTCTTCTTCGTGCCGGTCGCCTACGCGACCCTGCGCGGCCGGCTGGCTCGGAGGACCGCATGAGCCCGGAGCAGGCGGAGCGGGGTGAGACCCGGCGGCGCTGGGTGCAAGGTCTGGGGCTGATCGGGCTGGTGGCCACGCTGGTGTTCGCCGGCGCCATACCGCGGCTCCGCCGAGCCCAAGCACTCGAGTCCGCGTTGGTGGCCGACAGCACCGCCGGGGTCGGGGTGCGGGTGGCGCGGGTGAAGCGGTCGGAGTCGACCACGTCGCTCGCCCTCACCGGCACGGTGGAGGCGTTGCACGAGGCAGAGGTGTACGCCCGAAGCAACGGCTACGTGCGCAGCTGGCGGGCGGACATCGGTGCGCGAGTGCAGCGGGGCGACCAGCTGGCGGAGATCGAAACGCCCGAGCTCGATCACGAGCTGGACCAGGCCCGCGCCGATCTGGCACGCGAGCGGACCGGCCTGGCGCTGGCCAAGCGCAACTTCGATCGCTGGCAGAGCCTCGCCAGCGAGAACGCGGTGTCGAAACAGGAGCTCGACGAGCGGCAGGCCGCGTTCGAGGACGGCAATGCGCGGGTGAATTCGGCCGATGCCAACGTTCGGCGGCTCACCTCGCTCAAGAGCTTTGCCCAGATCGTCGCCCCGTTCACCGGCGTGATCACGGCCCGCAACCTGGACATCGGCACTCTGGTCGCGCCAGGCAACGGGGCGGGTGCGCGCGGCCTTTACAGTCTGGCCCAGATCGACACCGTCCGGCTCATCATCAGCGTGCCGCAGGCGTCCGTCACCTCGGTGGCGCCCGGCCAACGAGCCGACGTGGCGGTCGCCGAGCTGGGCTCACAGGCCTTCACCGGCGTGGTGACCCGTACCGCGAACGCGCTCGACCCGGTGTCCCGCACGCTACGGGTCGAGGTCAGAGTTGCCAACCCAGCCGGCGCGCTTCTCCCGGGGATGTATGCCGAGGTTCATTTCGAGCTGAAGCGCGCGAATCCTCCCCTGGTGGTGCCGGCGAGCACGATTGTGGTGCGGGCCGATGGTCCTCAGGTCGGCGTCATCGACGGGAGCACGGTTCACTTCCGGACCGTCACGCTCGGACGGGACTACGGCAACGAGGTCGAGCTGATGGGCGGCGTGCCGGACAGCGCGGAGCTGGTGCTGAACCCGTCGGACGACGTCATCGAGGGCGCCCACGTTCGCGTGGTGGCGCCGCCGACTCACGACTAGCTGAGCGGGAGTCAGAAGCACCCAGTGACGGCGTGAACCATGGCTGTGCAGGCCGAGGTCTCTCCCGCTAGCTTGCCGGCATGATCCGTTGGCTTCGGCCGAAGCGGCCGTTCGTTCACGCTGCCCGAGGCTCGCTGCTGCTGGTCGCACTCTGGCTTGGGCTGGGGGGTCCGGCCTGGGCCGGGGCGGGACGGCACTGCGCTCGGCACGGGGGGCACGGGGCGGCCCAAGCCCAGCTGCCCACCATCCTGGCGACTCCCCACACCCAGTGCGATCACTGTCCGCTCGACCGGTGCGGGGCAACTGCTCCGTGCTCCGCCCCGCCCTCGGCGGGGCTGCGCGCGGCGCCTCCAGTTGTGCCCGAGGCAATGCCGTGCCGAGTGGCTGCGCCCACCGCTACGGCGCGCTCCGCTTCCACCCGTCACCCGCCCCCAACTCCACCGCCCCAGCCGGTCACGTAGTCGCCGCCGCGCACTCCGGCGCGGCGGCCGTCGTCCCGACTACGAGGATCGCACATGCGTACCATGCTTGCAGCCGTGCTCGCGGCCGCCGCGTTGGCGCCGCCGATGCACCCGGCGCACGCTCAAATCGACTATCGAAACCTGGACGATGACCGTCCGGTCGCAACCGAAGACGCATATCCGGTTGAGCACTACGGCTTCGAGCTGCTCGCGCCCTACCGGTTCGAGGCCGAGCGCGGCGGAGTCGATGTCCACCTCGTCGCCCCTGAGCTCGAGTACGGACTCCTGCCCAACGCGCAGGTGGGCCTGAAAATGCTGCTCGCCGCCGCGGACGGCCCCACCGGCACGGACTGGGGCCTGGCCGGGCTGCGCGTGTCCGGGCTGTATGACTTCAACACCGAGAGCGCCGGGCTCCCCGCTCTGGCGTTCCGCACCGATGCCTCCGTGCCGATCGGCAGCCTCGCCGGCGACGCGTTCCGGGTCACGCTCAAAGGGATCGCCACCCGCTCCTGGGGTTCCACCCGCGGGCACCTGAACGCCGCAGTGAGCCTGGGGACGGATGCCGGGGCGGGTGTGGTGGACTTCCCGGCGCGCTGGCTCGTGAGCGCCGCGATAGACCACACGTTCATCCGGCACAGCCTGCTCGCCATCGCGGAGGTGCTGACGGAGCGGCCGGTCAATGGAGCCGCGATCGAAGTGAATGCGTCGGCCGGCATCCGCTGGCAATGGATGCCGACGCTGGTGCTCGACGGCGGGGTAACCCGGCGACTCGGATCCAATGGGCCCGACTTCGGTATTACGATCGGGCTCTCGCAGGCCTTTGCCCTGGCGGGGCTCATGCCGGGAGGCGCGCCATGAGGGCACGCAGCAGAACCGTGCTGCCGGCGCCGGCCTTGGGGCTGCTGCTGGCGGCATTGGTATTGGTGACGAGTGTCGGCGCGGTCGAGGCGCAGGACCGGCGCGACGAGCAGTTCTACTACCCCGGCTCCTTCAACTGGCAGTTCCTGAATCGCTACCCCGAGGCCGCCCGTCTCTTCAACGCGTTCGACTACGGTCACGCAGTGCTGTACGAGGTGCTCTATACCCGGAGCGGCAACGACGCGCGGGCCGAGCTCGCCCGCCAGTTCCGCTATCTCACCACCGATCTCCTGGTGCGGCCCCCTCGATTCGCGATTCCGGAAGAGGCAGT
Organism: Gemmatimonadales bacterium; assembly: GCA_035644115.1. GTDB lineage: Bacteria > Gemmatimonadota > Gemmatimonadetes > Gemmatimonadales > GWC2-71-9 > DASQPE01. Next base: position 41,401 of record DASQPE010000293.1, read on the forward strand.
GATGCCGCGCTACGCCAAGATCGCCTGGCGCGCGAAGCAGATGTTCGATTGGGCCCACCTTCTTCATCGCCAGATCTACGACGTGTACGCGGACCCGCGTCTGACCGGGGCCGCCAAGGACTCGCTCATCGAGCGGCTGACCGACTACTATCTCAGCCGGTCGGGCTACAGCTTCGCAGCGGCTCCCAAATCGATGGCGTTGATGGACCAGCAGTACTTCAGCCAGACGTTCCGACGCCTGGACCCCCGCTTCAACGGGCTCATCTGGGCCTATCACTGGCTGCAGGTGGGACTCTACGAGCCGTTCCTGGTCTATCACACGCAGGCGGAGCAGAAGGCGGCGGTGCAGGCGACGGTGGCCCGATTCTGGTCGATGCTGGACGATCCACCATCCCACATGCCCAGGGTGATGCCCATGACCGCAACGGTGGCGCCGGAGTTTTCCAAGCGACACCCCCGCGCCGCCGCGATCTTCGACAACCTTCACATGATGCACGACATCATCTCGGACATCCTGGTCTCCGACTCGGTGCCGCACGGTCGCAAGCGCGACGTGATCTACGCCCAGCTTCGCGAGCTGGCCGATTCGAGCCGGAACGTGATCAGCTGGGAGGAGTGGCGCGACATGGGTGACATGATGGGCGGGATCGACGCGATGGGCGGGCCGCCGGCCGGGCATCCCCATCACGAGGAGCACCAGCCGTGACCGGCCACGCCGCGCACGAGCACCGTCACGAAGCCGGGGGCTACGACAAACACGCGGGCCACTCGGTCGCGATGTTCCGCGACCGGTTCTGGCTCACCCTCCTGCTGACGCTGCCCACGCTGCTCTGGGGCCACATGCTTCCCCGCCTGCTCGGGTACCAGTCTCCCGAGTTTCCGGGGTCACGCTGGATCGCGCCGGCGTTCGGAGTGGTGGTCTACTGCTACGGCGGCTGGCCATTCATGCAGGGCGCCTGGCATGAGCTGCGGGCTCGGCTGCCCGGGATGATGACCCTGATCGGGCTCGCGATCACGGTGGCATTCGGGTTCAGCCTGGCGGTGACGCTGGGTTATCCGGGCATGCCGCTGTGGGAGGAGCTGGCTACCCTGGTGAGCGTCATGCTCCTGGGTCACTGGATCGAGATGCGCTCGATCAGTCAGGCCCAGGGCGCGTTGGCCGAGTTGGCGAAGCTGCTGCCGAACACGGCCGTGCGCGTGCTGGAGGCGGGGGGGAGCGAGCGGGTCGAGGAGGTGCCGGTCGGCGCGCTCCGGGACGGCGACATCGTCCTGATCCGCCCCGGTGCAAGCGTGCCGGCGGACGGCGAGGTTCGCGAAGGCGACAGCAGCGTCAACGAATCCATGATCACGGGCGAGTCGCGGCCGGTGGGCAAGCACCCGGGCGATCGGGTCATCGGGGGCACGGTCAACCTGGCGGGGTCGCTCCGGGTCGGCGTGACCGGGACCGGCGAGCGAAGCACGCTCGCCGGCATCATGCGCCTGGTCGAGCAGGCCCAAGGCTCGCGCAGCAGGGCGCAGGCGTTGGCCGACCGGGCTGCCTTCTGGCTCACCGTGATCGCACTCGCCTCCGGGGCCTTGACCCTGATCGCGTGGCTCAGGGCCGGGGCGGACGTGGCGTTCGCCGTCCAGCGGCTGGTCACCGTGCTGGTCATCGCCTGCCCCCATGCCCTGGGTCTCGCCGTGCCGCTCGTGATCGCGATCTCGACTACGCTGGGCGCCCAAAACGGGCTGCTGGTGCGGGACCGCCGGGGTCTGGAAGAGGCGCGCCTGCTCGACACCGTGGTGTTCGACAAGACCGGGACGCTGACGTTGGGACAGCACCGGGTGGTCGGGCTGCGCACCACCGACGGGATGGAGGACGTCGAGGCGCTCCGGCTGGCGGCTGCGGTCGAGCGGGACTCGGAGCATCCCGTCGCGCGCGCCATCGTGGCGAGCGCCGGAGAGCGCGGCCAGGAGATTCCCCGCGCCACCGGCTTCCAGGCGATCCCCGGTCACGGAGTGGAAGCCACGGTTGACGGACGCCGGCTCGCGGTCGGCGGGCCCAATCTGCTAGGCCGACTGGGGCTGACTGCGCCGCCCGAGCTGGCTCAGTTCACCGAGCAGGCCGAGTCACGCGGACAGGGGGTGGTGTATCTGGTCGACGGTGAGCGGGTGCGGGCCGCTCTTGCCGTGGCCGACGCCGTGCGACCGGAATCGAAGGCAGCGGTCGAGCGGCTTCACGAGCTCGGCATCGAGGTCGCGATGCTGACCGGCGACGCTCAGGCGGTTGCGAACGCCGTGGCGAGGGAGCTCGGCATCGACACCGTGTTTGCCCAGGTGCTGCCGGACGCGAAGGCCGCCAGGATCGAGGAGCTCCAACGCCGGGGGAAGCGCGTCGCCATGGTGGGCGATGGGGTCAACGATGCCCCGGCGCTGGTGACCGCCGACGTCGGCATCGCGATCGGAGCGGGTACCGAGGTGGCCGTGGAGGCCGGAGACGTGGTGCTGGTGCGGAGCGATCCGCGGGACATTCCGCGCATCGTCGCGCTCTCGCGGGCCAGCTACCGCAAGATGGTGCAGAACCTCTGGTGGGCGGCAGGCTACAATATCATCGCGATCCCGCTCGCCGCCGGCGTGCTGGCCTCCGCCGGCATCCTGCTCTCGCCGGCAGCCGGTGCGGTGCTGATGTCGGCGAGCACGGTCATCGTGGCGGTCAACGCGCAGTTGCTGCGGCGGACAGCGCTGTAACACAAAAAAGGGGCCGCCCTTGCTGGCGGCCCTGGTGCTCTCCTCGAATGGATGCGGTTTCCCAGGCGGCGCCGCCCGGGCCCTTCCCCTCGAACCGGTCCCAGCCAGTCAAAAGCTCCTTTGCTCACCCGGAGGCCAACCTATGGATCACGCGTTCGGTCTAAGCATTCCCATCACGCTCGACGAAGTATGCGACCCGGACCGGACGGTCCTCGTCGTCTACGATATGCAGGTCGGCATCGTGTCGCAGATCCCTACGGGCCGCGAGGTCACAGGGCGAGTGCAGCGGGTGCTCCAGGCGGCTCGAGACGGGGGCTTCCGCGTCTTCTTTACTCGGCACATGTCGTTGCCGAACGAGCTCGCGGGGGTGGTGCAGTTGCGGACGGCGATGGCGTGGCAGCGGGTGGACCATGCGGCCAAGACCAGGCCGGCTTTCCTGCGCGACTCACCCCAATTTCAACTGGTCCCGGAGCTCACGCCGTCGGCCGGCGAGGCCGTGTTCGACAAGATCGCGATGTCCGCGTTCGTCGGGACGCCGCTGGACACCGCCCTTCGCGATTGCGGCATCAACTCGTTCGTGATCGTGGGCATCGCCCTCGAGATCGGCATCGAGCCCACGGTCCGTCATGCGATGGACCTGGGGTACATCCCGATTGTGGTCGAGGACGCATGCGGCTGGGGAGATGCGGCCGCCGCCGAACGCGCCAAGGCCCAGCTCGCATTTGTCGGAGGGTCGCTGGCCACCGACACCGATACGATTGTAGGCCTGTTGGGAAGGCGGCGGGCGTCGAGCGACGGCTAGGCGCGCACGGCATCGCCGCGGCCGGAGGCCCGGCCCGCCCTGGCCGGCGAGCTTCGGCCGTCGATCCGCCCCTCGCGGAGCAGCCGGTGGACCGGATCGGCCCCGATCGTCCCGACCAGTGAGGTCAGATAATCGGCGCCGCTGACGCGTTCCAGCTCTGCCCGAGCGTGCTCCAGCCGTTTGGCGATCCCGAGCCGCGCCGCCTCGTCGCGGTGGCCGGCACGGGCCAGAAACTCGGTCAGGCTTCCAACGTGACGCTCCCAGAGTGCCACGTCCCGCTTCTGTTTGATCGCGAGGCGCTCCCGATACCAGTCGCTCGCGAGCAGCGCTTCGCGGGTGAAGAGCACGCGAATCTCGGGATGGCGGGCGTCCTTCCCGTCGTAGTGCCCGTACGCCATGATGTGGAGCAGCGCCCTTAGCGGGGGACACGCGTCCTCGATGGTGCCGTCGGCGAAGTACGATTCCGCCACGCGTTGCTGCGCCTCGACGATGTTGTCGACGCCATCGGCAAAGACCGCAGGGTCCTGAATCTCAGGCTTGAGGATCTCGTCGGTAAACACCGTGGTGGGATTGTCGAACACGCGTCCGAAGAAAGTTTGCACGAACCTGGCCGTGATGCGGTAGCCGAGCCGGCTGGCCAGCACAGTTTTCCCGGCGAACTCGTAGTCGTCCAGCTTCTCCAGGTGGCCGGCCTCGATCAGTCGCTTCGGGTCGCGCTCGTGGGGGAACAACCGGCACCAGATCTCGGGCACCAGCAAGCTGATGTCGTGGTCCACCCGGTAGCGTGGACCGATGAAGCCGGCAGCGGAGCTGAAGCCGGCGTAGCCGGTGAGCAGCATCGAGACCAGCGCGTTGTTGAGATCCGCCGTCGGCGCGAGCGCGTTGAACGGCCCTTTGGTGAGCGCGCCCTCGGAGCCGGCGCCGGTAGTGCTCGGCGAGGTCCCGGTGAGGGAGCACACATAATCCATGAAGAGCTCCGGCAGTTCCTGATAGTGGATGGGTCCGTACACGCAGAGGGGGCGGATGCCCTCTTCCTGCCGGTTGTTCCGGCGACCCGAGAGCACGCTGATCACCGGGAACAGCACCGGCGCGTGGAGCGGCAGCCGCCGGTTGAGCCGGGCGCCCATCTCGGCGACGTACCGGTCGCGGGGTCGCGCGAGGTCCGGCCGCACCTGCAGATAGCGCGGGTTCTTGGTCCGATTGCCGCCGATGAGCCTGGTGTCGGCCGAGCAGATCGAGTACCCGTCGTCGGTGCGCGCCGCGTTCCGGGCCACGTGCTCGCGCATCGGCTGGGTGAAGGCGTCGTGGACCGCGACGTCTTCCACGATGCGCTGCGCGTCGTCACGGGTGAGCGGCTGAAAGTTGGAGCAGAACAGCCCGGACCCGGCCATGTCCTCCTCGGTCTGCCGGTCGAAGCCGGGGTGGATCGCGTCGTCGGGGCGCTGGAACAGCCTGAACTCGCAGTTTTCCGCCAGCTTGAGGCTTGGATGGCCGTCGTACTCGCCCGGGAGCCCCACCAACCGGCGCGCCGGGACTACCACCGAGGCAGTGATGTCGTCCTCCATCTGGACTTTATCCGCCGCCACGAAGTCCTGCCTCAGCTTGTAGGTCCGCCACGCGCCGTTCTCCTGGCGCCCGATCCGGAGATAGCTGGCGACCAGGCGCCGTCCCTCGTACTTGAGCTCGTGTCCCGGTGCGCCGTTGATGACGTCCACGCTGAAGCGGCGCCGCCAATCCTCCCCCCATTCGGGCCGGAAAAAGCGCTTGATGACGAACACCAGCGCACGCACATGGTTTGGAATGCTCTCGAGCCAGGCGTTGTACTCCGGCGTGAACTCGACGGGGTTGGGTGTGAGCAGCTTGATCACCGAGCCCAGCGACCGATCAGGAGAAAGGATCTGCCGTGAAGGGCCCCGCGCGCTGCCGGGACGGAGCTCCGCCACGAGCGCGTCGTCGTAGCTCCGATCGACGATGGCCTGGACCAGCGCCATGTCGTCCTCGAAGCTGCGAACGTAGAAGGACCCGGGCAGCACGGCGTCCACCAGGCTCTTGCTGATCTCGGACTTGCCGCCGCCCGATACGGTGCACGGCTTGTGGCAAAAGGCACCCTCGGGGACGGTCCCGATCAGGCGCCAGCTCGGCGCCGCGCGGTGCTTGGCCATGCGGACCTTGTAGCCGCTCGGGTGGATGTAGATCCGGCCAGGGAGAAGCTTGAGGTGTTGCTCCTGGCCGTCGCTCAGCCACTTGATGTCCTGCCGGGTGACGTCGATCTCCATGTCCTCCGGCATGTAGTGGATCTCGGGGTAGAGGGCATCGGTCGCATAGCCCGAGGCATGGTATTTCGCGCGCTGCCCCACCAGCGCGAGCACTTCCGCGAACCGGTGGTTCGCGCTCACGATCCTCACGAGATCCGGCACGAACCGGTCGCCCAGATTGAACGTCGCAAAGGCCAGTGCCCCGCCGGCGTGCTCCTCCTCGGCCAGGCCGAACAGATTCGCACTGTAGCTGATCTGGGTCTTCACTTCCTTCTTACAGTACCCGAAGTAATTGTCGGCCAGGATCGTCACCATCACGCCGTCCATGCTGCGCGAGGTCACCTTGAAGGCCTTGCCGTCGTTGTACAGCTCGTTCTCGTTGGCCCAGCACATCCCCGCGGCGCGCTCGGCGTCGGTGGCCTCGCTCACGTGCGGCAGGCCGAGATCTTTCTTGCGGAGGCGGGTGAGGTGCGGCGCGAGGATCACGCAGCCGCTGTGGCCGGTCCAGCCGTCCACGTCGAGGGCGGCGTCATTGCCCGGCAGGTAGGGGTCGCCGGCGTTGCCGAAGATGCTCTCCACAAAGTCCAGGTTGCAGACCAGCCCGCCGGGCGCGAAGAAGCGCATCTCCATCCGCTTTTCCGGCGTCACCTTGGGGACTGCCGGACACACCAGCGGGCGGAGCAGCAGCGACACCATGGTCTCGACCGGTTCCGTCCAGTTGGCGCTGAACGGGAGGCACTTGAGATGAGCGGGCGGCCGCAGCGCCTCCTGGAGCAACCGGATGAACGCCACGAGCGGCACCCGGATCTTGTCCGCGGGAATCGGGAGACCACCCTCGGCCACGTGGAACACGCCCTGCGTGGTCCGGCGATCGTTGACGGGGTTGTGCAGCACGCCGTTGTCGAGCCGATAGCTCGACACCAGCTCGTTGTGCCACCCGTCGGCATCGATCGGCAGGGAGAGCTCGCGGGCCAGCCCGTAGTGATCGAGAATGAGCGTCTCGCCGGGGAGCCGCACCGGTTCAGGAAAGTCTACCGACGAGAGCAGCCCGTCGATGTAGTTCTGGATCCGCCGGTCGGCGGGGCACAGGTGCTCGGAGAGCAGCCGGGTCTGCTCGCGGTAGCGGGCGAACAGATCGCCGGCCAGGTGGAGGACCTCCTGATCACCGGTGGCCAGGGGCACCTGGACGCCCATCGCCGCGAGCTTGAGCAGGATCGAGCGGATGGCGGCACGCCGTTCCGGTAACCATACCGCGCCTTCGGGGCTAAGTCCGACTGCCCGCTCGAGGTCCATGCCACGCTCCCAGCACAAGTTGAGGACACTCCGAGCAACGTCTCACCGGGCAACCCGTCCGTCAACTGGCGCACCGTCTGGAGCCGGCCCCGCCCAGCGCGGCAGGTCACCAAGCCCCGCGGCAGGGCTCCTTTCCCCACGGTTACTAGCGGCATTGCTCCGTTCAGCTGGGATCATCGGCGGGGAACAGATGCGTGACCTGGGGGCGTGAGTCCGACAACGCACGGGCCTCCCGCTCGATGGCTGCGTCAGCACCGGTCAGCCGACCGTGGTGCTGCCGGAGATGCTCGTCCCATGACGGGACGATGTAGGTCTCGACGAAACGGTTCGCCCTCTCGCCGTCCCGATAGAGCCCCCAGCGGATCGCGCCCGTACTCAATCGCGACAGGCGCACCGCACGCATCGCCTGCAGGAACGCCGTCTGGCGCTCCGGCGCGACCGTATAGCTGGTGGTGACGAGAACCGGCCCCACGTCGGGCTCGGGGTCGATCGCCAGGTTTGGTTCCGGCCAGTGGAACGACGGCTCGCGGTTGAGTCCACGGACGTCGAACAACGGCCAGAGAGGGATGGTTGCGGCCCCGGCCAGCAGTGTTGCGGCGGCCAGCAGGAATGTGGTGACCAGTCCTGTGTACGCAGCAACCAACCCCCACACCAGCGCCCCCAAGGCCTGGGAGCCGAACAGCACCATCTGATACACGGCGAGGCCCCGGGCGCGCACCCACCCCGGCAGGAACAGCTGCACGGCCGCATTGGTACTCGCTATGACCACGAGCCATGCGGCGCCCGCGGGAACCAGTGCGAGAAAGGCGACCACGGGATCGCGGACCAGCACGAGCACGACCATGGCTGTTCCGTAGAGCGCGCCAGCAGCCAG
>DASQPE010000294.1:0-12542 GCA_035644115.1 Gemmatimonadales bacterium
CCTGGCCTATGACCAGCAGGTCTATCACGAGATCAAGCAGAAAGACCGGCTCGGGCTTATCGACCCCACGCTGGTCGCCTTCCTCGACACCGCGTTCGGCGGCTCGCTGGCGGGAGACTTCGGGCCGATCCGCCGGACCAACAACGCGATCGCGGGGCTGGCCAAGTTTGATTTCCGTCTGAGCGCCAAGCACAACCTGTCGCTCAAGTACAACTACACCTGGTCCCGCCAGGAAAGCGGCACGTTCGACGTCGATCTTTGGGGACGGAGCTCGAACGGCGTGGAGCGTGACTGGTCGCATGCGGTGAACGGCGCGTTGAGGTCCCTCCTCTCCTCGGCGGTGTCCAACGAATTTCGGTTTCAGTTCTCCCGGGAAGACCGTCCTCGCCCTTACGAGGGGCCGATCAACCCGGCTACGGGGCGGCCATTCCCGGACACCGACGCTTCACCACCCGGCTTCCGCTTTGGCCTGCCGTACTTCCTGCCGGTCGAGTCGTTCGACACCCGCATCCAGCTGCTTGACAACATCTCCTACGTGCGCGGCAATCACCTATTCAAGGCCGGCGCCGAGTGGAACCGGACGCAGGAAACGCAGACCTTCATCGGCTTCGCCAACGGCCGCATGGCGTTCACCTCGGTTCCGGGCTTCATCAACTACGTCCGGTTCGGCAATGGCTACGTCGAGTGCTCCGACGGCTCGAGCAGCACCACCGGCGCTTGCCCCGGCGGGACCACGATCACCGGCCCGGTCGACACCTACCTGCAATTCGCGGGCGTGGGCGGCCTAACGCCGGAGGAGGCGGGGACCCAGAAGATCCCCCAGCACGAGCTCGCCCTCTTTCTCCAGGACAGCTGGAAGCCGCGCAGCAACCTGACGGTGGATTACGGGCTGCGCTGGGAGGCGCAGATCGAGCCAGCGCCGCTCACGCCGCCGGACCAGGTCTTCTTCGCGCCGTTCATCGGGCAGACGGTCACCAACTCCGCGGGGACGTTCACCTTCCCCTCGAACGGCAGAATCCCATCGGACTACAAGATGTTCCAGCCCCGGCTCGGCGTGGCGTGGGACGTAAAGGGGGACGCCGCCACCGTCGTCCGCGGTAGCGCAGGGCTCTATTACGCCCGGATTCCGGGCCTCAACCTCGCCAGCGCCCGGAGCACCAACGGCTCAGTCGGGCAGACCCTCTTCCGCAACAGCTCGCTCACCTTCCTGGGGCTGCCGCCGAACTATGGCGAGCTCCTGCCCTCTCCTTCGACCGGACCGTTCGACCCCAACGTGTTTGTATTCGATCAGAACTTCGAGAACCCGCGGACGTTCAGCGCTACCGTCGGGATCGACCAGGCCGTGACGCCCAATGTGGCCGTCACGCTGGCGTATACCCACGCGCGGACCGATCACCTCACCCGCTTCATCGACCGGAACGCCAACGTTTTCGGGAATCCCTGGCGCACGGGCCTGCCGGCCGGCAACGGTATCGGCAGCCTGACCACCGTCGAGAGCTCGGCCAAGTCGCGCTACCACGGGGTCACCCTTGGCACCCGGGGACGTGCCGGCCGCAATCTTCAGTTCGAGGCTAACTACACCCTCTCGTTCGACAAGGCGGACGACGACAATGAGCGCGACCCCTTCAGCTTCCGCTACGCGCGGGCGGACAACCTGGCGCCCGAGTACAACTGGAGCGATCGCGACCAGCGGCACCGGTTCAACCTCTGGTTCCTGGCGCGCCTGCCGGGCGACCTCTACCTGAACAACCGGGTGAGCGCCTACTCCGCCCAGCCGACGTCCGAGAAGTGCATCAACAACCAACCGTCCGGCGAACGCGCGGCCTCGCCGCAGGATCGCATCTGCGCCAACGGCACGATCCTCCTACGCAACACCATCCGGCGCGACAACGCCTTCTTCTCCTGGGACTTCAGGCTGTCGCGCCCGTTCCGGGTAGGTCACCGCGGCGAGATGGAGCTGCTGGTGGAGGTCTTCAACCTGCTCAATCACGACAACTTCAGGGACCCCTCGGCGGCCGGACTCTACAAGAACTTCGACGGCACGATCCGGTCGGGGCTGGGGGATCCCCGGCAGGTGCAGACCGGTTTGCGGTACCTGTTCTAGAACGAACGCTGGTTCGGCGGGCCGGCGGCGGCTTGCCGCCGGCCGCGGGTCGCGGTATCCTGGGTTTTCATGGGAACCCATACGCCTACGATGGGCAGCCGGGCTGGCCGCAATACCCAGGTGCGCTCGGCTCTCGACGCCCTGCGCCGCATCGTCCAGGGACTGCGGCTCTATGGGGCCCAGGCCGAGCGCACAACCGGCCTCAGCGGGGCGCAACTTTTCGTCCTGCAGCAGCTGGCCGAGGCGCCCGCCCAGTCGCTGAACGAGCTGGCGGCGCGGACTCATACCCACCAGAGCTCGGTGTCAGCCGTGGTCAGCCGGCTGGTCGCGCGCCGGCTGGTCTCCCGCCGGCGCGCCTCGGAAGACGGGCGCCGGATCGTGCTCGAGCTCACGGCGGCGGGCCATTCGCTCCTGGCCGGCGCACCTGAGACCGCCCAGGGACGCCTGATCGCCGCACTGGAGGCGTTGCCCGAGGCTGACCGGCGATCGCTGGTGGACAGTCTTGCCGCGCTGGTCAGCGCGCTCGGCATGGACCGCGAGCCGGTAACGCTCTTCCTCGAGCCTTCCGATGGTTCCGGCGCACCGCGATCCTGATCCGGCGCAACTGCGACGCAACTGCGAACCACAGAGGCACGGAGGTGCCGAGAAGGCCACCATCTTCCGTCCAAGCGCACTGCCGGCGTTCTGCTAGGTTTGGCGTACCCCGGCAGTCGGGCGCGCGCGAAGGGAGGGCATATGGAGCCGGAGTCAGCGAACCTGAGCCGCCGTACCGTGCTGGCCGCGGGCATCGCGAGCGTCGGTGGCCTCATCGCCTGCCGGCTCGAACGATCGGGGCTCCGGCCGGGCGCTGACACGTTGCCGCCCGGCGGCCTGGTCATCCGCAATCACCGAGCCCTCGACGCAGAAGCGCCGCTCGCCGAGCTTCGCTCGTTCCTGACGCCCAACGAGAATTTCTTCGTGCGGAGCCATTTCGGGGCGCCCACGTCACTGCCGGCCGAGTGGACCCTCACCATCGACGGGGCAGTGCGCAGGGAGGTGACGTTCACGCTCGACCAGGTCCGGCGGCTCGGCTCCGCCACGCATCCGATTACCACGGAGTGCGCCGGGAACGGTCGGGGGAGGTTCCGGCTGCCCAGAACTGCCGGCGTCCAGTGGCAGTACGGCGCGGTGAGCACCGCGGAATGGACCGGAATCCCGTTGGCGCTCCTGCTGGAGCGGGCCGGCCTCACGGCCGATGCGCGGCACCTCTGGATGGAGGGGCTGGACCACGCACCGCTCCCCTCCGTGCCCAAGATGCTGCGCAGCATCCCCAGTGAGCTGGCGATGAGCGACGCGTTTCTAGCCTGGGAGATGAACGGCCAGCCGATTCCGCTCCTGCACGGAGGTCCCCTCCGACTGCTCACGCCCGGCTGGTTCGGCATGGCGTCCACCAAGTGGCTGACTCACATCCACGCGCGGCCGGCAGTGTCCGACAATTTCTTCATGGCGACGGGCTACCGCTACGCCGATGGGAGTCCGGTCGAGCGCCTTCGGGTCAAGTCGGTGATCACGGCACCCCTCGCGGGCGCGCGGGTTCGCGCCGGCCGGATCCCGCTGATGGGACAGGCTTGGTCCGGCCTGGGTGCGGGCGGAATCCGGAGCGTGGACGTCTCACTCGATGATGGCCGCAGCTGGCAGCCCGCGCGGCTCACCGGTAAGGACTATCCCTACGCCTGGCGCGGCTGGGAGGCGGAGCTCGATATCAAGGCCCCCGGTCCCCAACGGCTGCTCGCGCGGGCGACGGATCGCTCGGGCGCGACCCAGCCGCGGACTGCCGATTCCAACCCGGGCGGATTCGGGAACAACTCCATGCCAGAGGTCCTATTCGATGCGGTTCGGGGCTGAGGCAGTAGTCGCGGGCTTCCTGTGTCTTGCCGGCTCCATGACCGGGTGCCGGTCAGGAGCGCGCCAAGCCGCCCGGGCCGAGTCGCCGCCGCCACCGTCGGCCGCACTGACCCGCGCCATCGCGGAGGGCGACAGCGCGTCGCTCGCGGCCCTGCCCGCAGGGCCGGGCCGTGCCGGCGTCGAGGGGAGCTGCCTGATCTGCCATGGACCTGCGCTGATCGAGCAGCAGCACAAGGACTCCGCCGGGTGGGTGAAGACGGTAACTCAGATGCGGAGCTGGGGTGCACCGCTGGCTCCCGAGCAGCTGCCTGCGGTGATCGCCTACCTGACCGACCACTACGGCGTTACGGGGCAGTGACCAGGGGCGAAGGCTTTTCTCACGCCGCCGGAGCTCGGTCGGGGTAGAGACCGAGGCGCCTTCCGAGCAGCACGGTACCGGTCAGCATGACGAAGGGCGGCACGGCGCCGACGAGGAGCTCGGCCAGCGGGCCGCCGTCCCCACCCGCGACCGGAAACGCCCCCGGGGTGAGCCGAAGCCCCACTACCGCCAGCGCCACGGCCAGGGCAATCCGCATGGCACGATGGGACCAGGGGCCGCCGTCCCGAGGCAGCCCTCCGCGGAACGAGAGCACGACGTAGCCCAGGTTGAGCCCCAGCAGCCTTCCCGCATCCCGCTCCGCCCCCGGCAACAGAAAGAGCAGCAGCGGCGCCCCGATGAGGCCCGCCAGGGTCAGGATGCCGAGGCGCAGCTCCGCCGGCCCGAGCAGCGGCATCGGCGCCCAGCGAGCGGCGAACAAGGAGAACCCCACCGCCAGAACCGCAACGCCAAGCGCGCCCCCGCCGAGCACGTCGCCGAGAAAGTGGCGCCCGAGATACATTCGCGAGAAAGCCATCAGCACGATGATCGCCAGCGCGGTCGGCAGCAGCCAACGCCGTTGAAACAGGAGCGCCGAGCCGCCCCAGAACGTGGTCGCGCTGCTGACATGGCCCGATGGAAACCCATACGAGTAGCCGCCCAGCGTCCGGTAGTACTCGACCGCGCCTCGCGATGGCAGCGCGAAGAACCCGGTCCCGCCCGCGGCGCTGAACGGCGCGTGATTGGGTTTTCCGGAGTCCAGCCGCCGGAGGGTCGCATCGACGTCGACCGGCCGAGGCAGGGCGACCAGCGCCTTCGCCACGTCGGTCAATGCCAGCGTCCAGAGCAGCAGCTGCGACAGGAAGACTCCCTTCCGCAGATCGATCCCGAACATGATGACGGCCAGCCCGAGCAGGTAGGCGGGGAAGTAGCCGAGCAGCGTGATGGTCCACATGAACGCGGTGAGCGGTGCGCTGGCCAGCGACTGCAGGGCGTGGATCGGGGTGGTCTCGAACACGCCTATGGCTCGTAGGGGTCGGCGCCGCCTCGGACGGCAGGAATGCCTCGGCGCGGGAGGGCCGGCTCGGGCGCGACCCGCCGGCCGAGACACGCCTTGAAGTACGCCTCGACATCGGCGGGGCGCTCGCGGCGGGTGGCCGAGAGCGCGCGGCGGACGTCGTCCTCCCGCCGGCTGGCCACCAGGTCGCGGATCGCATCGGCGGAGACGCGGCGATCGAGCCCGCGAAGCTGCCGCGCCACGGCATCGGCAAAGGGAACCTCGACAGCGGGCGGGAAGCGCTCGACGCCCTCGCGTCCGCTCAGTACGGCCGGACGGGGAAACCGGACGAAGACCGGCTGGGTGAAGTGCGGATGGCGGAGCAGCAGCTCGCCCTTGGGCAGGGTCGCGAGCTTGATCTTGGTCGCGGGCGACAAGGTGGCGTAGCCGGGAGTGCCCAGCTCGTCCAGGTCCATCCGGCCGAAGACAGTGGTCCCGGCGTTGCCCACCACCCGGCGGGTGACCTGGGAGCGAAACTGCTGCGCCGAAAAGAGGACCAGCCCGAGATAGCGCCCGCGCTCCGAGAGGTCTACCAGCATCTTGCGGACGTAGGTGTCGGGGCCTTCCGCCGGCGCGTACTTGTTGAGCTCGTCCACGAACACCACGACGTGGTCCACCCCCAGGTCCCTGCGCTCGAGATGCTCCCGGAGCTTGGAGACCACCCGCGCGAAGACCAGATCCTGCGCCAGCGGATCGAGCCCGGCCACATCGAGCACGTACGCGGTGCGATCGCGGAATCGGCCCCACGGCAGATCGTTGGCCGAACCGTCATCGGTGACCAGGCCCTTGGACCGGGTCGCGATGTTGCTGAGCCGGTTGCGGATCTTCCGGATGGTGGCGACATGGTGGGTGCGCCACACTTCCCCGCCCCGCCCCACGGATTCCAGAAAGTCGAAGATCGCGCGGAAGAATTCCTCCAGCTCGGCAAAGCTCTGCACCTCGAAGGGACGCCCGCGCAGGTGCTCGTCCAGGAACTGCTTGCCGACCACCCGCTCGGCCAGGAAGTCGATGAAGGCATCGGCCTTGGCGTCGACGTCGTCGCGGTTGAGCACCACTTCGGCGTAGTCCACCACCTCACGCAGTCCCCAGATCAGAGGCTCGGTATTGCCTGCCAGCTGCTCGTTGGTTCGCAACGTGTTCAGGTTCACGCCATCGGGCTTGAGGGGCGCGAAGTAGCGGACGTCCTTGAAGGGCACGGGATCGAGACCGAGGCGGGCATAGAGGCGCCGATCCTCGTCGGTGATCGAGCCCGGCTGATCCAGGAAGCAGAGATCCGACCCCTTCACGTTGAGGCAAAGCGCCGCCACTGAGCCCTTGTGGGCCGGAAAGGTCTGAAACACGCTGGTGAGCAGAAACTCCACCGCGCTGGTCTTGGTCGCGAGACCGGAGACGCCGCTGATGTTCAGGTGCGCCGCCTCGGGCCCGAGCAGGAAGTCGCAGTCGAGATACACCGGCGACTCGAGTCCGGCCGCGGCGTACACGCCGACCGGAATGCCGGTGGCGCGCTCGCGATCGGTGTAGCCGTCCATGCGGAGGGCCAGGCGCACGTCGGCGTCGGCCGCGAGATGCACCGCGCCGAGCGGCACCGGCTGGAGCGGCTCCTCGGGTTCCTGGCGGAGCACGGCGGCGAGGTAGAGCCGGATCTCGACCCGTTCGGTGGCCTCGAGCCCCGCCGCCGCCGGGTCGCCGTCGGCGCCGATCACCGCGTGCAGGGGGGTGACCAGGTCGGAGTAGGCGAACGCGTCGGTCACGACCCCATACACTGTTCGCCCCGGCCCTTTCACCCGCACGATGGCGCCGATTCCCACGGCGGCGTCGCGGGCGGTCCAGAACCAGAACTGGTGGGGAGTGGAGGGCTTCAACTCAGTCGCGACTACGCGACCGATGGCGAGAGGGTGAGACATGGGAGGAAGATAGGCGGTGCGAGGTGAGGGGTGAGAAGTGAGAGGGGCCGCGGCTATGGCCCCCTCCTACCTCTCACTTCTCACCTCTTACCGTCTCAAAGATCTTCTTCGGCGGGGAACGGCGGTACGTCGGTGAGCCAGAAGCCGGCGAGCGCTCCGGTGCGGTCCACCTCGATCAGAAGGTGGTCGGCTGCCCGGACCGCATCCACCTCACGGTGGGGACCGATGCACAGATGGAACACCGTCTCGCTGCGGTTGGTCGTCACCGTGAGCGGCGCGTTGAGCTCGAGCGAGGTGACGCCCGATTTCGCCGCCTTGGCGGACAGCACTACCCGCCCGTCGGTGAGCTTGTCAGGCACCGCGAGCTCCACCGCCGTGCCGACTTCGGGCCATACGACGATGTCGAGCCCGCAGATCACGCCGTTGTGGACGTCCACCACGGCAATGGACCCGACTTCGTCAGTCAGCTCGACGGTGCCGGTCAGGCCCGTGCCCGCCCGGTTGCCCTTGAAGGCACCCGAGAGGATGTCGGTCTCGGCGTCCCACCGCCAGACGAGCGCGGGCAGCCCGCCAGCGAGCGGCTCGATGCGCGCATCCATAGTGGCCGGCCGCTCAGGCCGCGCGCGCCGAGGCGAGGGCTTTGGCAAATCGGAGGATCCGGTCCAGCGCACTCTCCAGCTCCTGGTCCGAGACGGCATAGCTCAGCCGGACCCAGCGATCATCGCCGAAGGCGGCCCCGGGCACGAGAGCGACGCCCTCCTGCTTCATCAGGTGCTCGCAAAAATGCGTGCCGGTGACGGGGTCCTTCTCCCGAATGCCGTCGACCCGGAAGAAGAAGTAGAACGCTCCGTGGGGCTCCACGAACTCGAGGCCGGGCATCTCGGCCCGAACCCGCTCCACCAGATAGTCGCGCCGGCGACGGAACGCGGCCGTCATTCGCTGGACGTCAGCCTCCACCCGATCGTCGGAGAATGCGGTGGCCGCCGCCCACTGGGCCGGGTGGTTGGCGCCGGTGGTGGTG
This sequence comes from Gemmatimonadales bacterium, assembly GCA_035644115.1. Taxonomy (GTDB): domain Bacteria; phylum Gemmatimonadota; class Gemmatimonadetes; order Gemmatimonadales; family GWC2-71-9; genus DASQPE01. Next base: position 8,326 of record DASQPE010000294.1, read on the forward strand.
TGAGACTGGAGCGCGGCCATCGCCTTGGCGATGTGGGGCGGCGCGAGCGCGGCGCCGATGCGCCAGCCGGTCATCGCGTACGCCTTACTCGCACCATAGATCACGATGGTGCGGTCGAGATACTCGTCCGGAAGATCGAGGAACGAGGCCGCCGGCCCCGTGCCGTAGTGGATGCAGCGATAGATCTCGTCGGTGATGACCCAGACGTCGTGCTTCCGGGCCCACTCCGCGATCGACTTGATCTCGCTGGCCGTGTACACCGACCCGGTCGGGTTGCAGGGCGAGCAGATGATGAGCCCCCGGGTGCTCTTGGAGCTGGCGCGATCGAGGTCGCGGGCGCTGACCTTGAGCCCCCAATCGAGCGACCCGGGCACCATGACCGGCTCCGCCCGGGAGAGATACACGATCTGGGGATAGGAGACCCAGGCGGGCGACGGAATGAGCACCTGATCGGTGGGGCCAAAGAGGGAGAAGCAGGCGTTGAAGATCGACTGCTTCGATCCCGAGCTCACCACAATGTTATCGGGATTCACCGCCCGGCCGCCCGAGAGCAGCGACAAGCGCCGGGCAATCGCCGCCCGAAGCTCGGCGATCCCCACGTTGGGCGGATACCGGGTCAGCCCCTTCTGGATCGCCTGAATGCCGGCCTGGGCGGCCGCCGCCGGAGTATCGAAGTCGGGCTCGCCCACGCTCAGATCGAGCACGTCTTCGCCCGCGGCCCGACGGCGCTTGGCCTCGTTACTGATGGCGACGGTCTCGGATCCCTTGAGATGCTTGAGGTTGGGCGACAGCGGGTCGGGCATGCCTGCGTCCGGTGTAGTGGAGAGTGGCCGTGGCGAACCGGGGAAAGGTCCGTCGGCGGTCGAATGATGTCAACAGTTGGCGCGGCTACGGCGGAGGGCTTAGGTTGCCGCCCGGGACGACCCGGTGCCAAGCGGTGGGGATGATCGATCACGAGCAACTACATCTGACGGAGTCCGTCGCCGATGCGCTGGCGGCGTTGGGCTGGGCGGGCGACGATCCCCGAGTGCGGGACGTCGTGCCGACGGCCGCGCGCGGTCACAATCTGGCGCTGGTCGTGCCGCCGGCTCCGGTGTACGGCGGCCCGGCGCTGGCAGGACTGGTCAGCCGGATCGCCCTGGAACCGGCAGGCGGCCCCGTACTCGTCCTCTGCCCCGAAGCGGAGCTCGCGGGGTGGGCCGAGTTGATCGGCGCGCTGCTCGGCGGGACCGGGCTCAGGCTCGAGGTGGCGCGGGGCGCCGGCCGCGCCACCCGGCGGCTCCGCAGCGGCGGCGTGGACCTGGTCGTGACGACGCCCGAGATCATGGCGGCGCTGGCCGCCAGGGGCATTCTCAAGGGCGAAACGGTGGGCGCCGTCGTGCTCGCCGGCCCCGACCGCTGGGTCGACCTAGACCCGCTCGTCTCCCTGATGCACGACGTCCCGCGCGAGCGCCAGCGCCTCATCCTGGCGAGCACCCCTGAACAGGCCGCCGATCTGGTCGAGCGCTACGCCCGGAAGGCGCTGGTGCTCGGCGCGGCCGAGTCCACCTATCAGGTGCCGGGAGCGGTGCGGACGGTCGCTGTCGCATGGGACCGCCGCGCGGCGGCGCTGGGGGCCCTGCTGGAGGTGCTCGACCCGCAGTCGTTGACGATCTGGACCGCGGACCGAAGCCAGCACGACGCGATCGCGGCAGCGCTGCCGACCGGTGACGACTCCATCCACATCGCCACAGGGGATGCGCCCCGCGCCGACGTAGTGGTCGCGTTCGACCCCCCCGACTCGCCCCGACTGGCGCAACTGCTCCAGGCGGGAAACGTCGTGCTGTTGGTTCCCCCGGGGACGGAACCCTACGTCGGGCGCATTGCGGCGACTCGGCGGCCGTTGCGGCTGCCGGGCCTGCTGGAAACGGCAGCGGATGCCGCAGTGACCCGGAGAAGCACCATTGCCCAGGCGATCGAGGCGGGACGGCCGGAGCGGGCGCTGTTCACCCTGGCGCCCCTGTTCGAGCGCTACGATGCCACCGGGGTCGCGGCCGCGCTGTATGATCTATGGGTCGACGCCGGCGCGGCGGCCCCGCCCATCGTGCCGGCCCCGGCCCCCGCTCCCGACCTGTCGGCAACGGCGAAGGTCTTCGTCGGCGTGGGCAAGAGCGATGGCGCCACCGCCAACGACCTGGTAGCGCTGCTCACGAAGGAAGTACGGGTCGCGCGGGAGAAGATCGGGCGGATCGAGATCCGCGAGGCCTACTGTCTGGTGGAGCTGCCCGCGGCCGAGGTGGAACGGATCGCGACCGCCCTGAACGGTGCTACCATTCGACGGAAGCGGGTCGTGGCCCGGGTGGACCGGGGACGCACGCGGCCCCCGAGCCGTGCCGGGGGACGGGCACGGTAGAACGATTCAGGAGGTTGTGATGACCACTCGGATTCTCGCGGCGCTCGGGCTGATGACCGCGCTGCTGACGGCCAGCGCCGCGAGCCAGACCAAGATCTCCCAGGCCAATCGAGCAGCGCCCATCAAGTCGCTGATTGCCGATCTCAAGGCGACGGCGCCCCAAACCCGGAACGCGGCAGCCTACCAACTGGCGCACATGGGGCCCAAGGCGGCGCCGGCGGTACCCGCATTGATCGAGGCCCTTCAGGACCCGTCGCCCACCGTACGGTTTCCGGTGACTGTGGCACTGCGGGAGATCGGACCGGCCGCAAAGGCCGCGATTCCGGCGCTCAAGAAGGTGATGGACGACGATATCAGCGACGAGGTCGCGGCTTCCGCGAAGCAGGCGATCAAGGCGATCGATCCGACGGCCGTGCCCAAGGACGAGAAGGCCGACAAGGACTAGCGGCGCCGCGCAACCAGGTCCTTCAGCGCCTTCCCGGCGCGGAAAGCCGGTACGGTGGACGCTTTGATGGAGATCTCGCCGCCGGTCCGCGGATCGCGCCCCCGCCGCGCGGCCCGCCGGCGGGTCTCGAAGTTGCCAAAGCCGGCGATCTGAACCCGCCCGCCCTTCCTGAGCTCGGCCGCGATGATCCCGTCGGGCGCGAAGAGGGCATCGACGGCGGCGGCGGCCTGAGCCCGCGAGAGCTCGAGGCGCTGTGCGAGGGCCTGCACGACTTCCTGCTTGGTCACGCCGGACTCCTTCGCTCGAGCGAACCTGATCCGCGGCGCGACAATATGCCGGAACCCGGGGAAGCCTCGCAAGATGCTCCCGGCGGCGCTGGAGTCGCGGCGGCCGCGCGTTACATTTGGTCGCTTCCGTCGGAGCGAGGGTCATCGATGGAGAAGGACAGCCGGCCCGGGTCGATCGAGGTCATCGCGGGCGTAATGTTCGCCGGCAAGAGCGAGGAGCTCATCCGGCGGGTGCGCCGAGGGGTGATTGCGCGCCGCCGGGTGCAGGTCTTCAAGTCTCACCTGGACAATCGTTACGCCGGGCTCTACAGCGTCGCGAGCCACGACGGCAAGGAGCTCGACGCCGCCCCGGTCGATTCCTCGGGGGAGATCTTCCGCCTCGCGCGCCCGGACACCCAGCTGGTAGCGGTGGACGAGGCCCAGTTTCTCGATCCGGGCATCGTGGAGGTGGCCACCGCCCTCGCCGCGCGGGGCGTCCGGATGATTCTGGCGGGCGTGGACACCGATTTCCGGGGCGAGCCCTTCGGTCCGATGGGCGACCTGATGGCGGTGGCCGAGCGGGTGGACAAACTCCAGGCAATTTGCGTCGTATGCGGCGATCTGGCCTGCCGCAACCAGCGGCTGGTAGACGGACGCCCGGCTCGCTACGACGCCCCCACCATCATGATCGGCGGACAGGAGAGCTACGAGGCGCGGTGCCGGAAGTGTCACCAGGTCCCGAGGGTAGACGAAGATCAGTTTTCGCTAACTGCGTGAAAAGTGAAAGGTGAAAAGTGAAAAGGGAGCTCCGATGAATCGTGATGCGCCTTTTCACTTTTTACTGTTCACTTTTCACGCTTTTGTCTCATGCTGTCCATCGCCCTGACCGGGAACATCGCCGCCGGGAAGTCTACGGTGTCCGACCTCTTTCGCCGTTGGGGCGCCACCGTCATCGATGCCGACGCCCTGGTGCGCGAAGCCCAGGCGCCGGGAACGGCGGTGCTCGCGGCGATCACCCAACGTTTCGGCGCGGACGTCGTGGGCGCCGACGGCGCGCTCGATCGGGCAGCCCTTCGCCGCCGGGTCATGGGCGACCCGGCGGCGCTCGCGGCTC
>DASQPE010000295.1:0-4293 GCA_035644115.1 Gemmatimonadales bacterium
GCTTCCCATCGAGTCGCTGGGCGCAGAGCGGGTGGCAGTGGTTGTCGGCGCATGACGAATCGGCTTGACACGCCCCCCACGCTCTGTATTGTTGGCAGCATCAACGCGGACGCCGCCGGCTTCTCTTCGCGAGCTCCCAAACACCAGCTAGCGGTTCCGCTGTTCGTGTGCCCCGACCCCAATCTCATCGGCCAGACCAGCCGCATGCCAATCGCGAGCCGGTTCGCCGCAGTGCGCCGTGAGGCCGCAGCTGATCGTGCGACGCAGTAGCCGTGCCCACCCACTCCGACGTGATGGTTGACGCGCCCTCCGGCGCCCCCCGCGTCCCGCCGACGACCACGCTGAGGGACTTGCTTCGTCTGCTGGCCGGCCTGACGGTCGGATTTGCTCGACGTCCCCGCGACTTCAGCGCCCGAGTGGCATTTCGGGACTGGGCGCGCGGAGCAATGACCCGCTACGGCAGCGACAACCTCGTTCTCAATCTCGGGATCAGCAAGCTGCTCCTGGTCGGCGAAAGGGACCTGTCGCGCCGTATTCTCGAGCCGCCGCCCACCACCGCGGGCTACTCGACCGGCAAGCTAAAGCGCAAGGGGATGGCGGTGCTGGCGCCTCACGCGCTCACGATAAGCGACGACGAGCAGTGGGTGCGGCTTCGGCCCTTCAACGAAGCCGTGCTGCAAGCCGGGCGACGCCACGACCTCAGGTCCGCATTCCTCCCTCAGATCCACCGGGCGTTCGCCACCCCACCCGCGACCATCGAGGACATTCGTGGGGCGATGCGCCGCGCGATGCTGGGAATCGTGGTCGGTATCGGAGCGCCGTCGGAGCTCGCCGACGACGTGCAGGCGTTGTTCGGTCTGGCGCAAAATCCCGTGAAGCGACTATTGCTCGCGCCCTGGGCGGCCCGTCGCCGCGCCCGCCTCTATCGCACGTTCGCCCGGCTCTGGCGAGAGAGAGCCGCGGCGGGCGAGCCCAGCCTGCTGGGGTTGGCGACCAAGTTGGCTCCCGACGTCCCCGAGGAGCAGCTGCTGGAGCAGATCCCCCACTGGATGTTCACCTTTACAGGCTCGGGCACCGACCTGCTGGTCCGGACGGTAGCGCTCGTGACGTCCCATCCGGCCGTGCTCGAGTCCGCCCGCCGTGAGATCGCGGCGGCGGGGCCGCTCGACCGGGCGGAGGCGATCGACGGGCTGCGGTTCCTCGAGGCGTGCCTCATGGAAGCCGCGCGGCTCTATCCACCCGTAACCCGAACCTTTCACTGCGCGAAGGCCGGCGCCATCGCGGGCGCCGTGCGCATTCCGGCGGGAACTGAGATTCTGCACTCGTTCCCGCTCCTGGGCGACCCTGCGTTCTCATCGCAGCACCGGCCCAGCTTCGCGCCCGAGCGGCCCACCTCCGGCACCGGCTCGCCCACCGCTGAGTTCGATCCCTTTCTGAGCGGGGCGCGCCACTGCCCCGGCAGAGAGCTCATCCTGTTCGTATGCACCAGCGCGCTCGCCATCCTGCTGGGGCCCCAACGCACGATAGTGGACCCGCCGCTCGCGCCCGCGGAGTTGCCGCTAGAGTTTCCCCGGCGCGGAATCCGCTTCCGGCAAGCACGAGGTGACGCACCATGACGACCCCCATCGATGCAACCCCGGCCCAGGTAAACCCTCAGAATCTCGCGCGGATGCCGCGGGCCGAGCTGGACCGGTTGTTCCGCGCCAGCCCGCCGGGCCCGATACCGGTGGGCAAGTCGCGCGGCACCACGATGCTCCTGCCCGGTTCGGCACTGGACGGGCTCCTGCAAGCGGCGGTCAGGGCGCTGTTCTGGAAAGGCAAGGTGTTCTCGCCTCAAACCGGCGATCTCCTCAATCGGATCGGGCCGCTGGGCACACCGCTCATTCGGGCCCGGGTGTATCAGGACCAGAGCTGGTTCGCTGACGGCCCCGCGATCATCCTGGACTACTCCAAGACTTCGGTCGTGGCCGGCGCGGTGCGGGATGAGATCCGACAGGTGGGGCCCGGCCTCTACCTGGGTCAGGTCTATCTGGGGAAGCGCCGCATTTGCCCCTTCATGCTGGAGTTTGCCCCATGAGCCTGCCGGGCCGCAGATCGCTCGGGGCCAAGCTGTCGAAGGGCTTCTTCTGGCTCGGCGTCCTGGTGGTCGCCGCGGCAATCGGCGGCTCGATCTACCTGATCGTCCGGCTGCGAGATGACAAGCCCGTGACGTATGCCGACGTCAAGGAGCACTTCAAGTACGGCTCGACCGGCGGCGAGCGGGGCTGGGGATACCAGTTCGGGTTCGGGATTCCCTACTGGATCTGGATCGCGCTGCCCGAGCTCTTCCCCGAGTACCTGCCCGACCATCAACCGGGCAAAGGCTACGCGTCGTTCGGGATGATCTACGAGGACGGCAAGGATCCGCGGTTCGACTTGCCGATCGGCATGTCGATGCGGCGGGTCGAAGGCATCGACCGGGTGTACTTCAACTGCGCGGTGTGCCACACCGGCTCGGTGCGCCCGGCGCCGGGCGCGCCGCGCGAGATCGTCCTCGGCATGCCGGCGAACACCTTCGATCTGGGTGCGCTGGTCTATTTCCTCAACCGCTCCGCGGCCAACTGGAAATTCCGCTCGAACCGGATTCTGCCGAGGATCGAGGACCTGGAGGCCAGGCGACAAGAGGTGGCCCCGACCCGCGGCCGCTACCGGCCCGAATCGCTCAGCCTGATCGACCGGCTCGTGTTCCGCTATGTCGGCATCACGCTGATGCGGGAGCAGCTGTTGACCCTCACTTCCCGGCTCTCGTTCGTGGACTTCACCAGCTGGGGGCCCGGCCGGGTCGATACGTTCGACCCGCCCAAGGCGCTCCTCGGCTTTCCCATGGAGCACGCCTCCGACCGGGAGAAGGTCGGCAACGCCGATTTCCCCGCGGTCTGGAACCAGAAGTGGAAGGAGGGGATGCAGCTCCACTGGGACGGGAACAACACCAAGGTCGACGAGCGCAACCTGAGCGCCGGCTTCGGCACCGGCGCCACGCCCACCACGCTGGACAAGGAGAAGGTCCTTCGCACCGCGGCGTTCCTGTGGGACCAGGCTCGCCCGCCGGACTTTCCCCCCCAGCACATCAACCGGACGATCGCGGCGCACGGCGAGGCGATCTATCGCGAGCTGTGCTGGTCCTGTCACGGAAACGCGCACCCGCCTTTCAGGGCTGAGGGCGACGGGAGCCTGGTCGGCACCGTGACGTCCATCGAGTACATCGGCACCGACCGGGCCCGGCTCGACTCTTATACCCGGGAGCTGGCCGCGGCGCAGAACTCTTTGTACGACGGGTTTCCGGCGGATGAAGACTGGTGCCGCGATCGCCCGCATGACACGGAGCATTGCTATCCCGCCCGCTTCAGCCACTTCCGGAAGACCAACGGCTACGCGAACATGCCCCTCGATGGGCTGTGGCTGCGTGCGCCTTACCTGCACAACGGGTCGGTGCCCGACCTGCGCGCGTTGCTGGACCCGCCCAAAGGCCGACCCCAGGTGTTCTACATCGGCTACGACGTCTATGACTATGAGCGCGTGGGCTTCGTCACCCAGGGGCCGGAGGCGGAACGGCTCGGCTGGCGGTTCGATACCCGCCGGCGGGGAAACGGCAACGGCGGCCACGAATACGGCACCAAGCTCTCGGACGTTCAGAAGGCCGCGCTGATCGAGTATCTCAAGACCTTTTAGCTCTCGCCCGCGGAGGACGGAGCCCGTGACCGGACCCAAGACGAAAACCAGGCGCCCGTGGATCCAACGGCTCCTCCGGCTGTTGCTGGTCCTCCTTATCATCGCTGCGGCGCTGGGCGGGTTGGCCTGGTATAAGATCTTCCGTGAGCTCCCCCAGTCACGGTCGATCACGGACGACCCGGCCACCAATTTCCTCTATGGATCGCTGGGCGCCGAGCGCGAGGCGGGCATTCCCTACTGGATCGTGGTGGTGCTGCCGCGGATCTTCGACGACCTGCTGCCGGGCCCTGGCGGCTACGCCTCGCTCGGTCTGCCCTGGAAGGAAGGGGCCGAGCTCCCCGCCGGCTTCTCCAAGAAGACCGTCGGCTTCCCCCGCGTCGGGTTCAACTGCGCGCTCTGCCACGCCACCCAGTACCGTACCGACGCCACCGCGACGCCCGTCATCGTGCCCGCCGGCGGCAGCAACACCGCCGACATTCAGGGTCTGCTCGACTTCTTCAGCCGGGCCGCGAACGATTCCCGCTTCGGGGCCGAGACCATCGTCACCCAGATCGACATGACGTACCCGTTGAGCTTTACCGATCG
>DASQPE010000296.1:0-2453 GCA_035644115.1 Gemmatimonadales bacterium
CCACGGTCGCCCCGACCGCCAAGCTCGACACCAGCCAGTTCCACATCATCCAGCCACACGTGGTGAAGTAGAAGATCCGGTCCTCCCGGGTCAGGTCGGTGTGCAGGACCAGCTCCTTGAGGTGCTGCAGGAGGGTGCCGCCGGCGCCGTGGACCATGCACTTCGGGAGGCCGGTCGTGCCCGACGAGTACATGATGCAAAGCGGATGATCGAACGGCAGCCGGGCGAACCTGGGCTGATGCTGCGTTCCGGAGAACTCCGACCAGTGGACCGCGCCCCGAATCGAACCGATGGCCGGCCGCTCGGCGAGGTAGCCCACCACCACTACCTGGTCGAGCGCCGCAATCCGATCCCGGACCTCACGCACCCGTCCGAGACAGTCGATCTCCTTGCCGGCGTAGCGATAGCCATCGGCACAAAAGAGCACCTTAGGCGCGATCTGGCCGAACCGGTCCAACATTCCATTCGCACCGAAGTCAGGCGAGCAGGATGACCAGACCGCACCGAGGCTCGCCGTGGCGAGCATCGCGATCACGGTCTCGGGCAAGTTCGGCAGAAATCCGGCGACCCTGTCGCCCGCGCTCACCCCCGCCTCGCGCAGCGCGTCGGCCACGCCTGCAACCTCGAGCGTCAGTTCCGAGAAAGTGATCTCGCGCTGCCGACCCAGCTCGTTCCAGAAGACCAGGGCCGCGCGCTCATCGCGCCAACGCAACAGGTTCTCGGCAAAGTTGAGCCGCGCGCCGGTAAACCACTTCGGGCCCTTGACCGGGTCCGGCGGCGCCATACGGTCGCCGCCGCCCACCACGGCATCCCAGGGCGACCCGACACGGCGCTCAGCTACAATGCCGCTGAACCGCCACACCGCGGGCCAGAACTCGTCGGGGTGGTCGACCGACCAAGCGTACAGCTCCGCGTAGTCGCCGCCGGCGGGCGCGTGCTCCCGCATGAACCGCGTCAGGTTCGCGCGGGCTACGCGCTCGGGCGAAGGGGTCCAGATCGGCCAGGCTGTGGCGCTACTCATGAGAACCCTGTGCGTCAGCCAATTGCGCCGGTAACATAAGCCACCAAATTGTCACGCCTGTGTGGGCGATGACGGTTCATCGGCGCCAGTTCGTGGTAGGTCCGGGTCCCTGGCGGGAATACCCGGACTGGGCCGTGCTGCAGCTGCCTGGGACTGGTGTGCTCTCGTTTTGTCCCACGCTTCCGGTCGAGGTTGTTGCGGATGCCGACGGGGCCACTTGGGCTCTGCTCGGCTTGGCGCTCCAGTCCGACCCGGCCCGCCCCGATCCTGGCCCTGAGATCGCGACGACTCCTACACCGCTCGTTCCGCACCTTGGGATCGCGTGGGCAGGGCGATGGGCGCTCGTCGGCAGCGGGAGCGTCTATCCCGACGCTGGTGGGCTGCTCGGGTGCTACTACTGGAATCAACCCACCAACGGCCGGACCGCCGCCTGCTGGGTGTCGAGCAGCTCGGCCATGCTGGGACGCACTGCCGCGGAGTACGGCTCTTCCGAGAACCCCCACGGCCTGGCCCACGAACGCGGGTTGGACTGGTTTCCGCCCCCGGTCTCGAAGTTCTCCGCGGTCCGCCGGCTCCTGCCTTCTCAACTGCTCAAGCTTGCTCGCGGCCGGCCCGAGCCGCGGCCCTGGCTGCCCGACCCTTCAGCCCGAGGCTCGTACGATGAGACGCTGGCCGAGATCGGGCAACAACTGGTCACCTCGCTCCGGAGGTTGACGCTTCACCCTGGCGCGGTTGCCTGGGTGCCGTTGACGGCCGGATTCGACTCGCGGCTGGTGCTCGCCGCCGCCCTTCGGGCTGGGCTCCCGGTTCGCACCTATACCAACTACCGCCGGCACATGTCGCTTGGCGACCTCAAGCTGCCGGAGCAGTTGGCCCGCGCGGCGGGCGTGGCCCACCAATGGCACCGGCCGAGGCGTGCGGTGCCTCAGGCCGAACGGGCCTACGACGAGCACTCGGCGGGCGAGACGGCCGGGGTGGATCGGGCCTACTTCGCCCGAGGTCAGTGGGACTTCGCTCGACTGGGCGACTGCGTCCTTCGGGGCGGATGCTTCGAGGTCGGTCGCTGCTACTATTACCGGCGGTTTCCTACCCTCGATGGCTCGACGCCCCCACCAGCCGCCGCCATCGCGGAAGGCCTTCGCGAACCGGCCGACACACCGGTGACGGCCGCACTCGCCGAGTGGACCGCGGCGGTCGATCACAGCCCGGTGCCGGCGTTGGACTGGAGGGACCGGCTCTATCTGGAGCAACGGCTGGGCGGGTGGTTGAGTGCGGTGGAGCAATCGCTCGACCTGGCCGTGCCCGAGCGGATCCATGTGGCCAACGCGGCCGCAACGTACGCGCTTCTGCTCGGTTTCCCCGCGGAGGTGAGGGCCAGCAGCCGGCATCACCGCGACCTGATCGCTCTCCTGGCCCCATCGCTGGCGGAGTT
>DASQPE010000297.1:0-13848 GCA_035644115.1 Gemmatimonadales bacterium
GGCCGCCCGCTCCTCGCCCGCCTCATCGGCCCGCCTCGTCGTCCGACCCGGCGTCCTCGTCGATCTCGACCCGATCGTCGCGGGAATACCCGTAGCCTCCGGTGGCGTAGTTCCGCTGTACCGGATCGTGCAGGTCGAACAGCTTTCTGCCGTCGATCCAGGTCTGCTCCACCCGGGTGTACACGCTCAGCGGATCGCCCGAGAGAACGATGAAATCCGCATCCTTCCCCTTCTCGAGCGACCCGATCCGGTCCTGCAGCTCCAGGATCTTGGCCCCGGCGATGGTGAGGCCCTCCAGCGCCTTATCGCGCGGCATACCGGCGCGCACCGACATGGCCGCTTCCCGGGTGAAAAAGCGGGAGTCGGTGATCCAGTCGTCGGTGTGGAATCCCACCAGCACGCCCGCCCGCACCAGTGCGGCTCCGTTCTCCGGATGCCAGTCGATCGCCTCCTGCTTGCCGCCGGGGGAGTCGATCACGATGAGGGAGACCGGGACCCCAGCCTCCGCGATCTCCTTGGCCACCTTCCAGGCTTCGCTGGTGTGGTGCAGCACCACCCGAAACCCGAATTCCCGCTGCAGCCGGAGCACCGTCACGATGTCGTCGGCCCGATGGGTGTGGAAATGCACCACTCGCTTCCCATCCAGCACCTGGGCAATGCCTTCGAGCTCGAGATCGCGGGCGGGCCGCTTGGTGGAATCCTTCTCCGCCGCCTTGAGCGCGTCCCGGTATTCGATGGCCCTGACGAACTTCTCCCGGACCAGCGCCGCCGACTTCGCGCGGGAGCCGGGGAATGGTGGCTCGCCCCGCGAGTTGGTGCCGTTCGCCATCTTCATCCCCCCGCAGATCTGCGTCAGCGGATCGGAGCAGATGAGCATCTCCTCGATGCGCGTCGCGTCGCGGAGCTTGACGTATGCCGTCTGCCCGCTCATCAGGTGGCCCGAGCCCGGCATGATATTGACCGTGGTGGTGCCCCCGGCTCGGGCCCGTTTGACCCCGTCCGCGAACGGGTTGATCGCATCCAGGATCCGGACGTCACCCTGAATCGGCGAGGCCTTGTCGGCCCACTCGGCGTCAGCGATGTGAGAGTGCGTATCGATGAGGCCGGGCATGACCACCTTGTCGGTGGCGTCGACGACCTTGGCGCCCGCGGGAATCTTCACCTGATCGGCCGGCCCGACTGCAGTGATCTTGCCGCCCTCCATCAGCAGGACGCCGTTCCGAATCTCGGGGCCGGTGATCGGCAGAAGGGTGCCGCCGCGCACGGCGATGGTGATCGTGTCCTGCGCGGGCAACGCGCTGGGAGAGAGTGCCAGCAGCAGCGCTGCCGCGCACCCGTATTGGTAGGGGTGCATCGGACCTCAGCGGGGATGGACTACTGAACAGCAGTTGACCGCCGCGCATGAGGTGAGCCCCAGGCACGGCGGTCGGGAAGGTAGCGAGCACCGATATGCGGCGCTAGATCACTGTGCGCCTTGTCCCACGGGCCAGGTCCCGCCCAGCGCCTTGTAGACGGCCACGTACGCGGTGGTAGCGTCGGTGCGGCCGGTGGCGAGCTGGTTCTCTGCATCGAGCGTGGTGCGCTCCGCGTCCAGCACCTCGAGGAAGTCCGCCACCCCGCCCTCGAATCGGAGCCGGGCGTAGTCGGCGGCGCGCTCGCTGGCGCCGGCGGCGTCCTCCAGCCGGTTCAGCCGGGTCCGGGCCTTGGCATAGGAGACCAGCGAGGCCTCGGCTTCCTCCAGTGCTCGCAGCACCGTCTGCTGGTAGCGTGCCTTCGCCTCCGCCTCGAGCGCGCGAGACGCATCTACTCGCGCCTTCACTCGCCCCAGGTTGAGCGCCGGCCACGAGATCACCGGCCCGACCGCGTAGCGTGAGGTCCCCGTTCCAGCGAACGAGCTCAGGTCCGCCGAGGTGAAGCCCGCGGTGCCCTCCACCGAGAGCCGCGGGAGGTAATCCGCCTTGGCTGCGCCCACAAATGCGGTTTGAGCCGCCAGTTGCCGCTCGGCGCTGACCACGTCGGGGCGCTGGCGGATGAGCGAATCCGGGCTGGTCACCGGCACCGTCGGTGGCAGCGGCGGCAGGTCGCGGGCTTCCGCGAGCTCGGTTGCCACCCGCTCGGGCGTCCGCCCGACCAGAGTACCGATGCGGTACTGGGCCGCGGCGATCTGGGCCTCGAGCGAGGGAATCGCGGCGAGCGTCAGGCCCAGCTGAGCCCGCGCGCGCTCGGCATCGAAGGCGGTGCCCCGGCCCGCGTCGAGCCGCTGCTGCACGACCTCGAGGGTGCGGCGCTGGTTGTCGGCGTTGCGCTGCGCCACGGCCAGCTGACCCTGAGCGCCACGAAGCTCGAAGTAGGAGCGCGCCAGCTCGGCAGCCAGCGAGACCCGGACGTCGCGCAGGTCTTCCCGGGAAGAGGCCACCAGCGCCGTCTGGCCCTGCAGGTTACGCCGGAGCCCACCGAAGACATCGATCTCCCAGGAAGCGTCGAAGCCCGCGTCCCAGAGATCCTGATCCGGGAAGCTCGAGCCGAAGCCGGGAAAGGTCGCGGCGGCCAGGCGCTGTCGGGTGTAGCCGCCGCTTACCGTGACCGTCGGGGCGAGGTCCAGCGCCGAGAGCGTCCGGGCGGCCCTGGCACCCCGCACCCTCGCCTCCGCCACCTGCACGTCGTAGCCGGAGGCCAGTCCCTCCGCTACGAGCCGCGTGAGTGTGGTATCGCCCAGCTGATCCCAGAACGCGTTGCGCGGGGACTCGGGCGCGACTACTGAATCGGCCGAGCGGCCCAATGCCGGGGGGAGATCCACCGGCGGGCGATGGTAGGTCGGGCCCATGGCGCAGGCAGCGGACAGCAGTGCCAGCGCCGGCAGGAACGGCTTACGCATGGGCCTCCTCTTCCTGCGCCGGAGCCGCGATCTCAGCCGCCGCGGCACGCCGCCGTCGTCGCTCCACCAGCTCCTGGATGGTGACGTAGAACACCGGCGTCAGCAGCAGACCGAAGAACGTGACGCCGAGCATCCCGGAAAAGACCGCGATCCCCATGGCCCGCCGCATCTCGGCGCCCGCGCTGGAGGAAGACGTGGCCAGCGGGACCACGCCCATGATGAAGGCGAACGAGGTCATCAGGATCGGCCGCAGCCGGAGCCGGCAGGCCTCGAGGGCGGCGCTCACCGGGTCGCGCCCCTGCAGGTGCATCTCCCGCGCGAACTCGACGATCAGGATCGCGTTCTTGCAGGCCAGGCCAACCAGCACCACCAGCCCGATCTGGGTGAAGATGTTGTTGTCCCCCCGGCTCAACCACACGCCGGTGATGGCGGACAGGAGGCACATCGGCACGATCAGGATCACGGCGAGCGGCAAGGACCAGCTCTCGTACTGCGCCGCCAGGACCAGAAAAGCCAGCAGGACGCAGAGCGGAAAGACGAAGTACCCGGTGTTGCCCGCCAGCTTTTCCTGGTAGGTCAGGTCGGTCCATTCCAGCGAGATCCCGTTGGGCAGCACGTCGTTTGCCAGCCGCTCCATGATCGCGATCGCCTCGCCCGAGCTGGTACCCTGGGCCGGCCCGCCGTTGATATCCGCCGCCGGGTAGGCGTTGTAGTGCAGCACCCGGTCGGGCCCGAACGACTGCTTCACCGTGAGGACCGAGCCCAACGGGATCATTTCCCCGGAGGCGTTGCGCACCTTGAGCTGCGCGAGGTTGTCGGCCGTGGCGCGGAACGGCGCGTCCGCCTGGGCGATCACCTGGTAGGTCCGGCCGAAGCGGTTGAAGTCGTTCACGTAGATCGATCCCAGGTAGATCTGGAGCGTCTGGAACAGATCGGTGAGCACGATGCCCTGCCGCTTGGCCTTCTCGCGATCGACGTCGGCGAAGAGCTGCGGCACGTTGATCTGATAGCTCGAGAAGAGGCCCGCGAGCTTGGGATTCTGATATGCTTTACCCATCAGGGCCTGGGTGGCCTTGTAGAGCTCCGCTTCCCCCAGCCCGGCCCGATCCTCCAGCTCGAGCTTGAACCCGCCGACCGTGCCCAGGCCCTGGACCGGCGGCGGCGGAAAGACTGCGATGAACGCGTCCTGGATGCCGCCGAACTTGCGGTTGAGCGCGTCGGCGATGGTCAGGCCGTACTCTTCCTTGGACTTCCGCTCGTCGAATGGCGCAAGCGTGAAGAACACGATGCCGGCGTTCGTGGCGTTGACGAACCCGTTGATCGAGAGCCCGGGGAACTGCACCGCACCGGCCACTCCTGGCTGCTTCAGGCCGATCTCCGACATCCGTTTGATCACGGACTCGGTGCGGTCCAGCGTCGCGGCGTCGGGCAGCTGGGCATAGGCCACGAGGTACTGCTTGTCCTGGGTGGGTACGAACCCGGTCGGTACGTGCTTGAAGCCGAACACGGCCAGCGCGATCAATCCGGCATAGACGGCGAGCGCGATGCCGCGGTGACCCAGGAGCCGCCGCACGGTCGTGCGGTAACCGATCGATCCCCGGCCGAATGCTCGGTTGAACGGGCGGAAAATCCAGCCAAAGAGCCGATCGATGATCCGGCTCAGCCGATCCGGGGCGGCGCCGTGGGGCCGGAGCAGAATCGAGCTCAGGGCGGGAGACAGGGTGAGCGAGTTGATCGCCGAGATTACGGTGGAGAATGCGATGGTGAGCGCGAACTGCCGGTAGAACTCGCCGGTGAGGCCGCTCACGAACGCGATGGGCACGAAGACCGCGCAGAGCACCAGCGCGATCGCCACGATCGGACGGCTGACCTCGTCCATCGCTTTGTGCGCCGCGTCCCGGGGCGCTAACCCCTCCTCGATGTTGCGTTCGACGTTCTCGACCACGACGATCGCGTCGTCTACCACAATGCCGATCGCAAGCACCAGGCCGAACAGCGACAGCGTATTGATCGAGAAGCCGAAGCCCAGCATGATCGCGAACGTCCCTACGATCGAAATCGGCACCGCGACCAGCGGGATGATGGAGGCCCGCCAGGTCTGGAGGAACAGTACGACCACGATCACCACCAGCAGGGTGGCCTCCAGCAGCGTCTTCACCACCTCGCGGATGGAGTCGCGCACGAAGACGGTGGGGTCGTAGACGATCCGGTAGTCCAGCCCCTGGGGAAAGGTCTTCTTGAGCTCGTCCATCGTGGCCCGGGCCGTGCTTGCCAGCTGGAGCGCGTTGGAGCCCGGCGACTGGAAGATTCCGATGCCGACCGCGTTCTTGTTGTTGAGCAGGGACCGCAACGCGTAATCACCGCCCGCCAGCTCGAGCCGGGCCACGTCCCGCAACCGGGTGATCTCGCCGTCCGTCCCCGTCTTGATGATGATGTCGCCAAAGTCCCGCTCGTCGAGCAGCCGGCCGCGCGCGTTGACGCTGAGCGTGTAGTCCACCGGGGCCGGCATGGGTGGCGCCCCCACCACGCCCGCGGCTACCTGGACGTTCTGCTCCCGGATAGCCGTGACCACGTCACCCGCGGACAATCCCCGCGCCGCTACCTTCTGCGGGTCCAGCCAGACCCGCATGGCGTAGTCCCCGCCCCCGAAGATGTTCACCTGGCCCACGCCGGGAATGCGCGCCAGGACGTCCTTCACCTGGAGCAGCCCGTAGTTCCGCAGGTACACCATGTCGTAGCGGCTGTCGGGCGATACCAGGTGAATCACCATCGTCAGGTCGGGCGAGCTCTTCACCGTGGTGACGCCTTGCGCCCGCACCTCGTCCGGAAGGCGGGGCAGCGCCTGGCTCACCCGGTTCTCCACCTGCACCTGCGCCATGTCTGCGTTGGTCCCGATGCGGAAGGTGACCGTCAGCGTAAGCACGCCGTCCGCGGTCCCCTGGGACGACATGTACAGCATGTTCTCGACGCCGTTGATCTGCTCCTCGAGCGGCGTGGCCACCGCTTCCGCGAGCACCCGGGGATTCGCGCCGGGATACACTGCCCGCACGACCACCGAGGGCGGTACGACCTCCGGATACTCGCTGATCGGCAGCGCGAACATGGCGATCGCGCCGGCAATGAAGATCACAATGGAAAGCACGCCGGCGAAAATCGGCCGGTCGATGAAGAATCGGGAGAAGCGCACCTTAAGGCCTCGGGGCCACGGATCCGCCCGTGGTCGCGGTCGTGATGGTCGAATCGGGGGTCATCGCGGCCAGCGTGGGCGCGACCTTGGTGCCGGGCCGGGCGCGCTGCAGGCCGTTGATCACGATCCGCTCGCCGGGCTTGAGCCCGCTCTCGACGATCCGGAGCCCATCAACCAGGCGACCGACTTGTATCGGGCGATAATCGACCGTGCTGTCGGGCTTGAGCACCAGGACGAACTTCTTGTCCTGGTCGGTGCCGATGGCGCGGTCCTGGATCAGCGGGGTGGGCCGGTGGGCGCTGCCGACCAGCTTGATGCGCGCGAACAGCCCCGGCGTAAACGCACGATCCTTGTTGCGGAAAACGGCCCGGGTCCGGATGGTGCCGGTTCTGGGGTCGAGCTGGTTGTCGACGAAGTCCACGTATCCCTGGTGGGGGAAGCCCTGCTCGTTCGCCAGGCCGAGGAACACCGGGATCCGGGCGTGCTGGGAGCCCCCACCGTCCCCCGAGCGGGCCAGCTCTCGGAAGGCGAGATAGGTCTGCTCGTCGCCGTCGAAATACGCGTAGATCGGATCGATCGAGACCACCCGGGTCAGCAGCGTCGCCTCTGGAGGGCCCGCCTGCACCAGGTTGCCCTCGGTGACTTCAGCGCGGCTCACTTGGCCCGCGATCGGCGAGCGCACCTTGGTCCACTCGAGGTTCAGGCGAGCCGTGGTCACGGCTGCCTCGGCGGCCCGGATCTCCGCCTCGGTCTCGGCGTTCGTGCTGGTCCTGGTCTCGAAGTCTTCCCGCGAAATGGCGCGCACGGCAACCAGCCGTTCGGCCCGGTCCAATTCACTCTTCGCGAGTCCCGACCGCGTGCGCGCGCGGGCCAGGTCGGCTTCCGCTCCGGCCAGGGCCGCCTGGTAGGGTCGAGGGTCGATCGCGAACAGGACGTCGCCCTTCCGGACTTCGGCACCTTCGGTGAACGTCACCTTCTCGATGTACCCGGTGACCCGGGGTCTCACCTCGACGGCATCCACTGCCTGCAGCCGCCCGGTGAACTCCTCCCAATCGTTGATATCGCGCTCGAGGACCGGCGCCACCGTTACACCCGGCGGCGGTGGCGGAGGGGGTGCCCCGCCGCCGCACGCCGCGCTGATCAACCCCAAGACTACGGCCATCCCGGCTGATACCCTGGCTGGCATGCAATTCCTCCATCACGGGGGCTTCGACCCCGAGAGCTGTGACACAATGCACACAAAGCGACTGTTTACTCCCAACCCAAACCGGCGCGCGCCGCGCCGGGTTCCTCATTCGGTCGATCCGACAAAAAAGTTTCGCTTAGAGCTGGAATCGGTAGCTCAGCCCCCCGGTCCACAGCACGTCGAACTGGGTCTTGTTGAAGCCGCCACGGTCGAACTTGTAGACGTAGGACGCGCCCTGGGCGAACAGGCCGAAGCCGTTACCCGGGAACACATATTCCACACCGAGCCCGCCCTTGCCCGCGAACTTGGTGGTCTTGTTGGGCGTGGCGTCGTCCTTGTTATCGATCGTGACCGCACCAGCACCGGCGAGGAGATAGGGAGCCAAGCCGCCCGTGGTCGGATAGCGAAGCTGGACGTCGCCGCCGTAGAAGTAGTGGTTGAACCGCTGGCCTGCGAACGCCGTCGAGCCCGCACTTCCCTTGTCGCGCGCGAAGTCGAACACGCCGCGCACGGCGAGATACCGGTTGACCTGTACCCCAGCACCGCCACCCAGGGTCCACCCTGTCTTGAGGTCTGCACTGCCGGTTTCGTTCAGATTGGTGATGGGGGAATTGCCGCCGCCGTTGGCGAAGAGGATCAGCGAGGGCCGGGTCGAGGCCGGCGCGAAGGGAGCCTGGGCCGATGCCAGGGCAGGGAGAAGCGCGAGCAGGCCCGCGATGGTCGAACGAGTCAACATGGTTTTCGATCCTTGAGTTCGGTTCGCCTTGTATTGACCTAATGGCCGGCCGATGCATAAATACCTACCGGTAGGTATGTCGACCGTCACCTAGGAACCGAACCCCCCAGGGCAAAGTTCCAGCTCACCAGCCGGACCTGGCCCCAAGCAGGTATCCGATGGCCCACAAAGGAGATCCGGTGCCAGACGAACAGCCGGCCGATGGCCGGAGCCGCCGCCGGCTCCCCCCGGAGGTACGGCGCGAGGAGATCCTCGAAGGCGCGCTCGCCGTGTTCTCGGAGCTCGGATTTGGCCGCGCGACGCTCAACGACGTCGCCGACCGCGCCGGAGTCACCAAGGGCGCGGTGTACCACTACTTCGACTCGAAGGAGCAGCTTTTCATCGCGCTCCTGCGGGAGCGCATTCTGCCCCACATCGAAGCCGGCGAAGAGCTGTTGGCTACCGCCACCGGCTCTCGCGAGCACATTCTCCGGGAGCTCCTCGCTCGAGCGTGGCAGCACTACCAGCAGCCGGGGCAGATCGAGCTGGCGATCCTCGCCATGAACGAGCTGCCCAAGATTCCCGAAGTCGGCCGGATTCTGTTCGACGAAGTGATGGAGCGGGGGCGGCGGACGATGAAGCAGGCCCTGGTGCGCGGCATCGAGCTGGGGGAGATCCCCTCCTGTGATATCGATGCGGCAGCGGCGGTGGTGCCTTACATGATCATGGGCGTAGCCCTTGGACACCGCGTCTTCCGAGGAATCGATCCGCTGACCATCTCGGCCGAGCGGCTGGGAGTCGCGGCGACAGCAGTGCTGCTACGGGGCGTCGGTGCGGGGGGAGATGACGGCTGCGGCTGAGCCGGCTGCCGCAGACCAGGATCGGGGGAGCCGATTCAGGTCACCTGCTTGTTGTTGGCGACTTGAGCCGGCATGCTGATAGTAAATCGGAAATGCTGCTCGACCAGCTGGCGGACTCTGTGAGCGCCGCGTTTCGCCGGGCGAAATCTCATGGCCTGCAACGCGTCGCGCACCGATCGCTCGAATGCCGGGTGGGCGCTGCTGAGCACCCGGATGGACGTGGTGTCGACTAAGCCGGTGGTATCGACCACGAACTGCGCGTACACGATGCCTTCGGTGCCCAGAGCCAGCAAGTCGGGCGGATAGGCCGGCGCCGCACTCGCTTCGTAGCGCTCGACGGTCGAGTCCACTTCCAGCACACTGAAAATGGTGTCCGGCTGAACCACCGCGGGCCCCGGGGGGAGCTGCCCTCGCGCGCCGGCTTTGTCTTCCCCGCCCCGCTTCCCGGTCACCCTGGCCCGGAGCAGCCAACCCGCGGCGTCTGCCGTCGTATTCCTTCCGTTGTCGATGTCGCTCCCCAGCTTGGCCCATCGGGGGACGTCCATCTGCCGCGAACGGGTATCCACCCGATCGGGGGGGAGAAGGAAGAAAACCCTGGCTTCACGGGAATTATTGGGCAGCACACGGCCGCCGGCCGTCATCGTCACCGCGCCCCAGACCAGCATGCCGTGGGCGACGATGCTGAGGGCCGCGAACTCAGCCGTTTGAATGAATCGGCGATCGGACTCGACCAGAGTGAGTCGCATGGATTTGTCGACTGAAAAAGGCGTAACCGCCGGCCTGCTGTCTGGCGGCATCCCTGGTCTATATATGACGTTCGGTCCGGGGTCCGGCAAGACACCTGGGCTTCATGCTCGCGCCGCCGCTGCACTCGACCGTTTCAGGTCGAGACGGCTCGAGGGCGGCGCTCGGGTGCCACCTAGAACCGGACGCCTCGCCGGACCACCACCGCCCATCCGGCCCGCTGAATGTCGGTTTGAAACCGGCGGGCGACATCGATGCTGACCACGGCGTCCACGTCGGTGCTGCGACTGGGCCCTAATCGCACGCCGAACCCGGCGTCGGTTCCGGTCCGCCGACGGAAGCCGGAGTACCAGGCTCCTCCGTAATCGACGAAGCCCGCGAATCCCAGCCCCAGCACCTCCCACAAGTTCTCGATTGCGGTCCAGCGATACTCCACCAGAAGGTTCACCAGCCGGTCGCCGGTGAAGGCATGGGCGTAGAAGGCCCGGGGGCCCCGGCTGAAGCCCAGATCGAACTCCTCACCCGGCACCGGATCCCGTTGCCATCCCACCTGGCCCAGCACGACCAGGGCGTGGGTCCGCGACGGCTGCGCCAGCCACATGCCCGTCAGGCGAACCGTTCCCGAGTCGAGGCCGGCGGAGCTCACCAGCCCGGTGGCGTTCGCCCGCAGGGTCACGAACCCCCCCGGTGTGCGCAGCCCGGTGCCCGCATTCCCCTGGAGGCCCAGCCCATCCCGATCGTAGCCGAACGCCTTCGGCGCGGCGTAAGCCCCGACCAGGAACGTCGAGCTCAGGTCGACATCTTCCTCCCGGGCAAAGCTGCGGAAGTTGCGGACCACGAGAAACGACGCCCGGCTGACCCAGAAGTACGGCCCTATCGCGCCGGTCGTGCTGTGGGGAAACGGGGTGGAGGCGACGAGTGCAGTGTCCAGAAAGTTGTCTCGCCGAACCTGGGCGAGCAGGCCCAGGCGGGCAAAGCCGGCGGACGACGCTGCCAGCGCCAACGCTCCATCGGCCCGGACCAGCGTGTAGCGGCGGCGGAGCACCTGGCCCGCGACGGGGTCGCCTTCGAAGAACCGAAGCACGTCGCCGTCGAAGTCTACGGCCCCCACGGTCAGGGCTGCGGGTGATGCGAGGCTCAGGAACGGAAGCCCGATCCCGCCGCTGAGCGATCTGCCGTCCGAGCGATGCTGGTAGCTGGCGGTGACGTAGATCCGATCGGCGATCAGCCGCGGCTGCCGGAACTGCAGGGTGAGTGCGCTGCGGTCGGGGTTCTTGGCGTAGTTGATCGCGGCATACGTCGCGTTGCCGAAGAGATTGAGCTCCTCGAGCCCGATGCCCCACGCGGTTTGCCCCGCGGTGCTGCTGAAGTCGAACTGCGGACGGGTGCTCCACCCGTCCTTGGTGATCACCCGCAGCACCGTGCCCGAGTCGGTGTGAACGCTGTCGATGATCACCCGGCGGAAGATGCCGAGCGCCCGGAGGTTCCGGGCCGTTTCGGCGACCTTCGCGGAGTCGAACGGGTCGCCCGGCTTGAAGAGGAGCTCGCGCGCGATCACCCGCCGGCGGGTCGTAGTGTGGATCCGGTTCATGAACCGCACCAGCGAGCTCGCCTTCGCCTCCTCCGGCTCGAAGATGTCACGGGGGTCGATCACGATGCCGCGGACGGCGGGCGTCGGGATCGAGTCGGCCCGCGACTGGGCGCGGAGCGGCGCCGCGCCCAGCAGCATCCCGAGCGCCGCGAGCCGGCAGTGATTCACGCGGCGAGCGCCTCCGCCGCTTCGCGCAGGTCGGCGATGCTGTCGAGAATCCGGTCCGGCGTGATGCCGCTGTCGCGCAGCGCGTCCTCCCGGAACTTTCCGGTGCGCACCAGCCACCCCTGATAGCCGGCCTGCTGCGCCCCCCGGACGTCCGACCACAAGTCGTCACCGATCATGGCGAGCGATTCGCCCGCGGGCACTGGGGGCCCGAGCCCGGCCACCGCCGCGCGGAAGAACTCGGGACTGGGCTTGCCGACCAGGATGGCCGGGCGGGAGGTGGCATACTCCAGGCCCGCGACGAAGGGGCCGGCGTCCAGCGCCAGACCATCGGCGCGGCGCCAGTACCGGTCCCGCGACAGTGCCACGAGTAGGGCACCGTCGAGCACGTATCCGAATGCCTCCTGCATGAGCGCGTAGGTCCATTGCTCGCCGAGGTCGCCCACCAGGACTGCCTGGGGCCGGTCGATTGCTCGCCGGCCTGAAACGCCGCCGCGGAGCTCGAAGCCGGCGAGGTCGACGAGCGAAGCGGCCGGAAGGAAAGGCGCCAGCACCGTGCAGTGGCGATCCCGCGCGAGCTGCCCCGCAGCGGTGACCGGTGTCAGAATCTCGTGTGGCTCCGCCGCAAAGCCGTACTCGTGCAGGCGCGAGACCAGCTCGGTGCGCGGGCGGCTCGTGGTGTTGGTGACGAAGCGGAATGGTACTCTGCCGCGCCGGAGCGCGGCCACGGTCTCGGGAGCCCCCGGCACCGCGGCGCCATGGCTGTACAGGGTGCCGTCGAGGTCGAGGAGAAAGGCGGCTGCCCCTAGTAGCGGCCGAGGTAGCTGTCGATCTCCCACCGGCTCACCTGGAGGTTGTACTGAGTCACCTCCTCGCGCTTGGCCTCGAGGAAGCGCTCCGTCAGGTGCTCGCCGAGGGCGTCTTTGATGACGTCGTCTTTCTCGAAGTACTCCAGCGCCTCGTGAAGGTCCCGCGGGAGCTCGTCGATCCGGTATTTCCGGCGGTCGCGGTAGCTCATCCGAAAGATGTTCCGGTTGACCGGCTCGCGGCATGGCAGCTTTTCCTCGACTCCGTGAAGCCCGGCCGCGAGCTGTACGGTCAAAGCGAGGTACGGGTTGGCCGACGGATCGGGCATGCGGAGCTCGCATCGGGTGCTCAGGCCCCGGCGATCCGGGATCCGGACCAGGGGTGACCGGTTCCGCATGGACCAGGCGACGTTCACCGGCGCCTCGTAGCCGGGCACCAGCCGCTTGAAGCTGTTGATGAGAGGATTGGTGATGGCGCAAAAGCCGCGCGCGTGATGCAGCAGCCCCTCGATATACGAGAGCGCGACGTTGGAGAGCTGGTGCTCGGCGTTGGGGGCGTAGAATGCGTTGTCCTTGGGACCCTTGAAGAGAGACTGGTGGGTGTGCATGCCGCTCCCGTTCTGGCCCTGGATCGGCTTTGGCATGAACGAGGCCAGGAAGCCGAGCCGCCGAGCGACGTCGCGCACGATGAACCGGAACGTGGCCAGATTGTCCGCCGTGGTGAGGGCGTCCGCGTAACGGAAGTCGATTTCGTGCTGGCCCGGCGCCACCTCATGATGCGCGGCCTCGACCTCGAACCCCATCACCTCCAGATGCTCGACGATCACCCGCCGGATTTCCTCGCCCTTGTCGATCGGCGTGAGATCGAAATAGGCGCCCGAGTCGTGCGTCGTCGTGCTGGGCGTGCCGTCCGGGGGGATCTCGAACAGGAAAAACTCGGCCTCGCACCCTGCCATCATGGTGAAGCCGAGCTTCTTGGCCCGCTCGATCTGCCGCTTGAGGGTGGTGCGGGGACACCCGGCGAACGGCTCGCCGTCGGGCGAGTGGATGTCGCACAGCAGCCGGGCGACCCGTCCGCCCTCGTCGTCGTACGGCAGAATGCGGAAGGTCGTGAGATCGGGCTTGAGCAGCATGTCCGGCTCCTCGATCCGCACGAAGCCTTCGATCGAAGAGCCGTCGAACATGATCTCACCGTCGAGCGCCTTGTCGAACTGGCTGTGCGGCACTTCGACGTTCTTGTTGACGCCGAGGATGTCGGTGAACTGGAGCCGGAGAAAGTCCACGTGAAACTGCTCGGCCAGCTCCAGGATGTCCCGTTTGCCGGCCCCGCTCAGGTCGGTCGGAAAGGTCTCCCGCGCTGGGCGGGCCGGGGTGAGCGCCATGCAGCCTCTGACGTAAGGAGTCCGGAGGAAGCTAAGAACGGCTGCCAGCCCGCGCGAGAGGGGTTACCTTTCGGCCCCCGACATTCCCGAGCGCCGGAGCGGCGTTGACCGGATCGTCTGCCATCACCTGCGGCGCCTGCGGCGCCGCCGCCCCCCCGACGGCCAAGTTCTGCGGCAGCTGCGGCGCGAGCCTGGGAGCTCGGCGCTGTGTTCACTGCGGCGCTGAGCTGTCGGCGCGGGCCCGTTTCTGCCACCGATGCGGGAGAGCGGTCGCGCCGGGCGCGGTGGCTGCCGGCACTGGCCTAACGCGGCCCGCCCGGTCGGAGCAGACTGCCTG
>DASQPE010000298.1:0-10651 GCA_035644115.1 Gemmatimonadales bacterium
CAAGATCGAGACCAAGGGCGATCTCAAGGAGGCCTCGTTCGTCGCCGGGAAATATCTCTCCCCCAGCCTGTATGTGAGCTACGGCATCGGTCTCTTCGACCCGGTCAGCACGCTCCGGTTGCGCTACGCGCTCTCGAGCAAGTGGACCCTGCAGGCGGAGCAGGGAGAAGCGACCGGAGCCGACCTGCTGTACAAGTTCGAGGCGGGCCGGTGAGTCGGTGTCCTCGATCAATTTTCACCACAGAGGCACAGAGGCACAGAGAAAGATTGTTGTTGGGGTGTTCACACTAAGGATCGGTTCTCCGTGCCTCTGTGCCTCTGTGGTGAACGTGTCAGCTCCGGACCGCGTAGCCCAGCTGGTAGATCCGGAGATCATCGCCCACTTTGACGCCGATTTGGGCATTGGCGATGGGCGCATCCAGCTCGTTGGACAGAAAACTCGTGTCCACCCACGCGCCGCAGTCCATCAGGACGAAGAGGGTCCCGTCGGGCCGTTTGCCTCGGACGATCCGGGCGTGATGGGTATGGCCGATCACGATGAGCCGCACGTCCTTGCCGCCGTCGGTCGAGACCTGTTGCGACCACCACGCGGCATCGGTGAAAAACGTCTGCCGCGGCCCGTCCACCGTGGGCTTCCGCCCGCCTCCCCCGAACGAGTCCACGAATGCCTTGGCCGGGTCGTCCACCGGCGCGTAGGGAACGACGTTGACCTGAGCCTGTCCGAGCGGTAACGGGTCGCTTCGCCTGAGCCCGTAATGGAGAAAGCGATCCCGGTCTCCCGGACGCGTGGGCGGGGGCGCGTCGGCCGCTTGCGGCTGCCAGTGAGGGTTGGTCGCCTCCAGCATGCTCCGCGGAGTCGGCGGGACCCGCTCGGTCGCACCCCGCGCGAAGAACTCCTTGAAGTTGCGGGGCAGCGTCTCGATGGGGTCGAACTGGTGACCATGGGCCAGCAGGGTATCGCTCCGGTTGCTCCCCCGGTCGAGAGCCACGGTATTCAATGCCTGGGGTCCGCCGGGCCAGCGGTAATCGGCCAACTCCTGATCGTGGTTGCCGGCCAGCAGCTGCGCCCCGGCCTCGGTGAACAGCGCCTCGACGAGGTCGGCGCGTTTGGCCAGCGTGGCCGCAACGTCGTCCGCCACGCTCCCGCCAGGATCGCCGGTGCGCCAGAGATCGAAGCAGTCGCCCAGCTGCCAGACCCGCAGACTGCCATCCTGACTCCGCAGCCGGCCCAGGAGCCGCGCCAGTCGCGCCAGCGCGTCGACCTGCGCCTGCCTCGCCGTCACCCACGGGAAGCGATCGGCATCCGCGCCGGGTACGAGGTGAATGTCCGGGATGAACACGTACGGCGTCGGGTCGCTCATGACGAGCCCGGTGTCCTGCAGCCGGGCCACGAGGAACACTCCGTCGGGGGCGGCGCCGCCGCCGCGGGGAAACTCCTGCTGCAACGCGGTGAGAATATCGTCGTGGGTGAGCATCTCAATTTCCTGAGCGATCGAAGGGGAGGACGATCGGCAGCCGGCGGGCTCTAGCCGAGCCGGTGCGCGATCTCGTCAGCGGCGAGACTGGCGAGCGCCATGACGGTGAGCTGGGGATTTACCCCGCAGCCGGCCGGAAACACGCTCGCATCGGTAACGAAGAGATTATCGACTCCATGGACCCGGAATCCGGGATCCACCACGCTCGACCCCGCCCGCCGGCCGATCCGATTTCCGCCCTGCGGGTGCGACGTGCCCAGGTTAAGCTGAGCCGCCCCTTGGACCTGGGTCAGAAAGCGCGTGGTGTCGGCCTGCTGTTGCGTCCGGCGGATGGGCAGCGGGTCTACCGTCCCGGGGACGACCGTTTCCGCGCCGGCGGCGATGAACAGGGCCGCGAGCTCACCCACGCCACGCTTCAGCCGTTCGACCTCGTCGGCATCGAGCCCGAGCACCAGATCGGTGAGCAGGCCGAGCCGTCCGCTGGGCTTGGAGGGGACCACCACGCCGGCCGCCGCCATGCTGCCATAGGAGTGGAGCGTCGCCGCGTGCTCGTCGAGCCAGCCCGGAATCCCGATCGCGAGCGAGGCCGGGTAGTGGAACCAGCTCTCGAGCAGGAGCCCGCCTCCCGAGTCCACGAAATAGCACATCTGGATGCCGGGATCGGGCGTGCCCCCGAGCGGCGCGGAAGAGAGCGCAAAGACGGGCATCACCACGTTGGCGGCAATGCCGGTGCCCGGCGGACACTCGGCTCCCGGCAGCGTGCGAGCCAGGATCTGGCTGCTCGCGATCGGCCCCGCCGCCAGAGCAAACATCCGGGCTCGCACCTGCACCTCGGCCCCGCAGGCCGACGAGTCGTGCGCAAGCAGGGCACCAACCCGGTTGGATAGAAAGCCCGAGCGCGAGAAGCGCACCGCTTCCAGTTGCGGCCGCAGCGCAGCGCCGGCCGCGAGATCCCGCTCGAGATAGCTGCGCGGCGCACCGGCGGGGCGGGCGCCGTGGAGCCCGCCGGTCTTGCGTCCGAACCGACAACCCACGTTGCAACCGCCGCAGCCCAGGCAGTTCCAGATGGCGAGCGGCAGATCGGCTGCCGCGCGGCCCAGCTGCGCCGCTCCCCGGCGAAAGAGCTCGCTCCGGGCGCCGGCCGCCGCTCCCGGCGGCGTTCTTCCCAGGTCGTGGGCCGCCTGCTCCATCCGCTGCTGGAGCGGCTGCCAGTCGATCGGGAAGTCGAAGTCCCTCCGCCAGAGCTGCCAGGTGCTCTCCGCCATCTCGAGCAGGATCGCATTGTTGACGTACGGCCCACCGCCCACCACGCTGGCCTGCAGCAGATTGATGGTGGCAATCTGGTTGCGGCAGATATCGATGATGGCCTGGACCTCGCCTGGCAGCGCCGGACTCACCCCGCCGTGCCGGAAGAGCTGCTGGAGGGCCCGGTCGTCCCGGGTCGGCAGATCGCGGGGGCTGATCCAGCGGCCCTGCTCGACGATGAGCACCCGCTTGCCGGCTTCGGCCAACCGGGCTGCGACGACGGCGCCGCCCGCGCCCGAGCCCACGACGCACACGTCGTAGTCGCCATCGAGCGGCGGTGGTGGCGGCTGGGGCACATCCACCGTGGGGTCGCCCGGAGCGAACTCCCGGGGATCGCGGAAGCCGACCAGCGCGCGGGCCGGCGGCCGGGAATAGATCACCAGCCAGCCCAGCCGGGTGAGCAGCGAGAGCCGGCCGTGCCAGGCGGCGTCGGCCCACAGATGGGCGAGAAACTTCTCGCGATCGGCAAGGCTCATTGCCGGCATGCTCGAGCGCTCCAGCTCGTCGAGCATCCCATAGAGCACGTCGGCGAGGGCCTTGGGAACCGCGGTCAGGAAGTCGAGCATGTCGGCCGCGATCGCCGCGTGATCGTCGATCGGTGGCTGGCCGTTGGGAGTGAGCCGGCGGACCTGGACTTCGACCAGGGCGCCGGCCGTCGTCAGTCGGCTCATCTCAGTCTGCCTCAAAGCAACGCATCGACCACCGGGTTCGAGAAGGCTCGCGCGAGGCGGGGGTCCGGCAGGAGGCGAGCGCGGGCCGCCCGCCAGCGGTCGATCCGGTCGCCGTACACCTTCTCCACGTGCTCTCGCGTCAGATACCCGATCCACTTGCCCCAATGCATGGTGAACCCCACCCCCTCGGCGTCGAGCCGGCGGCAGCAGTCGGCGATGAGGTCGGCCATCGCGGGAACGTTTGCACCATCCATGTCGATCATGCAGGTGCGCTCGAAGATGTTCATTGCGAGCAGGGAGCGCGAGCCGGGGACGAATCGGGTCGCGACCACGCACGGCACGGTCGCACGTTCCCGGACGGCTTGCATGATCGCGGGCAGTGCGACGCCCAGCTGCGCGCAGTCCACGCCCAGTGACGCGCCCAGCGCCCCGCCGGGCAAGTCCTGCTGGGCGAACCACGCGCCCCAGACCCGGGGACTGTCGGTCACCGGTTTCGCATACTCCGACTGGAGCCCGATCTTCGTCACGAGAGGCGGCGCGCCGGGCACCGGGCCGATGAAGCGGCTCACGAACTGGAGCAGATCCGGATTCCACTCGTCACCCCGGTGCTCGCCGGTCACCTCCGCCCGGGTCCCGCGCGGCGGCGCGTCGGCCAGCACATAGGCGCTGACATAGCTCTGGGAGTCAGGGGCGAACGGGTTGAACACCGCATCCAGGTGCCAGATCCGGTCCAGCGGCTGGTCCAGCAGCGAGTCGAATTGCCACCGCGCCAGCCGATCGATGAGCTCCGCGGTTGACAGAGGACCGGCGGGCAGGCCACCGCCGGCGACACTGTAGCGCTTCAGGTCGAGCCAGAAGTTCGGGACGCAGCGGAAGACGACCCCGGCCACGATACCCAGCGACCCCAGCGAGGTCTCGAGCGCGGCGAACAGCTCGTCGTCCCGCACCAGCGTGGCTCCGAGCCGGGGGGCGAACTCGTTGGCCGTGAGCGGTGCGCTGGCGGGCTCGACCCACCAATGCTCGCTCGGGCCCACGACGACATGAACGGCCGCCACCGTGTCGTGCAGCGCCCCGACGTGAAACGACGACCCGTGAGTGCCGGTCGCGATGGCGCCGGCTACGGCTTGTCCGTTGCTTGCGCCGCTGGTCTGGATCGACCATCCCGCTCGGTGCAGCTCCCAGTTGAGCCAGCGGATCGAGGCGCCTGCCCCAACGAGGATGTGGGCGACCTCGCGATGGGCCGCGACTGTCGGATGCAGCTCCCCTGCGCCGAGCCACTTGGCGGTGCTCACGTCGGACAGATCCAGGAGCCAACCCTCGGTCGTCGCGACCGGCGAGATCGACCAGCGGCGACCCAGGCAGCGGAGCCGCTTTCCGGCGGTGACGGCTTCGCCCACGATCTGGCACAGCTCCCGAACCGTCTGCTGGTAGCGCGCGCTCCCGCCGGCCTCGGGCTGCAGGGAGATCACCTGTTCGGGGGTGAACGTGACGGTGCCATGGGCGTTGCGGAACGCCGGCTGGCCGATACGCTGCAGATACTGGGGGAGCGGGGTCCGCGCGATCATGGCGGGGGCGGGGCGGGAGGCTCTCCCTCGACGGTCCCGGCTTCGGCGGCACAGACGTAGTCGACGTGGGTCGGCACCACGAACCCCAGAGTCACCAGGCCCAGCAGGAAGCCGGGAAACGTGGTGTGCACCGTCGCCTTGTAGACGTGGGTGCCGGCGCACTCGGCCGTCACCTTGGGGGTCGTCCCGAGTCCCCAGGCGATCACCCAGACGGTGGTCGAGCCCATGCGGGTCGGGGATGGCTCCGGTGCCCGTGACTCCACCGAGACGCGGACGCAGGCCGTCACCATCAATGCGCCACCCACACCCGCCCACCACCGCCCAGCGCACGGATTCATGCGTCCTCGATCATTTTTTTGAACCACAGAGACGCAGAGCACACAGAGAACGATTCTTGAGGGTGAAACCACCCAACAACAATTGTCTCTCTGCGCTCTCTGCAGCTCTGCGGTGAATTTTTTTGTCTTATTGCGTGATTTCCGGCTGCAGGTCGCGGCGCCGCGCCGATTCCGAGAGGATGTGCGCGATTGGCAGGACTCCCTCGTCACAGGCGACCGCGAACTCGGTAAGCTGGACTCGCACGATCGTGCCCCGGATCGGCAGCGGGGCCCCCTCATCTACCCACTGCAGGTTGCCTGCGATTCGACCGCCGAGCTCGGGGCGCATCGGATCGGCATGGCGTACCCGCAGGCCGCCGAGCGAGGCATCGAGCACCTCGTGCACGCCGTCGGCGAGGTGCAGGCGCGGCCGCCTGACCGGAGAGAACGTGACCCGCACGTGATGACGACGCTCGACGGCGGATTGATCGGGAGTGGAAGGATCGGGCGACATACGTGCCCCCGGGTTGGCGGTGTGAGCTCGGCCGGCTAGGTCGGGCCCGCCCCGGCTGAACCGCCGCGAGACGCAGTTCCCAGCGCGGCTGCGACCACCGCGAGGAGCTCATCCCGGGAGAACGGCTTGCGGAGCAGGCTCACAGCCCCCAAAACCTTGGCTTCGGCGAGCAAGTCGAAGTCGCGCGACCGCTCGCCGGCCGACATGGCGATCACCGGCAGGCCGGGCGCTGACTTCTGAAGCTCGAGGATGACCTCGATTCCGTTGGTGTCGGGCATCAGGATGTCGGTCAGGACCAGATCGGCACCGCCTTCGCGCCACAACCGAAGGCCGTCGGTGCCGTTCGCCGTGTCGGCGACATCGTACCCGGCGTTGGCGAGCACGCGCACCAGCCCGGTTCGCACGCTGGGTTCATCTTCGATCACCAGAATCCGGATCATCAACTTGATACTGCGCTCCGGGACCGGGAGCCGGAAGGGGAACGCCGCGGGGGCGAGACGGGCAGAGCGGCGTGCTGCGATTGTCTCCGGTGGAGGACCGGGGCCCGCAATGATCAGGCCCCGAGTCCCCATTACCGAAGCAGGAGAGGCGCCCTACCAGGCAAGGATGCCGGCGTCGTCCAGAAAGGCGGCCACCAGTACCAATGAGCTCAAGTTCGGCGCCTGCTTGAAGGCGCGCCCCGCATCCCGCAGTGCAGTGGGAATGTGCTGCCCGGTCCGCAGCCGATATTGCCGATGGGCATCGCCCAACTCATGGAAAACGACGCGGATCGATTGGGCCTCGCGCGCCGCCTCGGGATTCTGTGCCTGAGGCTTGGCGGACGACGCCTGTCGGGTCTTGGGGATCCGGCGGATTTTCCGACCGCCCGCGCGAGCCCGGTCTTCGAGCGCGAGGCCGACTTCGGCCACGCGGGCGCGAACCCGTTCGGTCAGCGGTTGGAGCGGTTCTGTTGACTTGGAGCCGTTTGAGGAGGGCGACTTTTCAGCCATGAGGTCCTGCCCAGAGATGGGGGGTACACCTCGACATGATCGTCAAGGAGCGCGAGCCGTAACTTAACCGGGTGCAGCCACTTTCGCATGGCCGTTCGGGCCGGTCGGCCCCGGGGAACCGGATTGCGCTTGGCGGGGTTTCCCGGGTTCCCCGCGTCGGGATCTCACTACGACAAGCTGCCTGCAGGCAAGGAGATGAGCATGACCACCGCCCCGCAAACGCTCAAAGTCGGAAAGAAGCCGTCCAGCCTCGGCACCCTGGGCTACGCCGCCCAGGCTGCGACCACACCGCTCGCGCCGTTTTCGTTCGAGCGGCGCGAGCCTGGCCCCCATGATGTCCAGATCGAGATTCTTTACTGCGGCGTCTGCCATTCCGACCTGCACCAGGCTCGCAACGAGTGGCAAGGCACGGTTTATCCCATCGTCCCTGGCCACGAGATCGTCGGCCGGGTGACCCGGGTCGGCGGGCACGTCTCCAAATTCAAGGAAGGCGAGCTGGCCGCGGTCGGCTGTATGGTGGACTCCTGCCGCACCTGCGAGAGTTGCCGCGAGGGCCTCGAGCAGTACTGCGAAAACGAGCTCATCCTGACCTACAACAGCCCCGACAAGCAGACCGGGAAGATGACCTACGGCGGCTACTCGACCCAGATCGTAGTCGACGAGGCGTTCGTCCTGCGGGTGTCGGACAAGCTCGACCTCGCCGCGGTCGCGCCGCTCCTCTGCGCCGGCATCACGCTGTACTCCCCCCTACGCCACTGGAACGTGGGCGCCGGCGACAAGGTCGGCATCGTGGGATTGGGTGGCCTGGGCCACATGGGCTTGAAGCTGGCCCACGCGCTGGGTGCGCACGTGGTGCTCTTCACCACCTCGCCGGGCAAGGCGGCGGACGCGAAGCGGTTGGGCGCGGACGAAGTAGTGGTGACCCGGAACCCGGAGGAGCTCAAGCCTCACGTGAACAGCTTCGACCTGATCGTCGACACCGTGGCCGTGCCTCACCAACTGGACGAGTTTGCCAACCTGCTCAAGCGGGACGGGACGCTCTGCCTGGTTGGCGTGCCGGACCAGCCGCACCCGCCCTCGCATCCGATGCACCTGATCATGAAGCGCCGCAGCATCGCGGGCTCGGCGATCGGCGGGATCAAGGAGACCCAGGAGATGCTCGACTTCTGCGCCGAGCACGGCATCGTATCGGATATCGAGCTGATCCCGATCCAGCAGATCAACCAGGCCTACGACCGGATGCTGAAGAGCGACGTGCGCTATCGCTTCGTAATCGATCTGGCGTCGCTCAAGCAGGAAGGGCAACCTGCGTAGCTCAGGGCACCTCGCCAGCCAATAGCCGCAGACCGGCTCCAGCCGGTCGCGGGTCCGCACGAAACGGACGTACTCGCCGACCGAGCTGGTGTTTACGAACCGCTCCTGGTTCACGTAGCCAACATCGACGGCCATCGCCGCCGGCCACGAGGACGCGGGGCGCCGCCCAACGCATCCAGCGCGGCGGGGCCCCGATCCGGCCACCGTAACCCGGCTCACTTCCGCCGGGCGGACCACTTGGTTATACACAGAGGCAGTGGACGCATCCCAATCTCCTACTAGTGAGTCAGCGTCGGGTCGTGGGCTCGGCTGGGCGCTTGCGCTGCTCGGCCCTGCGGCCGCCGCGGGCCTCGGCCTGTTGCTCGGGCCCCTGCTCTCAGGGCCGGTGCTGCCGCCGTTCCTGGTCGCGATCGCCGGCGCGGCCCTGGTCGGTGGTCTGGGGCCGGGTCTCTTCGCCGCGCTCCTCTCGGGCCTCGCCGTCAACTACTGGTTCTTTGCGCCCCCCGACCGCCTGGGGTTCGCGACTGAGACCGACCTCCTTGCCCAGCTGGTCTTTTGGGCGTCCTCGCTGCTGACGGCGGCCCTCTGTGCCTGGTCGCGCGCCTGGCGGCTCCGGGCCGAGAATGAGGCGGGCGCGCTTGGCGCCGAGAAGCAGGCAGACCGCGCCGAGCTGGCCCGGATGCAGCTGCAGCTGGATCGGGGGGCGTTGGAGGAGGCAGGCCGGGAACAGACGGCGCGGCAGCGCGCGGTGCTGGAAGAGGCGGTGCGGCAGCAGGCGGCGCGGGAGCGGGCCGCGCTGGAAGAGGTGACCCGGCGGGAACGCACCGCCCTGGTAGCGGATGACGATGCGGATGCCCGCCAACTGGCCTGTCACGCCCTCGAGTCCGCCGGCTTTCGGTGGCTTTCGGCTTGTGACGGGACCGAGGCGCTGGAGCTGCTCGATCGCTACGACTTTCCGATCGAGCTTGCCTTGATCGAGGCAGCTCTCCCCGACATGAGCGGCGAGTCGCTGGCGGACCGGTTGACCACCCGGCATCCCGCTATGGCGGTGCTGTTTACCTCGTCCTCGCTGGCCGAGGAGCTGATGGAGCTGGGCCTGCTCCGGCCGGGCGAGCCGCTGGTCCGGAAACCGTTCACGGCGGACGGGCTGCTCCGTACGGTCCGCGCAATCACCGGGCAGGCCTCGAGTCTGGAGCCGACCGACGCTCTTGCCGTTCCCCGCCAGGAGCGGTAGCGTCCGGCTGACCCAGGCCGAGCGGCCCAGTTGAGGATCGAGAGCGAGTATGATCGCCAGGAACGGCGAGCCCGCGCGGCGGTCGGCGTGGGCATTGGGCTCGTCCTCCTCGCGGTCGGACTGGCGCTCCTGGTCCGCTACCGGCCGGACGTGGCGAGCCTGCTGGTTCCGCTTAGCGCTCCGGCGTCGTCGGCCTCGCTGCAGCAGGAAAGCGCCGAGCTGGCGCGGTCCGCCAGCGGGGGCGCTCCGTCGGCATCGCTGCCGGCGCCAGGGCGAGCCGATTCTGTCCCGGATTCCCTCCGCCGGGCCTCTGACACGACCTTCCCCGGAACCCACGCGCTTCTGCAGGACACCAGCGCGCGGGCTCGGACCGCGGGCCGCCGCGCTATCGTCACCGACGTCATCCTGCTTCCCTGCTCAACCCCCAATCCGCGTCGCGACGGCAGTGTCCTGATCCCGCCCCACAACCCGGGACACCGGACCGTCGTGGGACTGCCTCAGAATCCCGGCGATCCGCCCCGGGGCTTTGTGATTCCGCCGCACGACCCCAAGCAGGTGAACCAGCTGCTGGTCGAGGTCGTCCCGATAGACTCGATCCTGGCTCATACCATGCGCGTGCCGCCGCACGACCCGGCCACCTACAACGTGGTCCGCCCTGAGTCCATGTCCTGCCTTCCCGATTCGAGCGGCCCGCCCCGACAGTGATCGAGGTCGCTGCGTCGATATCTCGCAGCGCGCTACGTTCGCCATCCACCCACCGCGCGACCAGCGTGACACCGGTCACCATTTTATGTCAGAACCGGGCTCAAGCCGACCTGAACCCAATCCCGTCGCCTTGCCCGGCGCCCGGCTTGCCGCGATCGTCGATTCGCTGGATGACGCGGTCCTCACCATCTCGCTCGACGGCATCATCCTGGCCTGGAACGCGGCCGCCGAGCACATCTTCGGGTATTCTGCCGCGGAAGTCGTAGGCTCGTCAGTTGACCTGCTGATCCCGCCCGGGTTGCGCCACGAGCAGCAGCGGATTCTCGACCGGGTCCGGCGGGGCGAGCAGGTGATTCACCACGAGACCTGCCGGGTGCGGAGGGATGGCCAGGCGGTGCCGGTCGAACTCACCGTGTCGCCGGTGTGCGACTCGAGCGGCGCGGTCGTCGGGGCGGCGGCTATCGAGCGCGACATCACGGAGCGCCAGCGGGCGGCCGAGGCCGCCAGCCGGCTCGCGGGCATCGTGGAGTCGTCGGACGACGCGATCGTCAGCAAGACGCTT
>DASQPE010000299.1:0-4442 GCA_035644115.1 Gemmatimonadales bacterium
GCCGCACCTGGCCGCCGCCTCCGGGGTGGCGCTGGAGCTCGATCTCGACCTGCTCCCGCTGGCGCCCTCCGTGAGAGCTGCGGCCGGTGAGCTGGGCATCGGGCCCGCCCAGTTCGCCGCCGAAGGCGGAGAGGACTACGAGCTGCTCGTGACGCTGCCGGCGGAATTCGCCGCCGCGGACGAGCTCCGGGCCGAGTGCGGGATTCCGCTCACCCGGATCGGTTCGGTGGGCGCGGGTGCCGTGGTTCGGCTCCGCCTGGACGGCGTCGACGTTCCCCTCGCGGGGTTCGACCACTTCCACTGATTTCGGGACGACTAGCTGGTCCGCGCCTACGGTAGTTCCTGGTGCAGCAGGACGCGGTTGACGCTACCGCGGGCCAGGCATAGCTTGCCGTGTTTCCGCCCCCTCCGGGAGCTCCATGTCCACCATCATCGAAGTTCACGCCCGCGAGATCCTCGACAGTCGCGGCAACCCCACGGTCGAAGCCGATGTCGCGCTCTCGAGCGGCGCGCAGGGTCGCGCCGCCGTGCCGAGCGGGGCGTCCACCGGAGAGCACGAAGCGGTCGAGCTCCGCGACGGCGATACCAAGCGCTATGGCGGCAAGGGCGTGAGCGAGGCGGTCCGCAACGTCAACGAGGTCATCGGCCCGCGACTCGAGGGGATGACGGCGAGCGACCAGATCGCGGTGGACGCCGAGATGATGGACCTCGACGGCACGCCCAACAAGAGCAAGCTCGGCGCGAACGCCATCCTCAGTGTCTCGCTTGCGGTGGCCCGGGCGGCGGCCGCGGACACGGGTCTGCCGCTCTACCGCTATCTGGGGGGACCGATGGCGCGGGTCCTCCCGGTGCCGATGATGAACATCCTGAACGGCGGGGCCCACGCCTCGAACAACGTCGATTGCCAGGAGTTCATGATCGTGCCGATCGGCGCGGAGACCTTCGCCGACGCGCTGCGCATGGGGGTGGAGACCTTCCACGCGCTCAAGAAGGTGCTGAGCAAGCAGGGGCTCTCCACCGCGGTGGGGGACGAAGGCGGGTTCGCGCCGATGCTGCCATCGAACGAAGCGGCGCTGGATGCCGTGATGCAGGCGATCGAGGCCGCGGGATATCAGCCGGGGCGCGATCTCGCCATCGCGCTCGATCCGGCGGCGTCCGAGTTTCATCAGGACGGAGAGTACGTCTTCAAGAAAGGGGACGGCGCCCGGCGCAGCGCGGCCGATATGGTGGAGCTCTACGCCCAGTGGGTGGACCGCTACCCCATCGTGTCGATCGAGGACGGGCTCGCGGAGGACGACTGGGACGGCTGGACCCTGCTGACCGAACGGCTCCACGACCGGGTGCAGCTGGTGGGCGACGATCTGTTCGTCACCAACGTCGACCGGCTCGGCCGCGGCATCGAAGAAGGCGTGGCCAACGCGATCCTCATCAAGGTGAATCAGATCGGCACGCTCACCGAGACCTTGCAGTGCATCGAGCTGGCGAAGGGTAGTGCCTACGGGGTGGTCATCTCGCACCGCTCAGGCGAAACAGAAGACACCTTCATCGCCGACCTCGCGGTCGCGAGCGGGGCGGGGCAGATCAAGACCGGCAGCGGCAGCCGGACCGACCGCATCGCGAAGTACAACCAGCTCCTCCGGATCGGCGAGGAGCTGGGCGAGCTGGCACACTATCCCGGCCGGGACCTCTATCCGCTGTGACGCCGGGGCGTTGGGCGGCGCTGGTCGTGCTGGCGCTGGCCGTGCTCTTCGCGCTCGAGGGCGGTGAGTACAGTACCCTGGATCTCCTCAAGCTCGAGCGGCAAACCGCCGCGGAGGGAACCCAGGTGGTCCGGCTCCAGCAGGAGGTCGATTCACTCACCCGGGCGGCCAACGCCATCGAGCACGATCCGCGGGTGCAGGAGCGGGTGGCGCGCGAGTCGTTCGGGATGATCCGGAAGGGCGAGTTCCTCTACAAGCTGGTCCGGCCGGACTCCGCCGGGGCTCGTTGAACCTTCCCACCTTGCCGCGCGCCACGTAGCTTCCAATCACGGTCGTCCCTCGACCGCGGTCCTTTTCATACCCATTCGTTTCGCCGTCCATCACGACCTTGCCTTGGGAGGTCCCGATGGTGGCACTTTCGCCTGCTTCGACCGGCGCGCTGCCCCACGGCTACTGCTTCCTCTGGCAGCCAGGGCTCATCTGGCTGCACGCGGTCTCCGATTCCCTGATCGGTGCCGCGTATGTGACGATCCCGCTCTCGCTGGGCCAGTTCATTCGACAACGCCGCGACATCCCGTTCAACTGGATGGTGTGGTGCTTCGTCGTATTCATCCTGGCCTGCGGCGCTACTCACGTGCTCGGTGTGTACAACATCTGGGTGCCGACCTGGTGGCTGTCCGGCGGTGTGAAGGTCCTGACCGCGGCGGCCTCGGTGCCGACGGCGATTCTGCTGTATCGCCTGGTGCCCCGCCTGGTGGCCTTGCCGAGTCCGCAGCAGCTCCAGCGCATCAACGACCAGCTGGCCGCGGAGATGGCAATACGAGAGCAGGCCGAAGCTGCCCTGCGGGAGCAGCATGCCGAGCTGGAGCAGCGGGTGGCGGCCCGCACCCGTGAGCTCGCGGCCGCGAACGCATCGCTGCGCCTGCTCGAGTCGGCGGTGCAGCAGGCCAGCGACGCGTTCACCGTTACCACGGCCGACCTCGACGCTCCCGGCCCGCGGATCGTCTATGCCAATCCGGCCTTCAGCCGGATTACCGGATACGAGCCGGACGAAATCCTGGGACGCAACCCGCGGTTCCTGCAGGGACCGGCCACCGACCGCGCGGTGCTGGAGCGGCTGCGCCAGAGCCTGGACGCGGGTGAGTCCTTCGCCGGCGAGACCGTCAACTACCGGAAGGATGGGACCGAGTTCTGGATGAACTGGCGGGTGACGCCGGTTCGGGAGGATGACGGTCAGGTGACCCACTACGTATCGGTTCATCGGGACGTGACCGAGCGGCGGGATCTCGAGGCCCAGCTGCGACAGTCGCAGAAGCTCGAGGCGGTGGGCCAGCTCGCCGGCGGCGTTGCCCACGACTTCAACAACGTGCTGACAGCGATCCGGGGGAACTGCGCGCTGCTGCTCCAGGAGCTGCCTGAGGCCGATCCACGCACCGAGCTGGTGCAGGAGATCGACGAAGCCGGGCAGCGGGCGGCCCGACTGACCGGCCAGCTGCTGACCTTCACTCGCCGCCAGGTGCGCCGGCCCGAGGCCCTGGAATTCAACGCAGTCGTAGAGGGAGTCCTGCCGATGCTGCGCCGGATCCTCGGTGAGCGGGTGCGGATCAATTTCGAGCCCGGCTCCGGGCTCGGGCTCGTCTGGGGCGATCGGGGTCAGCTGGAGCAGATCGTGCTGAACCTGGCGGTGAACGCCCGCGACGCCATGCCGGCAGGCGGCGCGCTCCGATTCGAGACTTCGAACGTCGAGCTCAGCCCGGCGTATGCCGGCCTGCACATGAGCGTCATCCCGGGGCCCTACGTGATGCTTGCGGTGAGCGACACCGGAATCGGGATGGACTCGGACATCCAGCGGCACGTCTTCGAGCCTTTTTTCACTACCAAGCCGCCGGGCAAGGGAACCGGGCTCGGCCTTGCTACGGTGTATAGCGTGGTCAAGCAGAGCAAGGGCAACGTGTGGGTCTACAGCGAGCCGGGCGTGGGCACCACCTTCAAGGTTTACTTGCCGCGGATGCCGGGTCAGGCCGAGCCGGCTGAGCGAACGAAGCGCGACGAGCCCGGCGTGGTGCGTGGCCACGGGCACGTGGTGGTGGTCGAAGACGACCCCGGCGTCCGGGAGGTCACGGTCCGGATCCTCCGGCAGGCGGGCTACACCGTTCAGGAGGCGGCGGATGCCCTGACCGCACAGCGCCTGGTTGCCGATCCGGCGCAGCCGATTGACGTGTTGGTGACGGACGTGGTGATGCCCCGGATGACCGGCAAGGCGCTGGCGGACGCGGTGCGCGCGGTGCGGCCCGGCACCCGGGTGGTATTCATGTCGGGATACACCGGAGGCGTGCTCGAGGAGCAGGATCTGCTGGAGCCCGGGGCCATGCTGGTGGCGAAACCGTTCACGCCGTGGGG
Source organism: Gemmatimonadales bacterium (assembly GCA_035644115.1). Taxonomy (GTDB): domain Bacteria; phylum Gemmatimonadota; class Gemmatimonadetes; order Gemmatimonadales; family GWC2-71-9; genus DASQPE01. Next base: position 4,101 of record DASQPE010000299.1, read on the forward strand.
CCTCACGCAGGCCGTCTCCGAGGTGCTCAGGCCGGTTGCGGGGTCGTGAGGCGCGAGGTGGATGCGCGCGGTGCGTGTCCCGCCGTGCGACTACCCGCTGCTGCCGGAAACCTTCATGCCGGGCGGCGCTAATAGTGGGCTACTGAGTTGTTGAGGCGGGCTAACTTGATATTTGACTGAAGAGGGCTCCGCCGCATAGGATATCGCCCGTAGCCTAATCCGCCAGGCCGATGCCGTGCCGCAACACGTAACGTCTGGCCCAACCTGCTCAAGCGAGAGCAACGCTTCGTGGACGTATTGGCTCGTCCCGGCCCGGTTACGATCAGCGTTGAGATGGCCTTG
>DASQPE010000300.1:0-7560 GCA_035644115.1 Gemmatimonadales bacterium
TGGAGGTAGCGGCGGCGCCGACCCCGAATCTTGAGGCCGACCGGCAACGTCGCGGCGAAGTGGGCGAGCTCGTGATCCAGGAAAGGCGACCGCGCCTCCAGCCCGTGCGCCATGCTCATCCGGTCGAGGATCATGACCGAATGGTTCGGGAGGCGCACCATGGTATCCGCGAGCAGCATCCGGTCCACCGCCTCTTTCACCCGGGCGTCGTCATGCCAGCCGATCAGGGACGCCTCGGCGTCGAAATCGGCGACCCGGGCCTGGAACGCTTCGGTGTAGAGCTCCGCCCGGCGGGCAGGCATGAAGTAGGCGTAGCTCAAGCTTCTGGCGTACCGCCGGCCGCCCGACACCTGCGCGAGCTCGTCCATCCATCGGATCTGGTGGGTCAGGCTCTTGTACCAGAATCCGTCCGGTGCGAGATCGAGAATACGCCGTACGACCTGCCGGCGCAGCACGGCCGGAAGGGCGGCGTAATGCCGGACGTACAGAGTGCCGTAGTACCGGTCGTAGCCGCCGAACAGCTCGTCGCCGCCATCGCCTCCCAGGGCGACCTTCACGTGGCGACGCGCCAGGGCCGCGAGATGGTAGAGACACGCGCTGAGCGGATCGGACGGCTCGTCGAGGTGATAGACCAGCGATGGGAGCAGACCCAGGAGATCGCCCCCGATGGTGTCGGCGTGGTGAATGGTGCCGTACCGCTCGGCCACGGCGCGGGCGGCCGGACCCTCGTCGAACCGACCGTAGGGCAGGCTCACCGAGAAGGTCTCGAGCGGCGCGCCGGACACGGCACGCGCGGCCGCGACCACCAGGCCGGAATCCACGCCGCCGCTCAGGAACGCACCGACCGGCACGTCGGCGATCAGGTGCAGCTTGACCGACTCGCGGAGCTTGGCATCCAGGGCTTCCAGCGCCTCGGCCTCGGAGATGGGCTGCTTAGGCTCGTAGCGGAGATCCCAGTACCGCCGCACAGTCACACCGGACTCGGTCGCCTCGAGGACATGCGCTGCCGGCAGCTTGTGAATGCCGGGGAACATGGTCCGGTCCTCAGCGATGACCCGGAGCGTCAGATACTCGTCGAGCGCGATCGGGTTGACGGCGCGGAGCCCGGGGGCCACCGCCAGAATGGCCTTGATCTCGGACCCGCAATAGAAGCGCTCGCCCACGCGGGCCCAGAAAAGGGGCTTCTGGCCCAGATGGTCGCGGGCGACCAGGAGCCGACGGCGGCGGCGGTCCCAGATCGCGAAGGCGAACATGCCGCGCAGCTCGCGAACCAGCTCGGCCCCGTGCTCCTCGTAGAGATGGACCAGGACTTCGGTGTCGCTCTGGGTCCGGAACCGGTGGCCTCGGGCCAGCAGCCGTTCGCGCAGCGGCTGATAATTGTAGATCTCGCCGTTCAGGACGACCCAGAGCGACTCGTCTTCATTGGGAATGGGTTGGCGGCCGCCGGCCAGGTCGATGATGGACAGGCGGCGGAAGCCGAGGCCCAGGCCCGCCTCGACGTGGACCGTCACATCGTCGGGGCCCCGATGGGCGATTGCCGCCGACATGGCTTCCACGTCGGCGGTAGCTACGCCGCGCCCGTCCAGGATTCCAACGAAGCCGCACATAGGCCCGAGCTCGAAAGGGTGACCGCGCCGCCCACCTCGGCGCTCTCCAATCTTAACCGGGAGGCGCGCTCAGGTGCCGAGCGGCCTCGCCACCAGGTTCCGATCGAGCCGCCGCCGGGCCCAGATGCGAGCCGGCTCCTCCACGATCGTGAACAGCAGGTGTGCCGCACCGATTGCGGCCGCGAGATACACGAGCCAGGCGACGCCGGCGGCGACAAGGCCCCCAGCCGGGAACAAGTGGCGGGCCAGCTGATGAACCACGATCAGCACGATCGCGTGCATGAGGTAGAGCGAATAGGAAACCCGACCGAGGTAGATCAGGACGGGATGCCCGAACACCACGGCGGCCGGACCGGTCGCGAGGCTCAACCCCAGAATGGTGATGGCGAACAGGACGATGAACAGAAAGTCCCAGAACGGAGGCGGGGACAGAAGGCCCAGGGCGATGACGGCCGCCGCGCCACCGAGGGCCGGCCAGTCGTAGGCCCGGCTCGGGGTGCTCTTTCGATAGATGCCCAGCAGACAGCAGCCGATGAAAAACTCCGAGCTTACCCGGACGAGCGTGAGCCCCTCACCGAGCATGTACTGGCTGCCCCCGGTCAGCCAGACGGCCAGGCTCACCGTGATCAAGCAGGTGGCGACCGCGATCCCGGCGTTAGCGACTCGGGACCCCACCCGCAGTAGAGCGATCGCGAAGAGCGGAAACAGCAGGTACGCGAACCATTCCGAGCTCACCGACCACGACGGCAGATTCCAGCCGATGCTGTCGGGAATCCCCCACCCGTTGAGCAGGGTCAGACTGTAGCCGAGACGCACGAGCGAGAACGTGTCGTTCCTGGGCACATATCCCAGCAGCGTGACGCCCACCAGCAGCATCGGGACGAGAACCAGGGTCGCCACGGCGTGGGCCGGGTAGATGCGGGCCAGCCGCAGGGCGAGGAAACGTTTCACTGCGTGCCACGTGACGCGGCTGAAGTCCGAAGCGTGGACGTAGGAAATGATGAACCCGCTCAAGACGAAGAAGAGGTCTACTCCCAGCCATCCGTGACCGATCAACCGGCCCAACGGGCCGAAGGGCAAGCCGTCCAGCGGCGCCGCCGTCCGCCCATGGAGAAAAGCGACCCAGAGGGCCGCCAAACCGCGGACCCCGGTCAGGCCATCGATCTGGCCGAGCTTGCGGTGGCGTGCGGCTCGGTCGGCGATTTGGGTCGGACTTGCGGAGGTCGGCAGCGTGGGCGCCGCAGCTGGAGCCGGTCAGTCAGCGGCCGGGACGGGAACCGGCTTCCGGCCGAACGCTGTGTACTTGAGACTCCCGAATCGGTCGCCGAGCCGCGCGGCGATGGGGTAGAGCCCCAGACTGATGAGGGGGGCAGCAGGGCGTTGAGTTGGAATCACGATGGGCATGGCAGAGGTCTGCAATCGAGAACTGGCGGCAAGCGTAACCGCTTGATGCGCCAACGGCGCGATCCAATCATAACTGGGTCCGACCCGATGCCGGAGCGAGCAGCGCGGCCACCCCGGCCAGGCTCGCTCGGTCCAGCAGACCATGGGTGGGGAGCGTAAACAGTTGCTCCGCGAGAGTCCGCGCCCCTGGAGTGGGCTCGGCCGGATCGAGACGACGGGCCCCGAACCCGCCGAGATCGGTCAGCGGCGTCGGATATCCCGGCCAGACACCGAGCGCGCGCGCAGAGCTGGTCCGGAATCGGGCCAGAGCCGACCGGTCCACGACCACCGGCAGGCGAAGAAACCCGGGCTCGCACGCCGCGGGCGGGCGCGGCGCCGACACCGGCGCACCGGCCGGGATCCGCTCGAGCAGCCAACCTGCGTTCTTGCGACGCCGTTCCGCCTCGGCGGGGGCAAGTTGTAGCGTGCGGGTCAACGTCCCCAGGGCAAAGTCTGACGGGGCAGCCGGCGCGGTCGGGGCCCGGTAGATCGTTTCGCCCAGACGCAGGGACGGGATGCTGAGCGGAACGCCATAGACCGATGGCCGGGCGAGCACCCACTGGGCGCACAGCATGGCCGCATCGCGTCCGCCCCCGCCCTGTCCCGTGAGCAAGCTCGCGGCGCCGGCGAGGCGCTCCGCCGCCTCGGGTGCATTGGCCAGGAGGGCGCCGCCGCGACCCCCGGTCATGCCCTTGCCGCGGCCGAAGCTCAGAATGGCATAGCGGCTCAAGCTCCCCGCGGGCCGGCCGCCGAACCGCGCGCCCGCGCCCTGTGCAGCGTCCTCGATGACGATGCCGCCAGCCGCCGCAGCCATGGCATCCATCGCGGAGAAGTCCACCGGGATGCCATAGAGATGCACCGCAACCACCACCTGCGAGCCTCGATCGAACGCCCGGCGAAGCGACGGCCAGTCGGGACCCAGTGTGGTCGGATCGAGGTCGTAGAAGACGAAGCCCACGCCGGCGGCGTCCGCCGCGGTGGCTATGTCGTAGCAACAGTAGGCAGGGAGGGCGACCGGTCCGGGTCGCTCTGACACGGCAAGGCGCAGCGCAAGCTGGAGTGCCGTGGTGCCGCTGTCGGTCAGAAGCAGCCCACTGGGCTGGTAGATCTCCCGGAGCAGCCGCTCCACGCGTTCCCGGGCGGCTCCGCCGCCGGTGAATGCGGCGCGCATGCCCGACAGCAGGGCAGCCGGGCCGATTGGAGAGTGGACCGGCGGTTGCGCCCGCAGCCTCACGGGATCAAGCGGACGATGCGGGGGCCAAGCGCGGTGGCGAGCGCGAGCGGGAGGCGACGCCAGACCCGCGGACCCCACGCAAACGCCGGATCGTCCGGCGAAGGCGTTGCGGACACCCCGGCGCCCCGCTGATACCACCACAGCGGCTCGTCCCGGGACCCCCATTGGCGCTTGAACCGGTGGGTCCCGACACCGGGCGTGCAGCGGCCGAAGTTGAAGAGCGTCACTCCGTCGCCGATCGCACGCTGCATGAAAGCCCAATAGAGCAGCATGTTGGGAGCGATCGGGTTGTAGGCCGAAAGCGAGGAGGCCCAGGTCATCTCGAGCTCGGTGTCCCACCGGAATCCGGCGCCTGCCGCCACGGCCCGGCCCTTATGGTAGGCGCAACCAAACCAGACCGAATCGCCGAACACCTCCGCAATGGCGGCGAAGAGCGCGCTGGGCTGGGTCGGCGTGCCGAGGTCCCGCATGTGCCGCGCGAAAACGGCAAAAAACGGCTCGACCTGCTCGGGACCGAACCGCATCTCGACCCCTTCCTTCTGCGGCCGCTTCACCTGGCTCCGCAGCTTCGAGCCGAAGTCGGCCCACAGCTGCTCGGCCTGGCCCGGCAGGTCGAGCACGACCGTGATCTTGCGGTGCGACACAGGAAGGTCGAGCGGCAGCGGGACCCGGCTTCGCAGCTCGAGCAGCTTGACGTGGCCTTCATCAGCCAGCGCCGCAGCGCGATCGGTCAACTCGCGAATTGCGTCCGGCGCGCCGAGCGGTCCGCCGTAATTGAGGAACGGCATCGAGACCAGAAAGTGGCCGAACACGGCACTGCGGACCCGGACCAGCGGGAGCACCCCCCGAAGGGTTCTCGACTCATCGCGCGCCACCAGGTAGAGGCACTCGTGTCCGAGCACCGTCTCCATGATTCGCTTCCAGCCATACAAGTGGAAATGAGTCCAGCCGGCCTGGCCCCGGACAAAGCCGTCCCACACATCGGCGGGGCCATCGAACGAAGACACCGCGAGCGTCATGCGGCGAGATCGTAACGGCGTTCGGCGGAGACGAACCGGAAGGTTGCCAGCAAGCGCTCGAGCCGCGGCATGGTCCTCGAGATGCCTCCGTAGTGGCGCATACGCGTCAGCAGAGAGACCCCGAGGCGTGGCTGGCCCTGGTCGATCTCCCACGGATGGATGTAGAACATGGCCGCTTGTCCCCGGGCTTGGTGCTCACGGAAGGCGCGATCCGTCAAGCTGTACGGAAGGTGCCGGAACCAGCCCCCGCCGGCCGCGGGCAGCCGCATGCCCGCCGCGACCGTAGTCGCCATCGGAAGCTCGAGGAGGACACCGGCAGGGCGCCGGATCTGGTACGGCTCGGCGGGTGCGCCGGGGTAACCGTAGCCCGAGCGCCGGATCGGGAATACGCTCGAATCGTAGAGATAGCCTTCCTCGATCAGCACGTCGAAGGCCCATTCCACACCGGGCACGATGGAAAAGCTGGGCGCCCGGAACCCGGCCACTCGCCGGCCGGTCAGGTCCTCCAGCACCGCACGGCAGCGGCGGACGTCTTCCCGGAACTGATCGGCGGTCAGGCTGGTGACCCGCCGGTGCCACCAGCTATGGGAGGCGATCTCGTGCCCGAGCCCCGCGATCCGCTTGATCAGATCGGGCTTCCGCTCCGCCAGCCAGCCAACCGTAAAAAAAGTGGCGCTGGCGGAGTGGCGAGCCAGCAGCTCGAGCAGCTGGTCCACGCTCGCCTCCACCCGGCTCGGCATGTCGCCCCAGGACGGGCGCGGGACGGTCTGCTCGAACGCGAGCACCTGGAAGTACTCTTCGACGTCCACGGAGAATACGTGCAGCGCCGTCGGTGACGTCATATGCGACCAATATAGGCCGGGGCGATGGGGAAAAACGACTTGTCTTCTCTCATACGAATGATCTTTCGACAGCGGCGGGGGGCTCTGGCACTGACCGCCGGAGCGCTCGTATTCGTCGCCGCCGAGACCCTCGTTCCCCACCCGGAAAACGCCCAGCTCGTCGCCCGAACTCCCATCTGGTGCGTCGTCTGCGGCGACCTGGGCCTGCTGGACGTGCTCCTCAACATTCTGCTCTTCATTCCGCTGGGGGCCGGACTCCGGCTGCTAGGCCGCTCGTGGCGGCAGGTGACGCTGCTGGGCGCCGCATTGAGCTTCGCGATCGAGACTGCTCAGTACTTCGCGATCTCCGGACGCGACGCGTCACTGGGAGACCTCCTCACCAACACCGCGGGTGCCGCTCTGGGCGCCCTGCTCGCCGCCTCATGGCGGGTTTGGCTGGTGCCGACCCCGCGCTCAGCCCGGCTCCTGAGTCTGGCAGCCGCTCTCATCTGGCTGAGCCAGGTTGCCGTGACCGGCGCCGCCGTCCGCCCCGCGCTTCCGCCTACCGTGTACTGGGGGCAGCGGGCCGCCGATCTCGCGCAGTTCGACACCTTTCCCGGGCGACTGCTCGATGCCCGCGTCGGTGCCCACTCGCTTCCCAGTCATCAATTACCCAACTCCGCCGAGATCCGGCAGCAGCTGGTCGCCGGCGAGCCGCTCACGGCGGTCGCCGAGCCGGCTGGGCCCACCGACGGCATTGCACCGCTTGCCAGCATCTTCGACGGGGACCAGCACGAGATCGCAGTGCTCGGCCAGTGGAACCAGGACCTGGTCTTTCGCCTGCGCGCACGGGCCGTTGACTGGAGACTCCGGCCGCCCGCGATTCGCCTGCGATCGGTCTTTCCGAGCGGGGGCGGTGAGACCCTCACGGTCGCCGGAGCCATCCGGGCCGAACGCTTCGTGGTCGAGGCGGCGGGACGGTCGGGACGGGTCTCCCGGGTGCTGCCGTTGAGCGCTCAATGGGGCTGGAGCCTGCTGCTTCCGTTCGAGTACGCGTTCGGGCCCGAGGTCGAGTGGCTCTCGGCGCTGTGGGTCGGCTGCTGGCTGCTGCCGATCGGCTTCTGGCTGCGCGCCGCCGGCCTCGGCACCGGACCGGCGCTGATCCTGACCATCCTTCTGCTCCTCCTCGGGCTCACTGGGCTCCCGGCGCTGTTTCACGAGCCGGGCACGCTGCTGCAGTGGGCCGCGGGCTTGGCAGGCGCCCTGTCCGGCTGGAGCCTCGCGCGACGGCTGGTCCGCTGAATCGAGCGCCCCGGGTTCTCACCCGGGGCGCTCTGGTTGCGGCCGCCAGCGATTCAGAGGCTCGGCACATCGGCTCAGGCTAGGCGGCGGGAACGGCTCAGACCGCGGCGAGACCTCCCAGAGCGCGCAGCGCC
>DASQPE010000301.1:0-2613 GCA_035644115.1 Gemmatimonadales bacterium
CCGTACCGGCATCCAGGTCAACCAGCAACCAGCCTTTCCGGTCGAGTCCGTGGGCCAGGTCGTCGCCCAGCTCACCCCACAGGTTTGGGCTCACGTATTCGAGCGCCCCGGCGTACCATGCCCGGGGCGCTACCTCGTGCTGCACGTGGTAGTGGCCGAGTGCCACATAGGTCCATTGGTCGAGATGGAGATCGCGCCGCGCGACAGAAACGCCGCCGTATTCCAGCCCGGTCCGATCAAACGGGAAAACACCCTCGACCTCGGCGTGGAGCAGCAGCACCTGCCGTCGCTCGCTCCCCTCCGGCCGGAGCACCGGACGCTCGGGGGCCATCAACGTTTCGTGGGGGACCGCGAGCACGGCGAGGTCGAGCTCGGGAAAAACGACCCGCCGGGCCTCGTCAATGGCGACGGTGACGCCGAGCTCGACAAAGAGCCGGAGGATGGAGCCGGTTTCGGAGGAGCGCGGTGTGTCGTGGTTGCCCGCGATCAGGACGACCGGCGCTCCCGGAAGCGCCTCGCGTAGCCGCTGGAGCTGGCGGAAGGCGAAGACGATGGCCGCGTTGGTCGGGCGGACGGTGTGGAACAGGTCACCAGCCACCACCACGATATCGGGCCGGGCGGCGATGACGCCGTCCACCGCCGCCCGGAACGCCTGGGCGACGTCGGCTTCCCGCTGGTTGATACCGTTGGCGGTCTGGCGATGGTACTGGCGCGCCCCGAGGTGCGGGTCGGCGATGTGGGCGAGCTTCACGGGGTGGAGAATGCAGAGGTGGGAGCCTCGTCGCAAGGCGCGGGCCGCCGGTGCGATCAGCCGCGTCCGCCACTCGAGCCGGACATCGCATCTTGCCGACTTATCCGCCGGCCTGTAGCATAGCCGATCGTCCGATGTTTCCAGCACCCAACAATTTCGTCCGCCGTCTCAGGTTCCAGCCAGGGAGCACGCTATGCGCTTGCGCCGTTTGTGGTCAGAAGTCCTCGCCTTCCCACTTCTCCTCGCCGGTCTGGTCCCGGCGCATCGCCTGGCGGCCCAGGCCCAGGCCTCGACCGGCCTCATCCGCGGCGTGGTCAGCGACACGACCAGCGGGGCGCCGATCGCCGGCGCCGAGGTGACGCTGCGCAATGTCGAGACCAATGACACCCGCTCGCTCACGACCAACAGCAGCGGCACCTACGTGGGCCCGCTGCTGCGGGTGGGCACCTATGACGTTTTGGCCCGCGCCGTCGGCTACACCCCGGCGGAGCGGAAGGGTGTCGTGGTGCGGCTGGGCGAGCCCGCGACCGTCGACCTGGCCCTCCGGCCGCAAGCGGTGCAGCTCCAGGAGCTCACCGCGGAAGCGGTCCGTGCAGTCACGGAGCCGGACCGGGTGGCCGCCGAGACCCGGCTGGACGCTCAGGTGGTGTCGGGGCTTCCGAACAACGGGCGGAATTTCCTCAACCTGACGCTGCTCACCCCGAACGTCGGCATCGTGCAGGGCCCCGATGGGGACGAACTCAGCGTCGGCGGCCAGCGCGGCATTCACAACAACGTCTCGGTGGATGGCGCCGACTTCAACAACCCGTTCTTCGGGGAGCAGCGCGGCGGCCAGCGGCCGCCCTTCACGTTCAATCTGGACGCCGTGCAGGAGATCGTCGTGGTGTCCCAGGGCTCCAACGCCGAGTTCGGCCGTTCCGGCGGCGGATTCGTGAACGTGATCACCAAGTCGGGCACCAATCAGCTACACGGCTCGCTGCACTACTTCGGGAAGTACAACGCGCTCTCGAGCGACTTCTCCCACACCTTCCCGAGCGGGACGACCACTGGGTTCGCGCCCGACTTTACCCAGCACCAGTTCGGCTTCACGCTGGGCGGACCGATCAAGCGGGACCGGGCGTTCTTCTTCCTGGCTTACGACCAGCAGGTCTATCACGAGATCAAACAGAAAGACCGGCTCGGGCTTATCGACCCCACGCTGGTCGCCTTCCTCGACACCGCGTTCAGCGGCGCGCTGGCGGGAGACTTCGGGCCGATCCGCCGGACCAACAACGCCATCGCCGGGCTCGCCAAGTTCGACTTCCGCCTGAGCCCCAAGCACAACCTGTCGATCAAGTACAACTACACCTGGTCCCGCCAGGAGAACGGGACCTTCGACGTGGACCTCTGGGGACGGAGCTCGAACGGCGTGGAGCGGGACTGGTCCCACGCGGTGAACGGCGCGCTGAGGTCGCTGCTCTCCTCGGCGGTGTCCAACGAATTGCGGTTTCAGTTCTCCCGGGAGGATCGCCCCCGCCCCTATGAGGGGGCGACGAACCCTGCCACCGGACGGCCATTCCCCGATACCGACGCTTCGCCACCCGGCTTCCGCTTCGGCCTGCCGTACTTCCTGCCGGTCCAGTCGTTCGACACTCGGATCCAGCTGCTGGACAACGTCTCCTACGTGCGGGGGAACCACCTGTTCAAGGCTGGGGCCGAGTGGAACCGGACGCAGGAAACGCAGACCTTTATCGGCTTCGCCAACGGTCGCATGGCGTTCACCTCGGTGCCCGGCTTCATCAACTACGCACGGTTCGGCAACAGCTACGTCGAGTGCCGCGATGGCTCGTCCAACACAACCGGCACCTGCGCAGACTCGATCG
>DASQPE010000302.1:0-21958 GCA_035644115.1 Gemmatimonadales bacterium
GGGCGCCGGGGGTGACCCGCGGGTTGGAATCGCACCTGCAGGCACTCGAGGACCTCGAGCTCCGCTCCACCGGGTCCTGGGCCACGGTGGCCGCGGCCCAAACCGAGTGGATCACTACGGCCATCCGGTATCTCGAAAGCAGCGCAAGCAAATTGCCCGCGGCCGAGCGTCCGGACCCCTATTGGGCCGATGACGTCGTCGCGGGCATCATCGCGTCGGTGCGGGCGTTGATCGGTGTCGACGAGTTGCATGCCCGAACCGAAGCTCGCTACTCCGGCCCGATTCGTAAGGAGACGCTGCCGCCCGAGGAATGATCCTAGGCTGTAACCGCTTCCTCGGTCGGCTCTGCCTCCGCTCTCCGCTGACCCTCCCGCTGTCCCAGCAGCTCGAAAAACCGTCCGAAGACGGCGATGCCGGTCCACAGCTGGTCCAGCTCGAGCTTCTCGTTGGGCGAGTGGAGGCAGTCGTCCGGGAGGCCGATGCCGGTGAGCAGCACCGGCGCCCCCGAGGCGCCCAGCTCGGGCACGATCGGGATCGAACCCCCGGCCCGAGCCCGCACGGCTCTCCGGCCGGTGACCTCCTCGAAGGCGGCATCCAGCACGTCGAACACGGGGTCGCTGGTGTCTACCTCCACCGGGTCGCCCCCGTGCAGCAGGCGCACCTCGACGTCGGCATACCTTGGCGTCACCCGCGCGATTGCACGAGCCAGCTGCCGTTGCACCCGTTCGAGCGTCTGCCCGGGAACCAGCCGCAGACTTACCTTCGCGATCGCCTCGGCGGGAATCACCGTCTTGGCCCCCTCGCCGGTAAACCCGCCGCGGATGCCGTGGATCTCGAATGTGGGCAGCGCCCAGGTTCGCTCGAAGACGCTGTACTCTTTGAGCCCGGTGAGCGCCCTCGCCCCGACCTCGGTTTCCAGATAGCGCCGCTTGTCGAACGGCAGCTTCTTCCACGCCTTGAGCTCCGACTTGGCGGGCGGCTGAACGTCCTTGTAGAGCTTGGGAATCCGGATGTGGCCGCTCTCGTCTTTGAGCTCCGTCAGCATCCGAATCAGGGTTTCGATCGCGTTGGGTGCAACGCCGCCGTAGGTGCCCGAATGCAGATCACGCTCCAGCGTCCGCACTACGATCTCCGCGTAGCACATGCCGCGAAGCGCGGTATAGACGGCGGGAATCCCCCGCGCATAGAAGGACATATCGGCGACCAGCGCGGCGTCCACCGCGGTCCGCCAACCCTCCTGGCGCAGGAGGTCGAAGATCACCTGGCCGCCGCATTCCTCCTCGCCTTCGAAGATGAAACGGAAGTTGAGCGGCGGCTTGCCGTCGGGGCCGCGCACGGCCTCGTAGGCCTTGAGCAGGCAGTAGACCTGACCCTTGTCGTCGGCGGCGCCGCGGGCGTACAGGTTCCCATCGCGCACGGTAGGCGAGAACGGAGGCGACAACCACTCGTTCAGGGGGTCGGGAGGTTGGACGTCGTAGTGCCCGTACACCAGCAATGTCGGCTTGCCCTCTACCGTCGGGCTCTCGGCCCAGACCACCGGGTGGCCGTTGCCCTCGATAAGGGTCGCCACCGGGCACCCCAGTCGGCCCAGCTCGGCCACCAGCCATTGGGCGGCGGCGCGGCAATCGCCGGCGTGATCGGGGAGGGTGCTGACGCTCGGGATCGAGAGGAACTCACCGAGCTCGCGCAGCATTCGGTCCTGCTCGCGGGATGCGAAGTCGTTGTCCATAACCCAAGTAAGGTATAGCGATACGTCGAAGGTGAGAAGTCGAGCCCTGCGTGACTTGAGTCACTGCGGGGACGGTCGACGGGGAGTAGGCTCACCATGCGCGGCACAACCGCCGGGGTCCGGCGGACTTCCCGAAGGATAGTTCCTAATAGACGGAGGTCATACATGAATCGCAGTCTTGCCACGTTCGCGGGGGCCGCTGCATTGGCGGTTATGACCGCGACGGCCTCGGCGCAGCAGCAGCCGGCTGCCCCGCCGCCCCAGCAGAATCCGCCGGTCGAGACCGGCGCGCTCGACACCACCAAGTCCATGGCTCCCGCGCCGACTCCCTCCGCCACGACCGACACCGGCTACACCGCGACCACGTCGGACACCAGCGCGGATACGACCAAGGGCAAGAAGAAGAAGGGGAAGTGGAGCGCGGCGAGCGACACCACCAAGCCGAAGCAGTAAGCGCGTCAGGCTGAGAGTCTCTCAGGGATGAAGGGACCGGGTGAGAGGTCAGAGGGATTATTTCCCTCTGACCTCTCACTCGTCATTGGGGCCCGGGCTCGCCGCCGGTCTGAACCGAGTCGCCCACCGCCCGGGCCAGCCGGGCGAGCGCGCTGTCGCCCTCCGCGTCGCCCATCAGCTCCCGAAGCGCCGCCACGCTCTTCCCCACGTCGGCGCCGTTGCGCTGGTACCAGCGGTCGAACAGGTCGAGCCTGGTGCGGTAGATCCGCGCCCCCACCAGCTGCGCGTTATTGACCGGACGCTCGGCCAGGCGACCGATGTGGTAGGTCTTGAGCCGCGCGCCGACCGGGCCCTCGAGCTGCGCCCGGGCCCATCTCGCCGCGGCCCACCGGCCGGAATCCAGCACTTCGGGCGGAGGATGGGACTGGTAAAGAGGGGTCAGATGACCCACCAGGGAGTCGTAGTACTCCCCCAGCACGATCTCGTCATGCCACCGGTCGGCGGCCCGCTGCGCCGCTGCCGAATCGCCTCGAGCCCGAAAGAAATGCTCGGCTGCCCGGTATGCGACCAGCTGCGCGAAGCTTTCGTTGAACGGGGTCGCGCTCTTTACGTATAGCGAGTTGTGCGCGATCTCGTGAAACACCAGCGCCGCGAGCTCGACGGAATCGGGAGTGAGCGCCGTGGACAGCAGTGGATCGTTGAACCACCCCAGCGTAGAGAATGCCGCCGCCGGCCGCAGATACACGTCGTAGCCCCGCGCCGCGAGCCGGTCGGTTTCCCGCTGCGCCGCGCGAACGTCGAAGAAGCCCTTGTAGGGAATCCGCCCGACGATGGGATACTTCCAGGTATAGGGGCAGATGCAGTCCTTGGGCGCTGCCGAGAGATTGAGCAGGAGCGTGTCCCGTCCCACGTCAGAATAGGTCGTGTAGGTCTGCTTGGCCGCGAGGCCCAGGCTCGCCGCGTAGTCGCGGGTGTCGACCACGAGCCGGAGCTGGCTCCGCAGCTCGGGCGGGGTGGTGGGACTGGCAGCGAGATCGGCAATGGGTCGCCGCGCCCGCAGGATACGGCTCTCCTCGATGCCGGCGCGAGTGATGTAGCGGACGTCCTCGCTCGCGACGTACGCGGTGCTGTAGCCGGCCATCAACGCGCCGATGACAATGAGGAAGATCATGCAGCCGCGGCCCATCCCGGCCCGGTCAGCGGATCCGCACCAGGCCGATGCGGGGAACGACGGTGGACGAGATGGCCGCGCCTGCCGGCCCCGTGAGCAGGAACTGCACCCCGGCGGCACCGGCCGCCTGGATGATGCGCACGTGGTGGCCCGATACCTGGCGCAGGGTGCCCGCGCGCTGGTAGCTCCCGGTTTTGGTGCTGTCGGGAATCAACGGATATGCCCGGGTATACGTGGACGGGAGCGCCTGATGCAGCTGAGCAAACAAGGATCGGAGATTGATATCCGGATAGGAGAGCCGCGGGTTCGCCGTCGTGAAACCCGGTAGATCGTCCAGGTAGTTGGCCAGCTGCCAGTAGGTCGCCAGTGAATCGAACGGCTGCCCGCTCTGCTGGGCCGCATTGGCCGCGCCGACCAGGCTCGTGTGCTCGAGCTTCTGGGTAAAATCGGTGCCCTTCACCAGGAACGTGCTCGCGTCAGGCGTGGTAGTGCCGAACTGTCCGGCCAGCCAGCGGACCATCAGAAAGTTCGGGCCTCCTTGCAGGGAGGCGACCCCATCGTCGGTCTGCGGCAGCGCAAGGCTCTCCGGATTGGTCAGGTACTGATAGGCAACGTCGTAGTCGGTGAATGCGAACTGGGTCAGCGTGGTCGGCGACCGCCCGAGCGTAGGGTTCTGGGCATCGGGAATCAATCGTCCGCCAAGCTCTTCCGCGTAATGCGACAGGCCCTCGTTCAGCCAATTGTCCTCCGCGCCGCCCCCGCGGATCAGGGCGTGCTGCCCAAAGCTGATCATGTGCTGGAATTCGTGGATGAACGTCGGCGGCAGGATGTCCAGCGCGAACGACTTCGAGATCGTGCAGGCGGGGTTGGCCGGATCGGGGACGATGCTGTAAAAAATCTCGGCCGCGTTGGAGCCCTGCTGGGTGGGCACGAGGTCGGCGCTGAAAAAGAAGCCGAGAATGACGCTGTTGGTGCTGTTGCAGTTGCCGCTCAGCTTGTTCACCTGAGGCGACAGCAACACATACACGACCCCGTTGCCGTCGATATCGGACTCGCGCCCGAAATTGGTGGTGTCGATCGGATAGAGGAACTTGTCGAACATGTCCCCGACGTTGACGAGCTCGGCGTCGGTGTAGCGCTGCGTGGTCACGGCCGCGTCGTCGAGGTAGATCGCCACCTTGGCGCCCACATGCTTGGCGGTCGCGGTCACCTGCACGAAGGGCGCATCGCAGTTCGAGTTCCGGCATACCAGAAAGGTCCTCTGGCTGCCCGGGACCGGGGGAGGCACGGTTGCCGCCGCGGCCTGCAGTCGGGCGGTGCGAAATGCGAGCGTGCCCGGATCGCGCGCTATCACCTTCTCCCGGCGGCGCAGCATGGCGTGGAACTGCTGGGCCGTGAGCTGCGGCTTGAACGCGCTCAAGACCGGCGAGGACAGCGGGGCCTGGTCGGCCGTGGAGCCAGTGAGGGAGGAACCCGCGATGACGTACTGGGCCGTGAGAGCTGGGCTGACTTCCGTGCCTGCCGCCCCCAGGGCGACGTACAGGTACTCGGCGCCGCTGCTTCCGGCGGCCGGCACCGACGGCACCGCGACACAGGCGGTGGTTGCGTTCGGGTCGAACACCCGTGCCACCCCCGGGTCCAGCGTGGTCGGAGTCACCTGCGCGCAGCTGAGATTCGGAGGAGGGGTAGTGCCCGTAGTATCGTTACCGCAGGCGGCCAGAAACGCCGCAGCGAGGACCTGCGCCAGCGCGTTCTTGTGTGACACGGGAGGCCTGCTCCGGCAGGGGTGTGGACCGGGTTAGAACTCAGCAAGATACGACAGGACAACGGCTTTGACAATCATCGGACCTGCCGGTACCTTGTCACAGTGTCCGACGACGCTTGGCTATCTCAGGTCAAATTCGATGCCGAGGGGCTCGTCCCCGTGGTGGCGCAAGAAAGCCGCTCCGGGGACGTTCTCATGGTCGCCTACGCCGACCAGGAAGCCCTCAAACGTACCCGGGCAAGCGGGTTGGCCCACTATTTCAGCCGCTCGCGGAAGGCCCTCTGGCGGAAGGGGGAGACCTCCGGGCACGTGCAACGGGTACGCCAGATCCGGTTGGACTGTGACGGCGATACGGTGTTGTATCGGGTCGACCAATCGGGGCCGGCGTGCCACACCGGGGACCGGACCTGCTTTGCCAGGGTGGTGACGACGACGGGCGATGCGGCCCACACGCCGGATCCCGGCGGCCACATCCTCGGGCGGCTGGCGGAGCGGATCCGCGCCCGGGCAGCGACCCGCCCGGACGGATCCTACACGGTGCGCCTGCTCGATGCCGGACCGCCGGCGATCGCGCAAAAAGTGGGCGAAGAAGCCGCGGAGGTGGTCGTCGCCGCGCTGGCGGAAGACGAGGCGAGGCTCGCGGCGGAGACGGCGGATCTGCTCTATCACGTGCTGGTCCTGCTCCAGGGCAGGGGAGTCGCGGTAGAAGATGTCTGGAAGGAACTGGAGTCCAGGGAAGGAGAAAAGTGTGAAAAGTGAAAAGTGAACAGTGAAAAGGGAGGTCTGAGCGTTCGCGGAGTCCCCTTTTCACTTTTTACTCTTCACTTTTCACGCAGTTAACGAATGAGCTTCGTCCACCTTCACACCCATTCGGAATACTCCCTGCTCGACGGCGCCAACCGGATCCCCGAGCTGGTCGCGCACGTCAAGAAGCTGGGAATGGACAGCCTGGCCGTCACCGACCACGGCAACCTGCACGCTGCCTGGGCGTTCCACGAGGCCGCCACGGCGCAGAAGGTCCGCCCGATCCTCGGCTTCGAAGCGTATCTCGCCTTCGGCTCGCGACGAGACCAGCAGAAGCCCGCCGGGGCGCCGGCCCACTACAGCCACCTGGTGCTTCTGGCCCGCAACCGCACCGGGTATCACAACCTGGTCCGGCTCTCGTCGATCGGCTTCACCGAGGGGTTCTACCGCCGCCCCCGCATCGACAAGGAAGTGCTCGAGCAGCACCGAGAGGGCATCGTGTGCCTGGCCGCCTGTCTGTCGGGCGAGATCGCCCTCTGGCTCCGGCAAGGCCGCTATGACGAGGCCAAGAAGAGTGCGGAATGGTTCGCGGCGCAGTTCGGGCCGGAAGGCTTCTGGCTCGAGATCCAGCAGCACGGCATCCCAGAAGAGCGCGTGGTCATGGAGGGCATGCTGCGGCTGGGGCAGGAGCTCGGGATCGGCGTGGTGGCGACCAACGATGCGCACTACCTGCGCCGGGAGGACGCGGAAGCGCACGATGTGCTCCTTGCCATCGGCACCGGCGCCGACCTGGACGACCCCAAGCGGTTCCGCTTTCTGGGACAGGAATCGTACGTCAAGTCTGAAAGGGAGATGCGGGCGCTGTTCCAGGATCACCCGGAGACGCTCGACAACACGGCCCGGGTCGCGGAGCTGTGCGAGTTCTCCTTCGAGAAGCGCTATTACCTGCCCAGCTTCCCCCGGCCGGCCGAATACGCGACCGACGAGGCCCTGCTCGAACACCTGGCCACCACCGGCGCCGAGCGCCGCTACGGAACGCCGCTGCCGCCGGCGGTCCGGGAGCGGCTGGAGTACGAGCTCGGAGTCATCAACCGGGCGGGCTACGCTGGCTATTTCCTGATCGTCCAGGACTTCATCGCCGCGGCGCGGGCTCGCGGCATCCCGGTTGGGCCGGGCCGCGGATCCGCCGCCGGGTCACTGGTCGCCTACGGCCTCGGCATCACCAACGTCGATCCCCTCAAGTTCGATCTCCTGTTCGAGCGGTTCCTCAATCCGGAGCGGGTGTCGATGCCCGACATCGACGTGGACTTCTGCTTCGAGCGGCGGGGCGAGGTGATCGAGTACGTCCGGGAGCGATACGGACGGGACAGCGTGGGCCAGATCGTCACCTTCGGGACCATGAAGGCGCGAGCGGCGGTCAAGGACGTCGCCCGCGTGCTCCGGATCGCCCCGGGCGATGCCGACCGGCTGACCAAGCTGATTCCCTCGGGGCCGGCCTACAGCCTCACCATCCCCGAAGCCGCGGAGAAGATCACCGAGATCAAGGACCTGATCCGGGGAGACGCGACCTATCAACGACTGATCGACCTGAGCTCGCGCATCGAGGGCATCTCGCGCCACATGTCGGTTCACGCGGCCGGCGTCGTCATCGCACCGGGACCGCTGGCCGAGTACGTGCCGGTGTGCACCGCGCCGACCAAGGGCGCGGGCCAGGCCGCCGACGGCGAGGACGCGATCATCACCCAGTACGACATGGTCGCGCTGGAAAAGGTCGGCATGCTCAAGATGGACATGCTCGGCCTCAAGACCCTGACGGTGATTCAGGACGCGGGCGAAATGATTCGCCAGCGGACCGGCGACGCCATCGACATGGACGCGCTCCCGTTCGACGATCCGGCGGCGTATCAGCTGCTCCGGGACGGGCGCACGGCGGGCATCTTCCAGTTCGAGTCGCCGCTCGCCACCGAGACGCTCCGCGCCATCCGGTGCGATCGGTTCGACGACCTGGTCGCCTGCAACGCCCTGCTCCGCCCCGGCCCGCTCGACGCGGGGATGCACACGGTCTTCATCAAGCGCAAGCTGGGCCAGGAGCGGGTGACCTATCTGCACCCCCTCCTCAAGGACATCCTGGAGCCGACCTACGGCGTCATCACCTATCAGGAGCAGGTGATGCGGATCGCCAACGTGCTCGCCGGCTTCACCCTGGCCGAAGCCGACGTGCTCCGGAAGGCGGTCGGCAAGAAGGACCAGGAGCTGGCCAACCAGGAAGTGGCGAAGTTCGTCGAACGCGCCGCGGCGCAGGGCCATTCTCGCGCGGTGGTCGAGGAGCTGGGCCGCCAGATCGTCACCTTCGGCCGCTATGGGTTCAACAAGTCGCACTCGGTCGCCTACTCGGTTCTGTCCTACCAGACCGCCTGGCTCAAGTCGCATCATCCGGCCGAGTTCATGGCCGCGCTCCTGTCCTCGGAAATCGGCAACACCGACAAGGTGGTCCAGTACATCAACGAGGCCCGCGAGCTCGGGCTCGAGGTGCTGCCGCCGGACGTGAACGAGTCGGGCTGGAAGTTCACCGTGGTGGGCGATCACCGGATCCGCTTCGGGCTCGGCGCGGTGCGCAACGTGGGCCGGGGCGCGATCGAGTCGATTCTGGAGGCCCGCCGTCAGGGACCGTTCCGCTCGCTGCCCGAACTGGTCGAGCGGGTCGATCTCAGGGCGTGCAACAAGCGGGTGCTCGAGTCGCTGGTAGCCGCCGGCGCCTGCGACTCGCTGGGCGGTCACCGCAAGCAGCTCATCGAGGCGCTCGATCACGTGCTCGCGGAGGCGCAGCTTCAGCAGCAGGAGCGGGAGGCGGGTCAGGCCTCGTTGTTCGGCGAGGCCGCGCCGCACCATCGGTCGGGCCCGTTCGTGCTGCCCGAGGTGCCTCTGTGGACCGAGGCCGAGCGGCTGGTACGGGAGAAGGAGGTGCTCGGGTTCTTCATCTCGGGGCACCCCCTCGAGCGGTTTCGCAACGAGGTGGAGCTGTTCGGGTCCCGCACCACCGCGACCCTGGGCGAGTGGAGCGAGCACTCCGTCAACGTCGCGGCCGTGGTCACCGCGGTGAAGCGGCAGATCTCGAAGAAGACGGGCAAGGAGTACGCCCGGATCGTGCTGGAGGATTTCCACGGCACGTCCGAGGCGATCGTGTTTCCCGAGGCCTGGGCCCGCCTGAACCAGGTGGTGCTGCCGGACCGGGCGCTCCTGCTCACCGGCGGCTACAGCACGCGGGACCGGGGCGAGGACCGGGCGCCGTTCGTGGTCGAATCCGCCCGCCCGCTCGACGACTTGAAGGCCTCGGGCGCGGTCGGCTTGAGCCTCCGATGGGGCGCCCCCGCCGCGCCCAAGCCCGACGCGCTCAAGGCGGCGGCGGCGCTCTGCAGCGCCCATCCCGGGCCGGTCCCTGTCTATATTGAGTGGTCCGATGGAAACGGCGAAGCCGTCCGGCTCCGCGCGAAGCGCATGCGCGTCGCGGCGGGAGACGAGCTTGTGCGAGCCCTCCGCGACCTGCTGGGCACCGACGCCGTCCACTACGTGAAAGCGGGCTGAGGCATGCCGCCGACGTACACCCTGGAGTTCGAGAAGCCGCTGCTCGAGCTGGAAAAGCAGATCGAAGAGCTCAAGCGGCTGGGTGAGGAGCGACAGCTCGACGTAGAGGGGGAGCTCCAGGGTCTTCAAAGCAAGCTCGAGGGACTGCGAGCCGAGATCTACCAGGGGCTCACCCCGATGCAACGCGTGATGGTGGCCCGCCATCCCCGCCGGCCGTACACCCTCGACTACCTGAGCACCATCTTCACCGATTTTATCGAGCTGCACGGCGACCGGCTGTTCCGCGACGACCCGGCCATCGTGGGAGGCTGGGCCCGGCTCGCCGGGATCTCGGTGATGGTGATCGGCCACCAGAAGGGGCGGGATACCAAGGAAAACCTGAAGCGCAACTTCGGCATGCCGCACCCCGAGGGCTACCGGAAGGCACTTCGCCTGATGGAGATGGCGGAAAAGTTCGGAGCGCCGGTGCTCACCCTCATCGACACCCCGGGCGCGTACCCGGGCCTGGGCGCCGAAGAGCGGGGACAGTCGGAGGCGCTGGCGCGCAACATCCTCGAGATGGCAGGCCTGGAGACGCCGATCGTGAGCTGCGTGATCGGCGAGGGCGGCTCCGGCGGCGCGCTCGCGCTGGGCGTCGCCGACCGCGTGCTCATGCTGGAGAATTCGGTTTACTCGGTCATCTCGCCGGAGGGGTGCGCCGCGATCCTCTGGAAGGACTCGAGCCAGCGGGAGCGGGCGGCGGCGGCCCTCAAGCTCACCGCGGAGGATCTGCTCCGGCTCAAGCTCATCGACGAAGTGGTGCCGGAGCCGGTGGGGGGTGCCCACGTGGATCCCGACGCGGCCGGCGAGCGGCTCCGTGAAGCGCTGATCCGCCACGTCACCGAGCTGCGGAAAATCCGGCCGGAGAAGCTGGTCAAGCGCCGCGCGGAGAAGTACGCCGCGATGGGCGTGTTCAGCGAAGCCTGATGCCACAGACAATCGAGGTCCGTTTCAAGGGCACCCGCAAGGGGTACTTCACCTGGTCGGACGACTCGGCGCCGCTTCGCGTCCAGGAGCCGGTCATCATCGAGGTCGAGCGGGGCAAGGACTTCGCCAAGGTCACCGCCATCGGCGACGTCGCGACCAAGAAGTGCGGCTCCTCCTGCACCAGCTGCGCAGTAGGCCCGGCGCCGGGCGACACCGCCGCACCCTCGCCCGACGAACCGCTCAAGGCGGTTCTCCGTCGCGCCACCCCCGACGACATCCGCCAGCACAACGAGGCCCGCCGCTCGGAGGAAGACGTACGGCGCAAGGTGATCGAGCGGGTCCGTACCCATAGCCTCGTGATGAAGGTGAGCGACACCGAGTGGCAATGGGACCGGAACAAGCTCACCATCTACTTCACGGCGGAAAAGCGGGTGGATTTCCGGGCCCTGGTGCGCGATCTCGCGTCGCTCTTCCGCACCCGCATCGAGCTGCGCCAAATCGGCGTGCGCGACGAGGCGGCCCGGCTCTCCGGCGTGGGGCGATGCGGGCGGGAGTACTGCTGCTCCACCTGGCTCACCGAGCTCTCCCCGGTCAACCTGGGCCTCGCCAAGGACCAGCACCTCTCGCTCAATCCGTCGCAGATCTCGGGCGGCTGCGGCCGGCTGCTCTGCTGCCTCA
The DNA here is from genome assembly GCA_035644115.1 of Gemmatimonadales bacterium. GTDB lineage: Bacteria > Gemmatimonadota > Gemmatimonadetes > Gemmatimonadales > GWC2-71-9 > DASQPE01. The sequence goes on from DASQPE010000302.1 coordinate 11,089, forward strand.
AGTACGAGCACGAGTTCTACGTGACCGCGCGGAAGCGGTTCCCCAAGGAAGGGAAGATGCTCGAGACCGCGGTCGGCGGGGAGAAGGTGATCGCGGTGGACATCTTCCGCGAGCGGGTCTTTCTCCGGAGCGAAGAGCACGGTACCCGGATCATCCCACTGGAGCAGCTGCGGGAAGAAGTGGAGCGGCTGGGCGCAGTGGTGACGACTGCCGAGAGCCGGGCCCTCCAGCCGGTGAACGTCCCCGCGCCGGCCCCCATCGTCGTGCTGGCGCCGGCCATCGTGCCGGCGGCCGCGCTCGGCCCGGCCGCCAGTCCACCCAACGGGGCCGGCAACGGTGCGGCCCCATCCATCGACGCCCATCCACCCCACCGCCGGCGCCGGCGGCGGGGCGGACGGGGACCCACCGGCGAGCCCCCAACTCCCGAGTCCTGAGTGGCCAAGTTCTACCTCACGACCGCCATCGACTACTCGAACGGCGAGCCGCACCTCGGCCACGCCCTGGAGAAGATCGGGGCCGACTGCATCGCCCGGTATCGCCGGCTGCGGGGCGATCAGGTGCACTTCCTGATGGGCATGGACGAAAACGCCCAGAAGGTGGCGCAGGCGGCGGAGCGCGCCGGCGTGCCGACCGCGGATTGGGTGCGCTCGCTCGCCGAGCGGTTCGACGGGACCTGGCGCCAGCTGCTGTGCTCCCACGATGACTGGATCCGAACCACCGAGCCCCGCCATCACCGCGCCACGATCGCGTTGATCGAGCAGATCCGAGCCCGCAGCCCCGACGACGTCTACACCGGCGTGTACGAAGGGCTCTATTGCCTGGGGTGCGAGGAGTTCAAGCAGGAGGCTCAGATCATCAACGGGCACTGCGAAGAGCACCCCAATCTCGAGCTGCTGCACACCAAGGAACGGAACTACTTCTTCCGCCTGAGCCGCTACCGCGACGAGATCCTGCGGCGGATCCGCGCAGGTGAGCTCGCCGTGGAGCCGGCGATCCGCCGCAACGAGGTCGTTCGGGTGCTGGAAGACGGCCTCCAGGACTTATCGATCTCCCGCCAGCGGCTCTCCTGGGGGATTCCGTTTCCGGGCGACTCCGAGCAGACGGTCTACGTGTGGTTCGACGCGCTCATCAACTATCTCTCCGGCACGGGATATCCCGACGCCGGGTACGAGCGACTGTGGCCGGCCGATCTCCACGTGATCGGCAAGGGAATCACTCGCTTCCATTGCATCATCTGGCCGGCCATGCTGCTGAGCGCCGGCCTGGCGCTTCCGCGCGAGGTATGGGCCCACGGCTACGTGCAGTGGGGTGGCGCCAAAGTGTCCAAGTCAGCAGGCACGGCCGTGAGCCTGGACGAAGCGATCGAGCGCCATGGGCCGGACGCGCTGCGCTACTTCCTGCTTCGCGAGGTCGGGTTCGAGGCGGACGGCAATTTCACCTGGGAGCGATTCGACGAGCGGTACACGGCCGACCTGGCGGACGGGCTCGGCAACCTGGCGTCCCGGTCGCTAGCGATGCTGACCCGCTATCGTGGCGGCACCGTCCCGGACGGATCGGGCGGGTGGCTGGAGCAGGCCGGCCAGACAGCCGTCACCCGGTACGCCGAGGCCATGGACCGGCTTGACCTGCGGGGGGGCGCTGAGGCGGCCTGGGAGCTGGTGTCGCGGGCAAACCTGTACATCCAGCAGTCGGCGCCGTGGACCCTGGCCAAGGAGGGGAAGGATCCCGACTTGAACGCGGTCCTGGGGGGGCTGGCTCGGTGTCTGTACCGGCTGGCCTTGATGGCAAGTCCGTTCACCCCGGGCAAGGCGCAAACTCTCTGGCAGGCCCTTGGTCAGCCGGGCGAGGCCGCCGCCGCGCAGTGGGCTTCAGTGGGGCAGCCGCCGGTCGCTGGCACAGCTACCACGAAGCCTGAGGTCCTGTTCCCCAAGCCGGCGCCTGCCTGACAGTTAACGATTGAGGTGTGAAGGACGAGGTCGTCAAAAGGTTAGCCGCTCGCGCACTCGACTTGACAAGACTTTGGGCAGGCATGACTTTAGCCTGCCTTTCGGAACGGGTTGAAGCCCACCGCAGGACCGTTCCAGTTGGTTTCCCAGGCCGCTATGTCCGGGCCCACAGCGATCAGGCGGTTCGATCCGCTAGTGTGGGAATAACGCGGTGCGTCTCAGCAGGAGAATCCACGTGGTAGACCTGGACTGATGGCCAAGCGTCGCTGGACTCTGGTGCTCGTGCCTCACTCGGCGGAGCCGTCCAAGGTCGTCGAGCTGTCGTGGGGCGCCGTGAAGCTGACGGCCGGCCTGGTCGTCGGGCTGGTGGTGGTCGCGTTGCTGGTGGGAACCGCGACGGTATCCCGCCGGGTGGACCTGAACCGGACCGCCCGGCTGGAATCGGAGAATCAGCGGCTTGCCGTCGAGCTGGGCGAGCTCCACGGCCGCTTGACCACTCTGTCCGATACCATCGCCCGCATCTCCCAACGCGACGGCAAGATTCGCCTGCTCGCCAGCCTCGAGCCGATCGACCCGCAGGTCCAGGCGGCCGGCATCGGCGGGCCAGTGGTCTCGGGAAGCTCGCCGGGACACAACTCGACCCCCCTGCTCCGCAAGACGGCCGACGTGCGAGTGGACGCCAACGCGCTCATCCGCCGGGCCAACCTGCTCGCCTCCTCGTTCAGCGCGGCAGCCGACAGCCTGGCCGCCCACACCCAGCGGCTGGCCGCCACGCCGTCGATCATGCCGACCCAGGGCTGGCTCTCGAGCGCCTTCTCCGCGATGCGGGAGCACCCCATTCTTCACATTGCCCGGCCGCACGAAGGCATCGACGTCTCGGCGCCAATGGGCGCGCCGATCGAGGCCCCGGCTGCCGGCGTCGTGCGTTCGACCGGATGGGAAGCCGGCTACGGGAACGTGGTCGAAATCGACCACGGCTTCGGCATCACGACCAAGTTCGCTCACACGTCGCGGATTCTGGTGCACCAGGGACAGCGGGTGCAGCGGGGTGACCGGATCGCGCTGGTGGGCAACTCGGGCCTGGCGACGGGTCCCCACCTGCACTATGAGGTGCACGTGAACGGCCGGCCGGTGGATCCGCTGCGATACGTGATGCCCGAGTCGGTGGTGACCGACTAGAACTGCACCTTCGGCGCTTCCTGCGCCCCCGCCTGCGCCGCGAAGTATGGGCGCGTCTTGTCCAATCCGAAAATCTTGGCGGTCAGGTTGTAGGGAAAGCGGCGAATGAAGGCGTTGTACTCGCCCACCGCCGTGTTGTAATCCGTCCGCGCCACTGCGATGCGATTCTCGGTGCCCTCGAGCTGATCCTGGAGTTGCCGGAAGTTCTCGCTCGAGCGGAGCTGGGGATAGTTCTCCGAGATGGCCAGCAGCCGGCCCAGCCCGGCGCTCAGCTGGTCGTTGGCCGCCGCCATGCCCTCCACGTTGCCCGCCTGCACCGCGCCCGACAGCCGTGCGCGCGCGTTCGCGATGGAGATGAACACCGTGTCTTCCTGCTTGGTTACGCCCTTCACCGTGTTCACCAGGTTGGGAACCAGATCGGCGCGACGCTGTAGCTGGGTCTGGATCTGCCCCTGAGCCTGGTTGATCCGCTCGTCCATGGACTGCATCCGGTTGTAGCCGCACCCGCCGGTCAGCAACAGGGCCGTGCCAAGGAGCGCCGTGCGGGACGACAGACGGGTGCGCATCATGAGTGCTGGCCTCCGAGCTCGAGTTGGTCGGTGAACTGCGCCGCCCGTTCCACCGCGGCGAGGTATGCCTCGAAGTCGCTCGCGGTGAGCGGCGTCTTGGGCTTGGTGCGGCAGGCCAGCACTCTCAGGAGCGGCGCCGGGTCGAAGCCCAACAGCCCCGCCGCGGCCTCGATCACGTCCGAGGGCTCGGCCGGAGCCGGGCGCCCCATGAGACCGAGCAGACAACGGAAGAACAGCACGATGGCGCTCATGGTCCCGCCGGCCCAGTCGCCGAGGCGGGCGTCGCTTTCTCCCGCGTAGCGCTGCCGCAGCCGCAGCAGCTTGCCGCGGAACTCCTTCTCCAGCGCCCGCCGGAGGTCGGCCGGGTCCGGCCGCAAATGGTCGACCAGATCGGGACCGCGCAGAACCTGATGCGACGCACGCAGATCGCAGATCTCGATCGGGAAGACGTCAACGCCGTGGAGCCACTCCTGCCGGGAGATGACCAGCGGCAGTCCGGGAGCCGCCTTGCGCCACCGGGTGAACGCGGGCCGGAGCCGGGCCAGCTCAGCCGTATCGGCCCGCTCGAGGATGAGCATCAGGTTCAGATCCGACCGCCCGGCCACGTAGTCGCCGCGCGCGGCCGAGCCGAAGAGGATCGCCGTGTAGGTCGCGCCCAGCGCGGCATCGACCTCGGCGAGGAACGGTTCGACTACCCGTACGATTGCCTGATCCATCAGAACCGCCCTCCGGCTCCGCCACCGCCGCCACCACCTCCACCCCCAAATCCACCGAATCCGCCGCCGCCACCACCGCCCCAACCGCCACCACCGCCCCAACCGCCGCCGATCCAGGGTCCGCCCCCCCAATATATGCGGCGCCCGCGACCACCCAACCGGCTCGCGAGCGTGAAGACGAACCAGATCAGGATGAGCGGCAGCCACCAGGGAAAGCGGATCCCGCGCTCGGCCACCGGAGGAGAAGCGGCCGAGAGCGCCGAATCGTTGACCCCGTACCCGCGGGCGATGATCCCGACCAGTGCGCGCACCCCGATCGTCAGCGCTTCACTGTAGTTGCCATCGCGCGCGGCCGGCAGCATGAGGTCGCGGACTCGGCCGGCGCTGGCGTCGGTCACGATGCCTTCCAGGCCGTAGCCGACCTCGACCCGGATCGCGCCGGAGCCGGCCCGCCCGCCCTGCCGCGGCACGAGCAGCAGCACCAGGCCCGCGTTCCGGGTCGAATCCCCGATCTCGGCCTTGCGCCCGACCCCCCAGGCCCGGAGGATGGCGAGCGCGACTTCGGCTTCGCTGCGGTCGCCCAGAGTTGGAAGGGTGACCACGGCGATCTCCGCACCGGTGACCTGGCGCAACCGGGCGATCAACGATTCCATCTGGCTTTGGGCGGATTGATCGACGATGCCGGCGGCATCGGTGACGTAGCCGGTGGGTCGGGCCGGGAACAGCCGGGTCACCGGGTCCTGCTGCGCGGGGAGCGGCCCTGCCGAGATGAGTTGAAGCGCCATCAGGGCGGCGGTAGCTTTAAGCGGTGTCACGCCCCTGGTTGCTCCTCGCCCTGGCCATCGCAGCCTGCGATGGGCCAAAAGACGTCGCGATTCGCGTCTCGATCCCAGGTCCCGACTCCGTCGCCACGCCGGTGGCGGGGGTCGGGCTGATCGCGTTGCCGTACGATCGTGACAGCGTGCTCCGCGCCCTGGCCGCGGCGGCCCCGACGCCACGGCCCTCGACCGCCGAGCTCGACACCTTGTTCCAAAAGTTTCGGATCCCCTTTTCCGAGTATGCGAGCGCGAGCTTCGAGACCGAGAAGCTGCGCGGGGCACTGGCTTCCGTGAAGACGCGGCTCGACTCGCTGCCCCGAAACGCGCCCGAGTACCGCACCCTGTACGCCCGTTTCGGCCAACAGAGCTCCGAGCTGGCGCACGCGGAGCAGCGCGAGCAGGTGGCCCGGAAGGCGCTCGACGCGGCGCGGGCAAACTTCATTTCCCGGAGCGACACCCTTCGCGCCCGGGTCAGGCTGTGGGAAGATAGCACCTACCAGGGGTACGACAGCATCGTGCGCGGCATCACTCGGGCCCGTGCTCTTACGGCGGTCACCGACACCACCGGCCGCGACGGCTGGGCGCACTTCAAGCTGGCGGGCGGCCCGTGGTGGATCTATGCCCGGTCGTGGGACGCGAACGATCCCAACGCGGAATGGTACTGGAACGTCCGGGTGACCGGCGACACCGTGATGCTCTCCGAGCACACCGGCACCCGCCGGCCCAAGTACTGAGGTCCATGGACGGAATCGCTGCTCTGCTTCGCGGCGCCGGCGCGGTGGCGCTCCTCTGTCTCACGACCCCGATCGCCCAGGCGCAGGGCGGGGCCAAGCCTCAGGGCCAGGCGGCGACGGCCAAGGACCTGCTGGCGGAGCGGTCCAAGGGGTCGCCCCGCGCGCCGATCGTGGTGTACGAGATGTCCGACTTCCAGTGCCCCTATTGCCGCCAGCACAGCGTGGACGTCTTTCCCGTGCTCGAGCGCAGCTACATCGGCACCGGCAAGGTTCGGTGGGTCTTCATCAACTTCCCGCTCACGTCGGTGCACGCCAATGCGGCCGCCGCCGCGGAGCTCGCGCTCTGCGGAGCCCGCCAGGGGAAGTTCTGGCCGCTGCACGACCTGATCTTCAAGTACCAGGAAACCTGGGCGCCGCTCCGAGAGCCGGGCCCGTTTCTGCTCTCCCTGGCCGACTCGGCCGGGGCGCCGCGGCAGCCGATCGAGGCGTGTCTGACCAGCGCGGCGGCCCGGGACGAGCTCAAGGCCGATGCGGAAGGGGCGCAGCGATCCGGCGCCCAGAGCACGCCAACGTTCTATATCGATGGCGGACTGCTGGTAGGAGCGCAGCCGATAGAGGTATGGAAGCAGGTACTGGATTCGATCTACCAAGCCAAGAAAAGCGTGAACGATAAACGGTGAACGGGGGGGTTCGGCCAACGGAGGGCTCCCGGTGCATGGAGCAGCCCCGTTTACCGTTCACCGTTCACGCCGTCGAGGTTGTCCCTCACGAGCGCCGGGCGCCCTGGGTTATCTCTTCCAGCAGCTGAGCGACGAAGGTCGACTTTACGACGCAGTGGCTGCTGGTGTTCTCTCGGGTTGCGTCGAGCGAGACAATACTCCCGTCCGGGACCGGCTTCACCTTGATCTGGAAGGTGACCGTAACCGGCGCGGTATCCGCTGCGCCGGCCGTGTCCCCGGCGGGGGCCGGGCAGGTTACCCGATCGTCTGGCGAGCCCGACGGGAGACTCCCACGAAGGTTGACCGGCGCCGTCCGTACTTTGCCGCCCGGCTCGTCCGCCACCGCGACGGGTATGCCGTGCCTGGAGAAGGTCGTGACCGCCGACCCCACGATCGCGGCCGGGGTCGCAGGTACCTGCCGAGTGAAGACCTGAGTAGCAGTATTGTCCCTGCCGCATCCGACCAGAGCGAGCGCCATGAGCGCAGCGGCGCAGGGTGTCACGACGAGGTGCCTCATAGTCATTGCTCCCGTCGGCGCTCCCCCCGAGGGGTCAGGTGGGAACGGTCGCGCTCGGCTCGGTCTCGCTCACCCGATCACCGTAGACCTCGCCCAGCAGAATATGCCGTACCAGTACCAGCACGAGCACGAGAATCGGGACCGCCACCACGAGCCCGGCCAGCCCGAACAGCTTCCCGATGAGAAGGACCCCGGCGATGGTGATCACCGGCGGAAGATTGACCTGCCGCTCCATGACGACCGGCGCCACGACGTTGGCCTCGATCAGGTGAACTCCGACCCCGACGGCCAATACGGCGAGTGCCTTGGGAAGCCCGGAGACGCCGAGAGCGAAGAGCGCCGGGAGGAGCGTGGAGAACAGAGTGCCGAAGAACGGCACGAGCGCGGCGACCCCCGCGAAGACTCCGAAGGCCAGGAAGTAGGGAACGCCCAGAGCCCAGAGCCCGAGGGTCGTCAAGCCGCCGAGGAGAATCATCGCAATGACCTGGCCGACCACCCAGGCCCGCAAGGTGCTCCCTAGGTCCGCGAGGGTCTCACGGGCGAGCCGCCGCCGCGAAGGCGGCACCACGGCGACGATGCCGTCGACGTAGACTCCGGGGTGGCGCGAGAGGTAGACCGCCATGACGAGCACGCTCACGCCTTCGATCAGGAATTCGACCCCGAACCTGAGGTAGGGGACGGCCGCCCGTCGGAAGAAGCCGAAGATGTCGCTCAGGGCCGTTGCGAGAAGGCCGGGCGTGCCGTCGGCGGCCACGCTCCGGCTGACGAACGGCACGCTTCGGACCAGGCGGTTGAGGTTCTGGTCGAGGTCGGTGAGGTACGTGGGCAGATTGGTGAGCAGGTCGCTCACTTGGTCCGCGACCGCGGGGGCGATAAGGACCACGACGCCGACCAGAGCCCCGAGGCTCAGCGCGACACCGGCGGCGAGGCCGAGCGTCGGCGGAACGCCGAGGACGCGGCGCAGGAAATCGGCGAAGGCATCGAGATAGACCGCGAGGATGACCGCAAAGAATAGCACCAGCAAGACGTCTATCGTACGGACGACCAGCGCCGCAACAGCGACGGCGAGAACCAGCCAGCCGAGCGGGGACCCTCGTCGGCCTTCCGACCGCGATAGGAGCATCAGCGGCTCATCTGATCTTCAGACCGCCCTGAGGGGCGCCCCATGGTCGGCCTCCGGCTATCGCCAGCCTTCCCCAATTCCTTCCGGAAGGCCGAATCAGGGAGCCCTGCCTACTCGCCAGCCAGGCTGAAGTCCGGCATACGCGTTCAATATAGGAGAAGGCGCCGTCGGCTGGAGATCCTGGCCGGCGTCGGCGGGCTGGCGGTCACTCATCTCCGCCATAGCTTGCGGGCAGCCCCAACGGTCCCGGAGGCTTCATGAAAATCGGATTGTAACGGGGCTGCGATTCAACAAAGCAGTAGACATCGATGTGGTTCTCGGGAGCGACAGCGCGACGGCTTCCGTCGATCGACCGGGAGCCGGGCCCACGGAGGCCGGTCCACGCGCAGCCTGGACGGCTCCGACACAGGACGAGACTCCGCCACCGAAAGTCCCTTAGCGGCCTCCAGCAGCCCGGGCCCGTGACTCTCACGGGCCCGAGTTGTATCCCTGTTAATCGCCGTCCAGCGCTAGCGAGCGGCGATGGCCTCCTTCACGATCATGAGGTCGCCCTCGAACACCTCGGGCGTGCCGAGCGCGTCTTTCAGCGGATCCTTCTTCACAAAGTCCGCGGCCCGGCGGGTCGTCTCGGTCACCCCAGCTTTGGTCTCGCAGATGCTGATCGTGACGAGCTCGCGATCGTTCACGTTCATCGCGTAGTAGCCGTGAAAGCCGGGGACATCGTGGAGCATCGGGACGAAGTCGTGATCGATCCGCTGCTGCAGGTCCTTCAGCTTGTCCTTGGTGAGACCGCGCTCTTTTGAGGCATAGCGGCGGATGACGGCGTACATTGGATACCTCCGCACAATGGGTAAGAAACAAAAAACCGGCGGAGCAGGAGCTTCCTCAGCCGGTTTCGCAATTCGCTCCCCCCAGCGCCTCCGCGACCATGATGACCGCACTGGGGATCAGGGCATTCTGACGGGAGTCCAGTATAGGGCGTGACGCGCGAGCGTCAAGAGGACGTGCAGCGGGAGAGTCGGCGGATTCCCTTCTGAAGGAACGCTTCAGCCGGAGTGAGGGGTCGGTCAGTCGGAGGTGTAGTGTCCATGCCAATGCGGCCACAGACGAAAAGCTCCGGACCGCTTTGCGAGCGCGCGATATCGCGGAGCGTCCTACCGGGGATTCCCGGGCCGCCGATGCGGGCGCGGCGTCGGCCGTTGACTTCTCGGTTCGGCACGCGCATAGGCGATTTGTCCGGACCGCGGTCACCCCATTCCCGTACTCATTGGGTGTCGGAGGGTACCTCGCATGTCGCTCTTTCATGGCGCGGTTCGGCGCCCATCCTCCATCCGGCAAGGACCCGGGCGGATGCTGCTGGCCCTGCTGGCCGTCTTCTCGACCGCGAGGGCCCAGCAGCGCGAGCGCCGGGTCGAACCCGCCGCGGTACCCGTGCGCTACGCCGAGGGCACGGAACACGGCTTCCTCGAGCTGCGGACGGCAGGCGGCGCACTCCTCGCGCACGGAGATCTACTCCAGGTCGCCCGGGACCGGGAGGTCGAAAGGCGGATGGTGTTTCACTTCGCGGACGCCACCGTCTTCGAGGAGACCGTCACGTTCACCCAGCATGGCGTCTTCACGATGCAGAACTACCACCTCGTCCAAAGCGGCCCCGCGTTCGCCAACGATCTCGAGGTGACCCTGCCGCGCTCCGGGCAGTACCTCGTCAAGACGAAATCGCACAAGGACGGTGGCGAGGAGCAGTACACCGGGAAGCTCGACCTGCCGCCCGATGTCTACAACGGTTTGGCCATCACCATCGCGATGAACCTTGTCGCGGGCGACACCCAGACCGTCCACATCGTGGCCTTCACACCCCAGCCGCGTCTCATCGGCCTCGAGATCGCACCCTCTGGCTCGCAACGAGTGATGCTTGGCCAGCACGCGGAAACGGCGGTCCACTTCAAGCTCAAGCCCAAGCTGGGGACCCTGCTCAAGGTCTTCGCGACGCTGCTGGGCAAGGCGCCGCCGGACAGTGACGCCTGGATCGTCACTGACGACGTGCCCGCATTTGTGCGAGCCGAGGGGCCGCTTTACTCCGGGCCGGTGTGGCGCCTGGATCTGACGAGCCCCAGCTGGCCGCCTTGAGCGTGGCCTGGTGCGCTTGCGCTTCGGGTGAGGCAGACACTGGGCGGCGGTTCAGTTCGGCGCCGGTCCACGAGGTTCGGACGTATTGACCAGCCGGTTAGTGTGTTGAGGTCACTCATGAAGGAGCCGATGATGGATGAGCCGACCCTTCTCCGGTCGGGGGAACTCCCGCCCGAAGCCCGTAATTACTTAGCCCATCGCTTGGATGGCGCGCGCGATCTCTATCTCCTGGCGCTGGCCCTGGGCGACCGCCCCGACGGGCCCGCGCTGTTCGGGCGACTGATCCGCGAGGCCCGCATTCACTTCGTCGCGGTGATCGAGGAGGCGCGGATCGCGGGGCTCGACACCGGCGCCATCGCCGTGATGCTCGGCAAGACGAATATCGAGTTGGCCGACAGCATCCGGCCTGAGCTGTGGGCGCG
>DASQPE010000303.1:0-2690 GCA_035644115.1 Gemmatimonadales bacterium
TGTTCCGGAGCCCGAAGGTTGACCACTTCGATCCCCTCCCTCAGCGACGGCACGACGATGAGCAGGCCCCGGCGTTCGAGCGCAACCCGCGCGATCGCGGCGCGAGGGGCTCGCTCGAGCGCGGCATCCAGTGCCTCGGGCAAGGCGTCCGCCAGCGCCTCGTCCGGCGTCACGCACCACGCGCAGGCGTCCTCATCGTGCTCAGCCTGGGCGATGAGATCCGCGGCGACCCGCTCGGGTCGTGCGCTGCTGTCCGCGAGGATCAGCAATTCGGTCGGCCCCGCGATCATGTCGATGCCGACCCAGCCCACGACCTGGCGCTTGGCCTCGGCCACCCACCGGTTGCCGGGGCCCACCACCTTGTCCACCCGGGGCACCGTTGCGGTGCCGAACGCGAGGGCGCCGATCGCCTGGGCGCCGCCGATCCGAAAGACGCGAGTCACCCCAGCCAGAGCACAGGCCGCGAGGACCGTATCGGTCACGCCCGTGGGCGGGACGACCGCGATCACTTCGCGGACACCGGCCACGATCGCGGGAACGGCGTTCATGATGACCGAGCTCGGGTAGGAGGCCTTGCCGCCCGGCACGTAGAGGCCGACCCGGTCGATCGGCGTCACCTTCATGCCGAGCAGGGTGCCGTCGGGCTCGGCTAGGCGGAAGCCGGCGTCGCGCTGCCGCTCGTGGTAGGCGCGAACGCGATCGGCCGCGAGCACCAGCGCGTCGCGGACCGGGGCCGGGGTCCGGTCGAGGGCCCCCTGCCAGGTGTCGGTCTTGAGCTCCCACTGGGACGGTGGGAGGTCGACACCGTCGAACTCCCAGGTATACTCCCGGACGGCCTCATCCCCTCGCTGGCGCACCCCGGAGAGGATCCGGGACACCTGCTCCCGGGTCTCGTCGTCGTTCGCCGCCGCACCGGGCAGGAACGGCTGGAGCAGGGAAAACGGGGGGACGTGCAGCCGACGGATCACGGGGACTCGCGCTAACTTAGCTTAAATTATAGACTTATCAGGTATGGAGCCGGCCCAACCCACCTCGATCCCGCTCGGCCTCCTGGCCATCGTCGGGCTCGTGTTGGCCAACGCGTTCTTCGTCGCGACCGAGTTTGCGCTGGTCCGGTCACGGGTGACGCGCCTGGACGAGCTCATCCGGGCTGGGGATCGCAAAGCTATCCTCGCCCGTCGGGCCATTCAATCACTGGCCCGCTCCATTTCCGCGACCCAGCTGGGGATCACGCTCGCGTCGCTGGGACTCGGCTGGATCGGCGAGCCTGCACTGGCCCACCTCATCGATGGGTGGTTCCGCGGCCTGCCGGGAGCGCTGGCGACGATCGCCACCCATTCCGTCGCCACCCTGATCGCGTTCGCCATCATCAGCTGCCTTCACATCATTCTCGGCGAGCTGGTGCCGAAAGCGCTGGCGCTGATCTATCCCGAGACGGTCGCATCGTGGGCTGCGGGACCGCTGATCGTCTTCTCGTGGGTGATGGCGGTGCCGATCACCTTGCTCAAGGGCAGCTCCAACCGGCTGCTCGATTTCTTCGGCATCAATCCGCCCGGCGAGGAGGAGCGGCTGCACTCGCCGGAAGAGCTTCGGATGCTGGTGGAGCAGAGCGAAGAGGGTGGGAGCCTGCACAAGCAGGACGCGCGGCTGCTCGAGGGCGTCTTCGAGTTCAGCGAGAAGACGGCGCAGGAAGTGATGACGCCCCGCACCGAGATGATCGCGTTCCCGGCCGACCTCACGGTGGAGCAGGCCGCGGACGAGGTCGCGAAGGAGAAGCGGAGCCGCTATCCGGTCTACACCGATTCACTCGACGAGATCGTGGGCGTAGTGCACGCGAAGGACATCTTGAGCGGGGTGCTGGCGGATCCGGCCCAGCCGCTCCGCACCATCATGCGGCCACCGCTCTTCGTCCCGGGGACCCGGGAGGTGGAGGATGTCCTGGCCGACATGAAACGGCTCAAGGTCCACCTCGCCGTCGTGCTCGACGAGTACGGCGGGACCGCCGGGCTCGTTACTATGGAAGACCTGCTCGAGGAGATCGTCGGTCCGATCTACGACGAATACGACCTGCAGGAGGGGCCGCCCGCCACGTCGCCGGGCGGCATCGTGCTGGACGGCGCGATGCCGATCACCGAGTTCAACACCGAGTACGAGGCCGAGCTGAGCGACGCCGACTACACCACGCTCGGCGGCTATCTCTTCGGGCAGCTGGGCCGCCTGCCGAAGACCGGAGACCGGGTGTCGGCTGGTCCGTTTGTATTCGAGGTGCTGGAGATGGAGGGGAGGCGGGTCAAGGCCATTCGACTGCACCAGACGAAGGCGGAGGAGGCGGGGAAAAGCGTGAAAAGTGAAAAGTGAAAAGTGAAAGGGGAAACGGGCTCCGCTCACCGCAGCGTTCGACGGGGCTTGAGCAGGCCCATGATGAGTCGCTGGCACTGGGCGTTCCGTTTCTCGGCGTCGGCCACCGAGTCTGGATCGAGGATCCCGGCTTCCCTGAGCAGCCGCAGTAGCTCCGCAGTTTCCACAGCGGACCCGTATGCGATGCCGAGATGTCGGGTGAAGGTGCGGGAGTCCCCAAAAGTGTACCCTTCCGAGATGTTTAGTTGAGCGGAAAGCGAGGCTTTCTGTAACTGATAGAAGAGGGCAGAGGCGTACGGCTTCCAGGCGGTCCGCGCCAGGCCGATAACGGA